>FR889066.1 GCA_000435755.1 Clostridium sp. CAG:508
TAATAGAAAATGGAACAGATGGAAATCAATTTGTATGGGTTCCAGTAGGAACAATAAAAAACAAAGATAATACAACAAATACAATAACACTTGGAAGATATGAATTTGATAGTGATACTGGAACACTAAAATCAACAACACCAGCACAAGTAGCATCAGTAGAAAATTGTACACAGACAGTTACGATAAGTGACTGCTATCAAGAATTAAGTACATTTAGAGAAGGAAATTCAGTAAAAGATTCAACAGCACAAAATGCTACAGCAAGAAATTTATCAGAATTCATATCAACAACCTTAGCAAATGGAGGATATTATATAGCACGATTTGAAGCAAGTGGAACAGCATCAAAAATAACTTCAAAATATAACCAAACAGTATTAGTAGATATAACACAACCAAATGCAGCAAAATTGGCAAGAGAAATGTATGGAGAAATAAAAGAAAATAATGAATTAGTATATGCAAGTGATTTAGTAAATAGTTACGCATGGGATACAGCAATAATATTCATACAAACATATTCAGGGAAAACAGATTATGCAAGTCATAATGAAAGTGAAACAACTGGTAAATTTACAGCAACAGGAAAAAATAATGACAAATATTGTAATATATTTGACATGTCAGGAAAT
>FR889067.1:0-1194 GCA_000435755.1 Clostridium sp. CAG:508
ACTATTAAACAAATAATTGAAAGAGCTAAAAATAAAAATCCCAAAATATTTCCATGGGAGTTTTATGATGGTACCCTGAAATGGGAACTAGATAAAAAATTATCACAAAAATTTGAAGAAGAAAGAGAAACAGAAGAAAGATGAATGGAATTTTAATTGTTAATAAGCCAAAACAATATACATCGCATGATGTAGTGGCAAAAGTCAAAAAAATATGTAAGGAAAAAGTTGGACATACAGGTACATTAGATCCAATGGCTACTGGTGTGTTGCCTTTGCTATTAGGACAAGGAACTAAACTTTCAAAATATTTAATAAATCATGACAAAACTTATATAGCTACAATACAGTTAGGACAAAAAACAGACACACTAGACAGTGAAGGTAATATAATAGAAGAAAAAAGTGTTGATAAGTCAACTTGGGATAAAGCAAGAATACAACAAACTCTAGAAACATTAGAGGGAAAACAAGTACAAACTCCTCCAATGTATTCAGCAATTAAAGTAAATGGAAAAAAACTATATGAATATGCAAGAAAAGGTGTGGAGGTAGAAATACCAAAAAGAGAAATAGAAATATATAGTATTGAATTATTGAACATAAACGAAAAAGACAAAACAATTGAATTTAAAGTACATTGTTCAAAGGGTACATATATTAGGACATTATGTGAGACAATTGCAGAAAAACTAGAAACAATAGGCTATATGAAAGATCTTAATAGAATTCAAGTGGGGCAGTTTGAGTTAGAACAAGCAGTAACAATTGAAGATATAGAAGAAAATAAAGACAATAAAAAATTTTGGAATGAGCATGTAATAACAATGCAAAAATTCTTTGAGAATTATCCAGTTACTGAATTACAAGAGAGAAAACTAAATTTATTTTTAAATGGAGTACAACTAACAAATAATAAGCCGGATGGGCTATACCAGATAAAAGTAAACGATGATATTATAGGGATTGGAGAAATTAGAAACAACTTATTAAAAAGAGAAATAATATACTAAAAAAGGGGCTATAAAAAAAGCCTCTTTTTTAGTAGAAATAACAATTATTAAATTCTACCTCTTGAGAATAACTTCCATCATAAATATTTTTACTATTATCCTCATTTTGCAAAGGTATTTGTAAATGTATTGGATATATATATTCTTCACTTGAGTTTGTAACAATATGAATAGTAAATGT
>FR889067.1:1220-2288 GCA_000435755.1 Clostridium sp. CAG:508
TAAATGTAACTTCATTCTTAATAGAAGATAAAGGGATAGAAGCACGTTTTAATATACTACCATCAAAAGCTAATTTTTCTTCTATATTAGTAATAGTGTGATTTGTTTTAATATTTGAGTTTAAATATCTAAGAGTTATAGGCAAGACCAGATTCTTATCTATACTAGGTTCTTGTAGTATGTTATTAAGCAAGGTTTCCTTATCATTAACTATATTAAAATCAATCTTGTTTTGCTGTTTTTCAGGATTAGTAAGTTCGTCATTAGATATTAAACCAAAGTTTAAAATAGGAATATAACCTAAGCTTAAAGTTCCTGTACTATTATTTGAAAAACTTATATTATCAATATAAATTTTCGATATACTATACTTAGGCGAAGTATCAACTACCTGTAAATTAGAATTAGCTAAATTATTAGTTAAATCATTATTAACATTGTTTATACTTAGGCCTAAAGCAATATCTGTATATTGACTAACATTTATATCCCACATAGCTTTTCCTTCTGTATTATTTATTCCACTTGCACTACTATAACAGTAAATTTTTGATAAAGAAAAAACGGAAGATTTGTTAGCAAAGTTAGACAGCTCATCTGTAAATTTATTTCTACCTAACCAGTTGGGAACAATAAAAAGAGACAATGCAATTATTATAATTAAACTACACAAAATTAAAAAAAGCTTTATCCAATTTGTTTTTAAAAATTTTATAAAATCATTATTATTTTTCATAAATTTCATATAAACTCCACAAAACTTTGATAAAACTAAGATATCATAAAAAAGCAAAAAAATAAATAGTTTTTTGGTAAAAAAAGTAATTGTAATTTTATAAGCTTTGTGGTAATATATATATAACAAATAAATAAGATATTAATTTTCCCTGCATAGTGCGTGTAGACTGGAATTTTAGAACCAACAAATTCTAAACGGGAATCTGCCTTTGAATGTGGCGTGTAGGCTTATACGAATTTATAAGAAACCCAGGAGCATTCAACAAGATACCCACCTGTGTAAGCAGGTCCTTAAAATTTCATTCACCTTACGGCTAAGGCGGGGCTTTT
>FR889068.1 GCA_000435755.1 Clostridium sp. CAG:508
CATAACATTTTTTTATTTTCAATACTTTTCTTTAATTTCTGTCGACTTTTTTCGACATTTGTTTCTTTCTTGCATATTTTCAACGGTGTCTATATACTTACACTTGATTTATTATCACTTAACAAATTTACATTAATATTACAGACTAGCAGACTTAAACAATTTTTCTATTAAAAACCATTATCTAGTAACATCACTATTACTAATCTTTTTTGCTACTACTGCAAATCTGCCGTCTTCTACATGGTAGTCACATGTAAATAGTGTAATTAGTTGATCTCCATATGTAGCTGTATCTTCTATTTTATACATTGATAATTTCTTTATGTTTTTTATGTAGTTATCAAATTCTGTTTCATTTTTAGCGTCTTTAAAGAAATAGTATTTAAAGACATCTTGATTTTTATAATATACTTCATAAATTTTATCATATATTTTTCCAAAGTAAAAGAGCAAAATTAAAACTAATTTTGCTCTTGCCCTTTTTTAATGTATTTATACCATGTATTTAGGTATATTACTATTGCCATTGGAAACACTATTACCACTTTATTATTATAACTTAATGCCGTATTTAAATCGAAATGAATCATTGCTAAAAATGCTCTAGTCATTCCACAATTCCAACATTCTTTTCCTAGTATTAGTTTATATATACATAAATTTTCTAATAGTGAACTATTAGTTGGTATTATATATAAAGCTGTTAAAAGGATAATATTAGCAATAATAAATAAAATAATCTTAGTCGTTTTTGATTGGGTTTCCATCTTTGTCTGTGAAGCTTCCTGTTATAATCATGATAAGGTCAATTAAAGTCCAGATTCCGCATCCACCTACTGTGATTAGTTGTAATATTCCTGTACCTATTTTTCCAGCATAGAATCTATGAACTCCTAATCCTCCTAAGAATAAGCATAGTAATAATGTTGTTATCCAGCTTTTCTCACTTTTCATTTACACATCCTCCTTAAAATATATTATGCTTATATAATATATTTTTTGTTGAATATTGTAAATACCTTTTTGAAAATTTTTTATTTAAAATATAATTCAGGATTTAGTTGTTCATTATTTTTTAATATTTCAAAATGGAGATGTGGTTCATCTGAAACTTCAAATGCTGCAGAATTTCCTACTGTTCCAATGCTTTGTCCTTGTTTAACCTTTTCCCCCTCTACAACAAATTCTGTTGATAAAAGATTTGAATATACTGTTTTATATCCATTTACATGCTCAACAATAATTGTTATTCCATAACGAGGGTCATTTTTTATAGATTTTACAGTTCCATCTGCTGATGCTTTTACTACTGTTGTCTTATCTGCTGAAATATCAATTCCATTATGTGTTGTCCAAACATCTAAAGTGCTAGAATATACTAATTTATTATCAGCAAATTCTTTCATTATCTCTCCTGAAACTGGCATTTTAAATTCTGGATCTTTTACTACTTCTGGTTTAGCTTCAGTTTTAGTCTCAGTATTTTTAGTTGTAGTTTTGCTTTCTTCTTTTTTTGTGTTGCTCTCTTCATTTGGTATAATGCTTGTGTTGACTGCTACTTTTTCTGTGTTATCAGTTGAATTCTGCATCTCGTCTACAGTTTTTCCATAAGATGTACTTGTTTCTTCTGTAGGTATAATAGTTCCTAATGTATTTGAGTTTATTCTGCTAAGCTCATTGGTTTTATTTAATGTATTTCCATAAACAAAAAAAGTTATAACAAATGCAATAACCGCTAAAGCGAGCACTGTTCCTGTGATATATAACACTTTTTTTGTATCTATTCCATCTTCTCTTCCTCTTCTATAATCTCTTCTCATAAAATAATTCCTCCTTAATTTTTCTTTAGTATCATTATTAACAAGTTTGAGAAATTTATACAAAAAATGTTAAATATCTTGGATTTTTACATTTGTGTAAAAATGATGGATTATCTCTTCATAATTTTTACCTTGCTTTGCCAAACTATCTGCACCAGTTTGACTCATTCCAACGCCGTGTCCATAGCCAGTTACTTCAAATATAATATTATCTTTTTCAATTGTTACTTTGAAGTTCGCAGATCTTAAGCCTAATAGAGTTCTAACTTCTACTCCTGATAATTTTAAATTTCCTATTTGTACTGTTTTTACTCTATTGCCTTCTGTATATTCTTTTATTTTTATACAATCTTCTTTTGAAAAATCTATTTTGAAATTACTGTGAACCTTTTTTATTTTCTCTTGAAATTCTTTTTTAGTAAAAGTAGCCTTTGAAGAGTATTGGCTATATGCGTCTTCACCTGCTGTTTCAACTGATAGCAAATACGGATATCCACTTCCTCCCCATACATTTAAAGGCGCTTCTGTGTATCCACCACTATTAGAGTGAAAGAAGGCATTTATTGGTTTGCCTTCATATGTAATCATTTTACCTTTGGTTCCATTTACTGCATTTACAATTTTGTTCCAATATTCGGTTCTGTTTTCTTCTTTCCATTTTGCTAATCTATTTTCTTTAGAAATCCAAGCTTGGCAACAAGCTGAAGAATCACAAATATTTGCATCTCCATGTTTCTTCGCTCCATTTGTGATTTTATATAAAGTATATGTTCTAGCAACAACAGCTTGGGCCTTTAAAGCTTCCTTTTCAAAACTTGCAGGCATTTCACTGCTTACTACTCCATATAAATATTCATCTAAACCCAGTTCTTCAATTTTATTTATTGATGTATGTAGTAACTTTACAGTGTTGTATTGCTTGTAATCATAGTCTGCCACTGTTTGCTGTTCTTCTTTATTTTCTGTATTGTTTGAAATTGTCGGCTTTGCTTTACTAGTAAATATTATCGGAATAGAAAAACACAGTATTAAAAATATTAGAATATATGCTAAATATCTTTTCAATTTATTCTCCTTTTCTATTAAATTGCTAATTTTACTTTCATATTTTCTAGCACTCGTTTTTCTATACGTGAAACCTGTACTTGAGTAATGCCCATAATTTTAGCAATTTCAGTCTGTGTTTTTCCTTTATAGTATCTCAAAAGAATTACCTGTTTTTCATTATCTTTCAAATTATTAATAGCTTGTTGTATACAAAGTTTGTTTGTTAACACATTTGCTTCATCAATTTGATTTGACATTCTGTCTAACAAACATAACCCATCTTCTCCTTCATCTCCTATTTGTTCATCTATCGAACAAATTGGTTGAAAAGCTTCTAAAGATAAGGTAACTTCTTCTTTTGATGTTCCTAGCATATTAGCTAGCTCTTCTATTTTAATCTCTTGTCCTTTTTTTCTATAATATTCATTTTTAGCTTCTAAGGCTTTTATTGCAAGTTCTTTTAAGCTTCTACTAATTCTTATAGGTCCATTGTCTCTAATGTACCTTTTAACTTCACCTAAAATATATGGAACTGCATATGTAGATAGTCGTACCTCAAAGTTGCTGTCAAACCTTTTTACACATTTTATAAAACCCATTACTCCTATTTGATATAAATCTTCTAGTTCATATCCTCTGTCTTGAAAACGTTTTATAATGCTCCAAATAAGCCCTTTATTAGTATCAATTAAATACTGCATAGCATCTTTGTCACCTTGCTGTGCTTTTATAATGTCTTCTATCTTATTATCAAATTCTTCTTGCATAAAAAAATGCCTCCTATCTTAATTGATTAGAGCATTTTTTTCTTCTTCTATTATTTCGTTATCTTCTTTTTTTATTCTTTTCTTCATTACCACTTTTGTTCCAATTCCAACTACTGAATGAATTTCTATTTCATCCATAAAGCTTTCCATTATTGTAAAGCCCATTCCAGACCTTTCAAGATTTCCTTTTGTTGTATATAAAGGCTTTCTTGCAAGCTCTACATCTTCAATTCCTTTTCCATTATCAGAAATTTCTATTTCAAGTACATTATCTAACAATGTAGCTCTTAATTTTACTATTCCTTCTGTATCTTCATAAGCATGGACTATGCAATTTGTAACAGCTTCTGATACAGCAGTTTTTATATCTGCCAATTCTTCAATTGTAGGGTCTAATTGTGCAGCAAATGCTGCTACTGTAATACGAGCAAAAGCTTCATTTCTTGATTTGCTTACAAATTGTAGCTCCATTTCATTATCATACCTACTTTTCATTTTGTACCTCCTTAACTTACTTTACTGTTTTGAATAATTGGAATTATTCTAGTAATTCCACTCATTTCTAACACTTTTTCAATTGATTTACTTGTATTTGTTATTTCTGCAACCCCTCCAAGCATTTTTGCTAGTTTGTATCTTCCTATTAAAAGTCCTATTCCTGCACTGTCCATAAAAGAAACCTTACTAAAATCAAACACAACTTTTCTAGGCATAAATCTCGTAATTTCATTATCCATTTTCCTCCTTATTATTTGTGTGGAATGATGGTCTATTTCTTCTGTAATTTGAATATATAAGCAATTGTCTAGTTCATCAAATTCACTTGTCATATGTGTACCTCCCTTAATTGTTTTGCTTGTCCTATTATACATTTTTTTCCAGTTTATTACTAGAGCGAAAGCTAGGAAGTTTTGTCGAATTTTGGTAAGTTTTCGACATTTTTTTCTTTAGGAATTTATTGATTTTCAGAATATTTTTGTTGATTTTATGATAAAATAATG
>FR889069.1 GCA_000435755.1 Clostridium sp. CAG:508
TTTCTCAAAGGTTTGTTATTTACTTTTCAATGTGCTTTTTTAAGTCTTCAACAAGATGTTCTTGCTGAAGACAATATCTATTTTAGCACAGCAATTTTATAAAGTCAACACATTTTTTAAATTTTTTTAAATATTTTTTAAAGAATTTTTTACTAGTTAATTTTTTCTTTATTTTTCGCCATTTTTCGCGTTTGAATTTATAATATTTTTTTATTGTTAATCTTGTTTTTTATAAAATTATGATTATACATTTTCAAATGCACCTTATTTAATTTCTGTTTTTAACAACTTCATACATTATAATTCCAGCTGAGACAGATGCATTTAATGAAGTAATTTTGCCCTTCATTGGAATTTTTACTAAAAAGTCACAGTTTTCTTTTACTAATCTGCTCATTCCAAATCCTTCACTACCAATAACAATTGCTATTGGCATTTTATAATCTTGCTTTGTATATATTGTATTTGTATCCATGTCAGTTCCACAAATCCATACATCTTGTTCTTTTAAATATCTAATTGTTTCATTTATATTATTAACTCTGGCAATCTTCATATATTCTACTGCACCTGCAGACACTTTGCTTACTGTACTATTCACAGAAGCTGCTCTTCTTTTAGGTATAATAATTCCATGAACACCAGCTGTCTCTGCAGTTCTAATAATAGAACCCAAATTATGTGGATCCTCTATTCCATCTAATATTAGTATAAATGGCATTTCATTTTTTCTTTTTGCTTCTTCTAAAATATCTTCTACTTCACAGTAATCATAAGGTGGTACTATTGCAATGACTCCTTGGTTATTTGGAGTTTGTGCAATTTGGTTTAGCTTGTTTCTTTCCATTTCTGTAACAATTATTTTTCTTTCTTTAGCTATTGCCAATATTTTATGTATTGAACCGTGTTTTTCTCCATTAGCTACTAATATTTTATTTATATCTCTGCCTGATTCTAAAAGTTCTAATACTGCATTTCTGCCTTCTACTTGATCATTATATTCTTCGTTTTCCATCAAATACTCTCCTATTTTTTTATTTAGTAATTCTATTTAAAAGACATTTGGTATTTTTTGAATATCTTTTACTAATTTACTCTTCATCTAATTTAAGGACAGACAAGAATGCTTCTTGTGGGATTTCAACATTACCTATTTGTCTCATTTTCTTTTTACCACGTTTTTGCTTTTCTAGCAATTTCTTCTTTCTAGTTATATCTCCGCCATAGCATTTAGCCAGTACATCTTTTCTCATTGCAGATATAGTTTCTCTTGCTATGATTTTACCTCCAATAACAGCTTGTAGTGGAATTATAAATAATTGCCTTGGTATAACATCTTTAAGTTTCTCTACCATTTTCTTTCCTTTTTCATAACTACTATCTCTATGCACTATAAATGATAAAGCATCCACGCCTTCTCCATTTACCCATATGTCTAATTTTACCAAGTCTGACCTTCTGTACTCTTTAAATTCATAATCAAATGAAGCATAACCTTTTGTCTTAGATTTTAGAGTATCAAAGAAATCATATATAATTTCATTTAAAGGCATTTCATAAATTAAGTTAACTCTTGTTGCATCTAAATACTTCATATCAATATATGTTCCACGTCTGTTTTGGCATATTTCCATAATTCCACCAACATATTCTTTTGGTGTAATTATTTCTGCTTGTACCATTGGTTCTTCCATATAGTCTATTTCATTCGGTGTTGGCATATCAGATGGATTATACAAATCTAATACTGTTCCATCTGTTTTATGTATTTTGTATATAACTGATGGAGAAGTTGTTATTAAACTTAAGTCAAATTCTCTATCCAATCTTTCTTCTATTATTTCTAAATGTAATAAGCCTAAAAATCCACATCTAAACCCTGAACCTAATGCTCCTGATGTTTCTGGTTCATATTCAAGTGCGGCATCATTTAATTTTAATTTTTCTAATGCCACTTTTAAATTTTCATAATCGCTTCCATCTATAGGATAAATTCCACAGTACACCATTGGGTTTACTTTTTTATACCCAGGTAATGGCTCTTGGGCAGGACCTTCCTTTAAAGTAATTGTATCTCCAACTCGTACATCTTGTAGACTTTTGATACTTGCTGCAATATATCCAACTTCTCCAGCCTTCAAATCATTGCTAGGCGCATATTTACCCGGTTCAAAATACCCTACTTCTGTAATTGTAAAACTCTTGCCTGAAGACATTAGAATCATTTCGTCTCCGACTTTGACAGTTCCGTCTTTAATACGTACATAAGCAATAGCACCTTTATAATTATCATAAATAGAATCAAATATTAAAGCTTTAAGAGGAGCTGTTTCGTCTCCTGTTGGTGCTGGTAAGTCAGTTACTATTCTCTCTAATACTTGATCTACATTTAAGCCTGACTTTGCAGAAATACATGGTGCATCTTGAGCTGGTATTCCTATAATGTCTTCAATTTCTTTTTTTACTTCTTCTGGTCTTGCATTTGGTAAGTCAATTTTATTTATAACTGGTAAAATTTCCAAATCATTATCAATTGCTAAATATACATTTGCTAAAGTCTGTGCTTCAACACCTTGACTGCTGTCTACTACCAAAACTGCCCCATCACATGCTGCCAAGCTTCTAGAAACCTCATAATTAAAATCCACATGCCCGGGCGTATCTATTAAATTAAGTTCATAGTCATTACCGTCTTTTGCACGATACTTCATCCTAACAGCTTGTGACTTAATTGTAATTCCACGTTCTCTTTCTATATCCATATTATCTAAAACTTGATTTTCCATTTCTCTTTTAGATAATACACCTGTCATTTCAATTAACCTATCTGCTAAGGTAGATTTGCCATGATCTATATGTGCAATAATACTAAAATTACGAATAAACTTTTTTCTATCCTGCATATTCTTTCTCCTCGTTTTTACATATATGATATTTTAGCATATTTATATTTGAAAAGCAATTAAAAAGTTCTAACTAATATGTTAGAACTTATATAGAATTAGTCTCATTTAATCTTATATCTGGCAAAATGTTTCTATAATAATCTTGCCAATAATCTTCATTTAATTCATAATCGTCATATGTTTCATTATATAACTCAGGTTCATTTATTACGGTAAATATCACTCCTATAGTAATTATAGAGCTAATAATTATTACCGGAATTGCCAATGCACTAATAACCAAACCTGCTATTCCAATACCTTTTTTACCTCCTTCAATTTTGCTCTTTTTAGCAACATCTACTGCACCTAATATCAATCCAACAATTGCTAAAGCAAACATAATAAAACAAATAAATGGTATCCATCCCATTGATAATGAAATAATTCCTAATATTAACGAAGCTATTCCCATAAAAACTCCCCCTTATTTAATTTACTCTTTAATTATAAAATATTTAGCATATTTTGTCAATTTTCTTTACAAAAAGCTTAAGATAATATAAAATATGTTTAGATTATTTTTGAGGAAAGACTATGAATAAATTTATTTCAAAAAGTGAGCAAGATACTATAAATTTTGCTGAAAACTTTGCAAACCAATTACATAAAAAAGATATTATTGTTTTGTCAGGTGATTTAGGTTCTGGCAAGACAAAATTTGTGCAAGGTATATTGAAACACTTTGGATTAGAAAATGAAATTTCTAGTCCTACATTTACTATTGTAAATGAGTACAATGCAAATATTTGCCCTATATACCATTTTGACGTGTATCGTTTAGCTGATATTGATGAGTTTTACGCTATGGGTGGAGAAGAATATTTTGAAAATGGAATTTGTCTTATTGAATGGGGCGAAATAATTGAGGATGCATTGCCTTCTAATTATATAAAAATTACATTTAGTAAAAGTAAAGAAAATGATGAATATAGAGAATTGAACATAGAAAGGATTACAAGATGAAAATACTAGCAATTGATACTTCTTCTAAGAATGCAGCTGTTGCAATTTTAGAAAATCAGAATACAATAATTGAATTAAATAATGATGATGAAAAAACACATTCTCAAAAGTTAATGCCTATGATCGACGAGGCCTTTAAAAAATCAAATTTATCATTAGATGATATAAACTTAATTAGTTGTTGCCTTGGTCCTGGCTCTTTTACAGGTGTTAGAATTGGCATTGCTACTGCTAAAGCATTTGCAGATAGTAAGAATATTCCTACAGTTGGAGTTTCGTCTTTAGAAGCTTTGGCTCACAATTTGAACCAAGATGGACTTATTTGCAGTTTGATAAATGCCAATAATGGTAATGTTTATGCAGGACTTTTTGAAATTGTCGAAGGTAAAACTTTAAAGAGCAAATCAGATTTTCTTTCTTTTAAAGATTCAAATGGAGATATTTCACTAAATCCATTAAGAGATTTTGTTGAAGAAAATAACGAATTTTCTAACATTTCATTTATTGGTGATGGTGCAATTTTATATAAAGATTTAATTGAAAAAATGATTTTTAAAAAATATGATATTACTGTTATTGAAGAGCAAATTTCAACTGGTATAAGCATTGGAAAAATTGGTTATACTAAATACAAAAATGGTGAATATGGCGATTCAAGCTTTTTATCTCCTATTTATTTAAGAAAATCTCAAGCAGAACTTGCTTTAGAAGAAAAGAATGGAATAAAAAATGATTAGTGAAATGAATTTACAAGATTTAGAAAATATTAAAGATTGCTTGTTAACCGACTTTGATAATTTTTGGTCATACAATATTTTAAAACAAGAATTAGAAAATGGTAAATCAAAGTATTTTGTTGCAAAACAAGAAAATGAAATTGTAGGATTTGCCGGAATACTGTTAATTATTGATCAAGTCAATATTATGAATATTGTTGTAAAAAAAGATAAAAGAAACTTTGGTATTGGCTCTTCACTTTTAGAAGAAATTATTAGATATTCTAAAATACATAATGCAACTTCTATTACATTAGAAGTAAACGAAAAAAACATCCCAGCTATTAAGTTATATAAAAAATATGGTTTTAAACAAGTTGGTCTTAGAAGAAAATATTATAATAATGAAGATAATGCTATTTTGATGGACTTAGTATTTTAATTGGAGGTTCAACATCTCTAAACTAACAAAGGAGGAAATAAAATGAAAAAAACAAATGAACTTAATTACAAAGATTTAAAAATGGTTTGTAACCCTGATCAATTCAATTTTGAAACTACTGAAGAACTAGACCCTATCAACACAGGTATTGGTCAAGATAGAGGTATTAGAGCTTTAGAGTTTGGCTTGAATGTTGATGTTAAGGGTTACAATTTGTATATAGAGGGTCCTAGTGGTGTTGGTAAAACAATGTATGCTCGAAATTATCTTAACACTATTTCTAAAAAGAAAAAGGTTCCACAAGATTGGTGCTATATATATAACTTTGATAACCCAAACGAACCAATTGCTGTTTCACTTCCTGCTGGTGGTGGTAAAGAGTTTCAAGATTTAATGGACCACTTTATAAATGATGTTAAAGTTGATATTAAGTCTACATTTAATAATGAAGAATTTGAAAAAGAAAGAGCTTTAATTAAACAAGAATTTGAAGAAAAACGTAGTGTTTTAATGGCCAGATTAAATCAAAAATCTTCTGAATATGGATTTCAAGTTAAATCTTCTCAAACTGGTATCTACATGATGCCTGTTATGAATGGCAAAGCTATGCCTGAGGAAGAGTTTAATAAATTAGATGAAAATATTAAAAAACAGTATGAAGAAAAATCTACAATTGTACAACAACATATTATGGAGGCAATTGGCGAAATTAAAGCTATTGAAAGGGAATCTGCTAAAAAAGTGGAAGAATGGCAATCTAATGTTGCCCTACTTACTGTTAATACTCATATAAACTATATTAAATCAAAATATAAAAGAAACAAAAAAATTAATCACTTTTTAGATAGTATTAAGAAAGATATTTTAAAAAATATTTCATGTTTTGTTGATGATGGCAAAGTTAAACAACAACCTAATGTTCCTCAACCAAAACCGGAATTGGTAAAACCTTGGTTAAATTATAGAGTTAATTTGTTTGTTGATAACAGCCAAACTGAAGGTGCTCCTGTGGTTATGGACTCCAACTATTCTTATCACAATATTTTTGGTAAGTTAGAATATGAAAATTATTATGGAAGCTTAAAAACAGATTTTACTATGTTAAAACCTGGATTGCTTCATAAAGCAAATGGTGGTTATATCATTTTCCAAGCAACTGATTTACTAAGTAATAGTTTATGTTATGAAGCTTTGAAAAAAGCTTTAAGAACTAAAGAATTAGGAATTGAAAATGCAGCTGACCCTCGTTCTTCAATGGTAATGATTTCTTTAAAACCTGAGCCTATCCCTCTTGATTTAAAAGTAATTATTATTGGAGAAGAAAACATTTATCAATCTTTACTTGCAATGGATAATGATTTTAGAAAATTGTTTAAAATTAAAGTTGAATTTGAGGATGATGCTCCTATTACTTCTGAAAATATAAATAAATTAGCAAGATTTATTGCAGGATATTGTATGCAAGAGGAACTACCTCCTCTTACTAAAGAAGCTGTTGCAAAAGTTGTAGAATATGCTTCTAAAGTTGCTGATAATCAAGAAAAACTTTCTACTCGTTTTAATGATTTAGCACAAATAATTGGTGAAGCAGCCACATGGGCTAGAATAGGTCGTTCTAAGTTAGTTACTGCTGAATATGTTGATAAAGCTTTAAGAGAAAGAGTTAATAGAGTTAAAAAATATGATTCTCGTTATATGGAAATGATAAAAGAAAACACTTTGCTTATTGATACTGACGGATTTGTAACTGGTCAAATAAATGGTTTAACTGTTATGAATGTTGGTGAATACAGTTTTGGTAAGCCAGTAAAAATAACAGCTAATACTTATACAGGTAAAAGTGGAATTATAAACATTGAACGTGAAGTTGAACTTTCTGGTTCTTCTCATTCAAAGGGTGTTTTAATTTTAACAGGATACTTAGGTCAGATGTTTGCACAGGATATTCCTCTATCTCTTACTGCTAGTGTATGTTTCGAGCAATTATATAATGGTGTTGATGGTGATAGTGCTTCAAGTACAGAGCTATATGCTATACTTTCTAGCTTGTCTGGTATTCCTATAAATCAAGCTATTAGTGTAACTGGTTCGGTTAATCAAAAAGGTGAGATTCAACCAATTGGTGGTGTTAATGATAAAATTGAAGGATTTTTCCAAATTTGTAAGATGCGTGGACTTAATGGAACACACGGAGTTATTATTCCAAAGCAAAATGTTCATAATTTAAATCTTTCTGATGAAGTTATTGAGGCTGTTAAAAATGGAGATTTTCATATTTATGCTATTTCTACTATTGAAGAAGGAATTGAATTATTAACAGGAGTTCCTGCTGGTAAGAAAGATGCAAATGGACATTTTCCTGCTGGTTCAATTAATTATCTAGCTTATGAAAAATTAAAAAAATATGCTCAAGTTTCACAAAAAAATAACTAGTTCAAAACTAGTTATTTTTTTATATATAAGTAGCATATAATACTTTTTTATTTTGCACTTATTATTTTCCCTCCACCTAGAACTATGTCATCTATATAGAATACTGCTGATTGACCTGGCGTTACACGTGCTGTTGGTTTTTCAAAGCACACTTTTATTAGGTCATCTCCTACCATCTCTATTGTTGCTTTGTCTTCTTTTGCTGAATATCTTGTTTTTACTAAGACTGGCATTTTACCTTTAATTTCATCAACTAATAATAAATTAATTTCATTTACTAACATTTCTGTGCTATATATTTCACTTTCTTTGCCAACAATACCTTGATTTTTTTCTTTGTTAAAACCAATTACATACAAAGGCTCTTTATATGAAATTCCAAGTCCCTTTCTTTGTCCTATTGTATAATTATATAGTCCATTGTGTTTTCCTAATACCTCTCCATCTGAAGTTACTATATCTCCCTCTTCTGGCTTTATATTAGAATTATTTTCTAAGAACTTTTTATAATTTCCATCTGGAATAAAGCATATATCTTCACTGTCTGGTTTGTTTGCTACCTTCAAATTGTTTTGTCTTGCTATCTCCCTTATTTGCTCTTTATTTTCAAAATCTGCTAGAGGAAACAATACATGTTCAATTAAATCTTTAGGAATTTGCCATAATACATAACTTTGATCCTTTTTCCCTGCATTTGACTTTTTCAAAACCCATCTTTTATATTTTTCACTATACTCTGTTTTAGCATAATGACCTGTTGCAATATAATTGCAACCAAGTTCTTTTGCTTTTTCATACATTGCGCCAAATTTTAAATACTTATTACATTCAATACAAGGATTTGGTGTTTTGCAGTTTGCATAACAGTTAATAAAGTCATCTATTACATGTTTTTTAAACTCTTCTTTATAGTCATAAGTAAAATGTGGTACTCCAATTGAACTACAAACATTTTTAGCATCTATATATGTATTTATATTGCAACAACTGCTTCCTGCAAATAGTTCTAGTGTTGTTCCTATTACTTCATATCCTTGTTGCTTTAGTAATAATGCTGACACACTGCTGTCTACTCCACCGCTCATTCCTAACAATACTTTCTTATTTTCCATTTTTCTCTAATAACTCCTCCATTGTATGCCATGCTAAAAGTACACACTTAACTCTGGCTGGCATATTTGATACATTTTTAAATGCAATTGCTTCTTCTAACTTTTTTAGTTCTTCTTCACTTTTAGTTTCTCTTTTTATCATATTTATAAATGTTTTTATAATTTCTTTAGCTTGCTCTATTGTTTTACCTTTTAAAGTATCTATCATAATAGATGTAGAACTTTGAGATATTGCACAGCCATGTCCTGTAAAAGCCATGTTTTCTATTATGTTTCCATTTAGTTTAACTTGTATTTGTATTTCATCACCACAATTTGGATTATGACCCAATTCACAATAATCATAGCTTTCTAGATTTTTCTTGTTATATGAATTCATGCTATGTTCCATTATAAGGTCATTATAAATATCATCTAGTCCTTCCACTATTTTACTCCTTATTTATATACTTTTCAAACATTT
>FR889070.1 GCA_000435755.1 Clostridium sp. CAG:508
TGCACAAAACTTTGATTTTGTGCAATTGGTGCAATATAATTTAAAGTAATATTTCTTAACACTACCCTCTTTTCAATCATTATTCAATTTATTAAATCCTTATTTGTATACATCACAAATTTTACTATACAATAAAAAGAGCAGCTTTAAAACTACTCTTTAGTTGTATGTTATATTAAATTATAAAACCTTAATTGCTGTAATATCGTCACAATCTTTAAATCTATTTTGATATTTTTCCCAGTTTTTATCTTCTAACAATTTTCTTTTTATTTCTTTTGCATAATATTCAATATTATTATCTGAAATATTATGCATAAATTTTTCTTTTGTCATGCCAAGTACATCTATATCAAATCCATCTGTACATACAAAAACTTTTTCAAGTTCATTTAATTTGTATTTTCTTTGATATGCATATGAAACTACTGAAGAATCATTACTCGCTATATAATATCCACCAACTTTGTTTTTTAATTGTCTATTCTCTCTTAACAGTTCTATTACTTCTGGTTTATTTCTTGCTTCTTTTATTGTGATATCTTCAACAATTGATATATCTTTCATTAATTTCCATACATTGTTATCTAATTTATGTAAATTACAATCTCTTATTTCTTCAACAGTATCATTACTTTTATGTTTGATTAAGATAATTGAATCACCTAAAGAGAAAAGTTCTAAAAACTCTCCCCTTTTCCTTGAAATAACCAAGCTTGAAGATGGTACTTCATAAGGTTTCAACCTTATTCCTAGTTCTTCTTCTTTTGCTTCGATTCTTTCTTTCATATACTCTATAGCAGATTTAACCGTCTCTTCTAATTCTATATTTTCTTGATTTACCAATTTAGACTTTAAATATTGAAGTAATTCAGCTACATACCATTCAGCAGAAGTTTTATATACATCTAATTCATTATCTCCTAAACCTGTCGCTCCATCCATAAGTATGGTGATATTTTCATCCGTATAAAATACATCTTCATTTACTAAATGTCCATTTCTTTTATCTTTCTTTTCTCCTGAAAGTGAAATTACCATATTTTATTCTTCCTTTATTATTTCGTTTATTATTTTGCATTTTTCAAGAAGTATGACATTTTATCTAAAAATTCATTGTTATTCTTTGTTGAAACCATTTGTGTAATTAATTCTTCAGTAACATCTGCAACAGACATTGTTGACATTGCTTTTCTTAATGCAAATACTGTTTCTAATTCTTTTGGAGTTAATAATAGTTCTTCTCTTCTTGTTCCAGATTTGTTTATATCAATTGCTGGGAAAATTCTCTTTTCTGATAATTTTCTATCTAAGTGAACTTCCATATTACCAGTGCCTTTAAATTCCTCAAATATAACATCATCCATTCTACTGCCTGTTTCTATTAAAGCTGTAGCAAGAATTGTTAAGCTTCCCCCATTTTCTATATTTCTAGCTGCTCCGAAGAATTTTTTAGGTTTATGTAATGCACTTGGATCTAAACCACCAGATAATGTTCTTCCTGAAGATGGGATAGATAAGTTATATGCTCTTGCTAAACGAGTAATACTATCTAATAATATAACTACATCTTTCTTTTGCTCTGTTAGTCTCTTGGCTCTTTCCAGTACCATTTCTGCTACCTTAACATGATGTTCAGGTAATTCATCAAAAGTAGAATATATAACATCTCCTTTAATGCTACGTCTCATGTCTGTAACTTCTTCTGGACGTTCATCTATTAAAAGAACAATTAATTCTATTTCTGGATTATTTGTTGTAATACTGTTTGCAATTTTCTTTAATAATGTAGTTTTTCCAACTTTGGGTGGGGCAACTATCATTCCTCTTTGGCCTTTTCCAATTGGTGACATTAAGTCAATAATTCTCATTGCATATTCATTTGGAACTGTTTCCAATCTAATTCTTTCGTCTGGATAAATAGGAGTCAAATCATCAAATTTTTGTCTTCTATATGCTTTTTCTGGAGATTCTCCATTAACTTCACCAACATAAATTAGTGCTGGAAATTTTTCTCCTTCTTTTGGTAATCTTGCAATTCCTTTTACTTTATCACCTTTATCCAACCTGAATCTTCTGATTTGTATAGGTGATATATATACATCTTTTGGAGTTGATAAATAATTTTCTCCTCTTAAAAATCCATATCCATCAGGTAATACTTCTAATATTCCTTCAACAATTTGGTCATCTGCATTTGTTAATTTGTATGATCCATTTGAAGGTTCAGCAAGACTGCTTGTAGTTACATCTGTTGCAACGTAGCTCCCATCATATTCAATTTCTTTTGCTTCAATTGATTCATTTTCCAATTTCAATAATTTTTCTATAATTTCCTCTTTTTTTAGCTTTGAAGTGTTTTTTATCCCCTTTTCTTTTGCAAGTTGACGCAATTCTACTAATGTATAATTTTCTAAATCCATATAATTTCCCCCATTATTAAATTTATATAAACAGACAAAATAAAGCTTGTCCTTGTTTTTTATTTTATTTGACTAATTTCTTTGGATTTTAAAGTTAGAATTAAAATAATTGAATAAATATAGATTGTATATGATAATGAGAAAGAATGAACTTTCTCATTATATAAGTGCATTTATTAGTATATAAATTATTTGCTGATATCTATGTATACCTTTTCATTTGGCAAATACATATCTAGTTTTTCTCTAGCTACTTCTTCAATATATTCTTTTGAATTTATATTTGCCTTTGTTTCAAGTAATTGCTCCTTTTTTTCTTCTTCTGCAGCAATTTGTTCTGTATATCTTTTGCTATCTGCTTTATATGCATTTAACTCTTTTTGTTGAACAAAAAATGTATAAACAACATAAATTAATATAGCAATAATTATAATTCTTTTAAAATTTATTTTCTTGTTTTTCATCTGTACTTTCATTCCTTAATTAATTTCTTGTAATATTATAACACACTATAATTATTTTTTCTACAAATTTCATAAAATTCCTTCTTTTTCTTGCAATTTAATTTTATTTTTTTCTTTTTTCTTCATAATTTTTGTCGTATTTTGAAATATTTTTTTGAAAAATGTAGATAATCTTTGTGCTAAAAATTTTATAGGTTTAATAAGTAAAAAATTAAATATTTTAAAAATTAAGTTTACCGGATAGGATATTATCTTTTTAATAAATTTTATTATAATAACTGAATATTTTACTATATATTTACTAAGAGTAAGCATGTAAATCAATACTCCTAATGCAATTCCAATAAATATATAACTTCTAATTTCCCCATTATTAAATTTAAATATAGAAAATAGTGTAATAAAACCTGCTAATATCCAGAACAAAATATCTTGTAAAGTTGTTAGCCAATCAGCTGTTTTAAAACTTCTACGTAATATTCTAAAAACATCAAATAAAACACCTATAACTATTCCTGTAACTGTGAAAGCAATTAAACAAAGTAGTTGCTCCATTTTAAACTCATTCCCTTCTCAGCCTATTTAAAGATTTTTCCTAGAAAACCTCCACCCTTCTCCATACTATCTTTTTCACTATACGCAAGTTGATAAATTGTGCCATCTATTGTAACTTCTGATGTATCTAAGCTCAATTTATTTATTCTCAAATTTTCTCCTTTAACGGTAAGTAACCCTAATTCAGTTTCTAAAATAACTATTTGATCGTCAAAACTAAGTACATCTAGTACTCCAGAAATATTTAATTTTTCTCTATTTTCTAGAACAATATTTTGAATAACATTTGTCATACTTGACATTGATTTTCTTTCTTCTAATGGCATATCCATCACTCCTTAAAAACAAGTCTATTTATATATATTCAGGTCTTGTCTCATTTAGAACAAAATTAAAGGAAAGTATTTATTACTTTCCTACAATTGTTCCTATTTCATCATTAAATGTATTTTTAACTATTATTTTTACACCATATTTTTTAGCTAATACTACACACCTATCATGTAAGACTTTAGCTCCATTTTTAGCCATTCCTTCCATATCTTCATAAGAAATGTAATCTAACTTTTTTGCATTTTTATACTTATATGGATCTTTATCATAAACACCATTTGTATCTGTAAAAATATAGCATTCTTCCTCTTCTAAAGCAGCTGCAATTGCTATAGCTGTCGTGTCTGAGCCATTTCTTCCTAATGTTGTTATATTGTTATTTTCATTTATTCCTTGAAAGCCTGTTACAACCACAACATCATTATTCTCTAGTTCATTCCAAATCATTTTAGGGTATATGTCTTGAATTTTAGCTTCTGTGTAGTTTGAGTCTGTTACTATTCCAGCTTGCCATCCTGTTAATGAAACAGCTTTATAGCCTAAGCTATGTAACAATATTGCAAACTTGCTGCAAGCCATTTGCTCTCCAACAGACATTAGAACATCTAGCTCTCTTTTATTTGGCTTATCTGTCAATTCTTTTGCTTCTTTTATTAAATTATCTGTTGTTTTACCTTGCGCTGATAAAATAGCAACTACCTTTTCCCCACTTTCTAAAAATGAAATAGTCTTTTGTGCAGCTAGTTTTAGCTTATTAGTATCAGCAATTGAGCTTCCTCCAAATTTAATTACTTTCATAAGAACCACTAATCCTTATACAAAAAATACAAGCCAATTTAATTTTAAACTTGACTTGTATATAATATGTTTATTAAACTTTTTTGCTACTTTTCTAAATTGAATTTTAAATAACTATCAATAAATCCGTTTAAATCTCCATCCATTACAGCCTGAACATTTCCAACTTCATAATTAGTTCTATGGTCTTTTACTAAAGTATATGGACAAAATACATAAGAACGAATTTGGCTTCCCCATGCAATATCCATTTGTATGCCTTTTAATTCGTCAATTGTATCTTTTTGTTCCTTTTCTTTTAAATTTAATAGTTTAGATTTTAGCATTTTCATTGCAGTATCTCTGTTTTGAAATTGTGAACGTTCAGTTTGACATGCTACAATAATTCCTGTTGGAATATGTGTTAGTCTTACTGCAGATGATGTCTTATTTATATGTTGACCACCTGCACCAGACGCCCTATAAACATCCATTTTTATATCGTCAGGGTTGATATCTAATTCAATATCATCTGTTATTTCTGGTAAAACCTCAACAGATGCAAAAGATGTATGTCTTCTTCCACCTGCATCAAATGGTGAAATTCTAACTAATCTATGTACTCCCATTTCGCCTTTTAAGTATCCATAAGCATAATCACCATTAACAGAAAATGTAACACTTTTTAGCCCTGCTTCCTCACCTTCAAGATAATCAAGTTCTTTTACTTCATAACCATTAGCATTTGCCCATCTTGTATACATTCTATATAACATTTCAGCCCAATCTTGAGCCTCTGTTCCTCCTGCACCTGGATGAATGGTTAGGATTGCATTATTGTTATCATACTTTCCAGATAATAAAGTAGTTATTTCCAACTTTTCTATGTCTTTTTCCAATGTATATGAAGACTTCAATAATTCTTTAGCTAATTCTTCATCTTCTTCAGCTTGTAAAAGCTCACTCATTTCTAACAAATTATTAAGTTCATTATTTAATTTTTTAAATCCTTCTACTTTTGATTTTAAGCTATTAATTTGTTTTAAAACTTTTGAGCTATTATCTGTATCATTCCAGAAATCGTTTTCAGTTGTTTTACTTTCTAACTCTTTTAACTCTTTTTCTTTGTTTTCTACATCAAAGTGAATCACCTATCTGTTCTAAACGTTTTTTTAATTCTTGTAATTTTTTAGAGTTTTCTTCTAAATCTAACATCTTCTCACATCCTTTTCAAAAATCAAAATCCAGCCAAATATATGCTGACATTTACTACTTCCTTCTTAATCTTAATGCATTTAGTACTACTGTTAAACTACTAATTGTCATGCTAAACGCTGCTATCATTGGATTTAGTGTGATTCCTAATGGTTGTAAAATTCCTGCTGCAATTGGGATCATACATACATTGTAGAAAAACGCCCAAAATAGATTTTGCTTTATATTTCTTACAGTTTTACTACTAATATCTAATAAATCATTTATTCTCTCTAAGTTGTCATTCATAATAATAACTTGAGCTGAATCTCTTGCAATATCTGTACCACTTGATACAGAAACTCCAATATTAGCAGTTACTAAACTAACACTATCATTTATTCCATCTCCACACATCATTACTAATCCTTTTTCCTTTAGTTTGTTTATAGTTTCTGCCTTTTCTTTTGGAGTAACATTTGCAACAACATTTGTTATTCCTATTTGATTAGCAATTACGTTTGCTGTTTTTTCATTGTCACCTGTTAGCATTACAACATCAATGTTTTTGCTCTTTAATTCTGTTATTACTTGTGGAACATTCTCTTTTATAACATCACTTACACCTAACAAGGCTACTAACTTTTTATTTAAGCTTACAAATAAAATACTATTTCCATCACTTATTAGTTTTTGCTCATCTTCGCTATTTGCTAGTTCAACATTATTTTCTAACATTAGTTTTTTATTACCAATTAAATAATGCTTTTCATCAGATGTTTTTCCCTCTATTCCAAATCCAGGAATAGCTTTAAAATCTTTTACATCTATTAAACTAATATTATCTTCTTGGGCTTTATTTACAATTGCTCTTGCTATTGGGTGCTCTGATTTGTTTTCTAAACTTGCTATATCTTTTAATAATTCTTTTTCATCTTCATTACTATAGTTATACATCTTAGAAACTGTTAAAGTTCCTTTTGTCAACGTTCCTGTTTTATCAAAGCAAATAGTCTTTACTTTATGAGCATTTTCTAATGTCTCACTTGATTTTACTAATATACCTTTTCTACTTGCATTTCCAGATGCAATAACAATTGCAAGTGGAGTTGCTAAGCCAAGACTACAAGGGCACGCCACAACTAATATGCTTACAAATATATTTATTGCAACAGAAAAATCTTTAGAAATTATTAACCATATACCAAATATAATTATAGCAATTACTAAAACAGTTGGTACAAAATATCCACTTATTTTATCTGCTATTTTAGCTATTGGAGCTTTTGTACTTGTTGCTTGTGCTACTAGTTTTACTATTTCTGAAACAGTTGATTCTTTGCCTATTTTTTCTGCTCTATATTGAATAGTTCCTTCATAATTTATACTTCCTGCAATTACTTTAGAGCCTACTTCTTTTTTTACAGGTACACTCTCCCCTGTTATAAATGATTCGTTTATATGTGTAGTTCCTTGAACGACCTCTCCATCAACTGCTATTTTTTCACCTGGTTTGCAAATAACAATATCACCTTTTTTAATTTCATCTAATGTAACTTTTACTTCTTGTCCATCTTTTAAAATTGTTGCATTATTAGGAGTTATTGTCATAAGCTGTTTTAGTGCCTCTTTTGTTTTATCTTTATTTTTGTTTTCGATATATCTGCCTATTTCAATAAGAAATATAACAATTGCAGCTGACTCATAATATAAATTTTCTACGTACTGAGCATTTCCTTTTAATATTTGAATTGTGCCGTATATACTATATATGAAACTTGCTAATACTCCAATCATTACTAAAGTGTCCATATTAGGTGTTTTGTGTATTAAATTTTTATATCCATTTTTCAAAATATCTTTTCCTAAAGTTATAACAACTATAGTTAATATTAATAACGCAATTGCATAATTTACAGGATGATACATCATATTTAAAAATGGAATAGATGGTAAACCTACCATGTGTGCCATTGATATATATAATATTACTAATGATATTATTGTTATTGCAATTAGTTTATATTTCTCAGTACCTTTTTTCTTACTCTCTTTTTCAAATGTGTCAATTCCTAAACTTGTAAATCCTGCTTTTTCTATAAATTTTTCAACTTGCTCTAGTGTTAATTTTTGTTCATCATATTCAATATTTGCATTATTCATAACTAAATTTACATTTGCTTGTTTTATTCCATCTTGTTTGTTTAAATACTTTTCTAGGCCTGATGAACAAGCACTGCAAGTCATTCCATCTATTTTTAATAATACTTTTTTCATGTATTATTCTCCTTTAAAACCTGCATCTTCTATTTCTTGAAGAATTGTATTTAATTCTACCTCTTCCTCATTGTATTTTATATCTGCCGATTTTTCTTCTAAGCTTACTTTAGCACTTTCTACTCCGTCTACATTATTTAATATTTTTTCTAATCTATTAGAACATCCTGCACAATGCATTCCTTCTATTTTTAATTTAATTTCTCTCATTTTATTTTTCTCCTTTTTCTATTTAGCAACGCTCTCAATTTCTTGTAATTCAAACCTATATTTTTGTTTTACATTTGGATATTTATTATGATCAACTTCACTTAAAAACATATCAAGTGGTCTTATCCAAAGGCTTCCATCTCCATATAGTCTTCTATATACAACATATTTTTCTTTTGTTTCAGAATCATTTGCAACATCAACTACTAAATAATAATCTCCTTTAAAATGCTTATATACTCTATTTATTTGTATCTCTCTCATATCCTCTTTCCTTTCTTTAGTCGAAATATACTAAATTATATCATATATTTTTAAAATAGACTGTTGAACAGTGTACTATCAACAGTCTTTATTTTATGCTATTTTCCACAGCAGTTTTTATATTTTTTACCACTTCC
>FR889071.1 GCA_000435755.1 Clostridium sp. CAG:508
AGTTCTCTTCTAAGTTTTGATATGATATAATATTTTAACTGGAACATTTTTAGTATCAACAGTTATAGTTCTCTTCTAAGTTTTGATATGATATAATTTAAAACTATTATTATCCACCTCAAAATAAGTTATAGTTCTCTTCTAAGTTTTGATATGATATAATAGGTGAGGCTGTAACGTGTAATAATACTGGTTTTCCTGTGTTATTATGCAAGAAAAAAATGATCTAATTAAATAAAAATTAGGTCATTTTTTCTTTTTTAAAATAAACTTAATTGATTACAATTTACTCTTTTTTCTTTTACAGATGGTTTTCCTACTAAAAATTTCATTTCTTCATACTGTTTTTCTGTTATAGTCAAACAACGTACAGAACCTTTTTCTGGTAATATTGTATTTAGTCTTTTTAAATGTTTGTTAGTCATATCTGTTCCATTGCACAATCTAGAATATACAGAATATTGAATCATATCATATCCATCATTTAATAAAAATCTTCTAAATTGTGAATATATTTTTCTTTCTTTTTTCTTTACTACTGGCAAATCAAAAAATACTAATATTCTCATAAATTTATTACTCATAGCTATGTATTTTTATCGGTAAAATTTCTGGTAATTCTAATTTTTTATAATCATTTTGATTTATTGCCGTAGTATAAGATGCTACCATAATGTTTATTGCATTGTTTACTGATTGTAATTTTCCTTGTATATACACATCTGCATTTAAAAGGTTTACTAATTCTGCTCTCACAAATTTATTAAATTCTGTGTTTTCATTTATATTAGTCCTCACCCATAAATCTACTATTGGTCTAAATGGTTCTATAAAATCATCTGCTAAATTGTAATTGTTCAACTCACTTTTATGATGAATTCCTATTGACGGCAAATACCCATAAGATACTATACTTCTTGCAATAGCACCTCTTATTATTGAATAGCCGTAATTTAAACAAGTATTGCATATATCTTCAAAGTTTCTACTAAAATTTCTTCCAAACAAAGATGAAAAATATCCTTTTGCTGCAATTGCTTCTTTATTTTTTGTATCTCCTGAATTAACATTTTGTGCCAAGTTTTGTAAATGTTCTGACATTATACTTTTATCACATAGGCTTAGCACTTTAGCTTGGTTGGTTATTTTAGATATAATAATTCTTTGCCAACATCTTTTGTTAAAGCTTTCTGAACAATTTAGTTGTTGATTTATAACCTTTAATTGTCTGCTGTGACACGCAAATGGAATGAATATTCCATTTGGTAAGTGTTTATCGTCACAACTATACATAACAATTTTGTTATCAGCCATCATGCTCATTGCTTTTGATGATAAGCTGATTTGTGGAGTTTCTAATACAATCGTTGATATATCTTCTAATGGCATACTAAAATCTTTATCTTGAGTTATTTGTAGCTGTCTATTTTTTATAGACAGTTTTGTCGGTTGTGTAATTACTACACTTCGCCAACTCATTTTATTTTACTCCTTCTCTTTTTTCTTTATTTACTTTACTAATATTTCCTAAAACATCAACTTGGTATTTTTCAAAAATCTCTGTGTTCTTTATGCCTACTCCATCCTTCCTTGCCTCTCCATTAACTAACAATAAATTTATATTTCCTGTTCCTCTATGTGTAGAACAATAATATGCATAAAATTCCTTTTCATTTTTTCTTTTTATTTTTACTAAATCATTTGGATACAAACTAAATTTGAACTTATATTTTTCTGTCATCTCTATCCATTCTTTTTCATCTTTATTTGCACATATTGCCTTATTTGGCAATTCATTTTTTGCGAAATCTGATACATATATAGGAACTAAATAATTTTTATTATCTTTTTCAAATACATCTACTCTAACCATATTGGCATTTTCTGCAATTGCTCCATTTTTTAATTGTACTCCTGTTGCTCCTGCCGATGCTACTTTTATACTCCTTACAATAGGACTATTTCCATTTTTACTATATTTTCTATATTCATTTGCAAATGCTTTTTCTGCTTTAAAATCCGCTTCTTTCATTTTTTGATAAATATCATCATACAACTTTTTATCACTTAAATATAAATTTTTGAAATCAGGATTATTTATAATTCCTTCAATCTCCTGTTTTGATATAGCTTTTAATGGCTTTTTTACTACTGTAAAGTTTTGACCTTGTTGTATAAATTTTTGAGAACGCATAGTATCCTTATGTGCTCTTCCTGTAATTTTTCTCTCTGGCATTCTTGATGTAAAAATTGGTTTAATATGAGTTATATCAACATCGTCATAGTTTGTAAAATTTCCATTAATTAATGCATATAATTGTCCATTATTATCTGCGTCTTCCATTCTTGCTTCTACTTCTTCTCTAAATTTAGGCCAAGGCTCTTTTATTGAAATATCAATATTGTATTTTTTATCGATAATTTCTCCTGTTTCTTCATCAATAATTTCATTATTTTTGTATAATAGTTTTCTCCTACTATAATCAGATACTTTTTTTATATTTTTATTTGTTGCACATGCTATTATAACAGCATCTTGTGCATGGTGTTTGTCAGATTCTTCTCTATCCTTTTTTAATCCCCAATAGTGCCTTAAAATTGATGTAGCTTGTCCATTTATGTTATATACTTTTCTCTTTGACTCGCTATCTGCAAATTTCAAGTTATTGGCTATATAATTATACATAAATTTTGAAATGTACTTTGTATCATTTATATTTCTTTGTATCCATTCTTTTGATTTTTCTTCATTAAAGTTTTTAATCAATAAATTTTCTTTTTTTCTAGTGTTAAATTTGTAGGTTAAATTAACAAATTCCTCAAATTGATGCCATCTTTCTTTGTCTTCTCCAAAATACTCAAATGGTGTTCTTTCTTTTTTCTTTTGATTTTCATCTGTTAATACTAATACTTTATTTTGATAGCTATCGTCAAAACATCTAGAAAAAGGAATAATATGATCTACTTGTACAAAATTTTCTTCATATAATCTCTCAGCAGGAATTGGTTTGCTTGAATATGCACATTTTCCATTTTGTTCTCTCCAAAGTTTCATTTTTACAATATCAAATGGCTTAGGATCAAATCCAAATGTTTCTTTTATATATTCTTTTATTTGGTCATTATTAGCTGCATTTTCCTTTTGTCTTTTTTCTATTTTCATTCTTTCGTCATAAGGTTTTGAAAGCTCTCTTGCTGTTTCAATATAAATAGCTGTTGGCGAACCATACTTGTCTATAATTGCATTTATAACCTTTCTAGTTTGTGAAACTGCTCTTAATACCACTGAATTTAGTATTTCATCTTCCAATTCTGTTACTGGTGGAAGTTTATATTGCAATTCATTTTTTCTTCCTTTAAACTCATAGCCTACATTTTCACATGCTTTATCATATGTTAAGCCTTTTTCTAATTCTGGAATTATTTTATTCATTGCCTTATATGATAAATGACCAAATTTTGTAAAGTTTATGTTTAATATAGCATTTATTATTTCTTCATCTATATCGCTTTTTTCTAAATAGTTCTTTATTGTTTCATCAGTTTTATTTCTAACTAGTGCATCTGCAATAATATTTTGCAATTCTGGATTTTTTTCAATCTTTTCAAACTTGTCTTTGTTTTCTTTTAGTGCCAATCTGATTTTATGCCAACCTTCTAACTTTACAAACTTTTTATCTTCAATCTTTTTTACAAGGGCTTCTTCTGACTCGTCCTCGGTTCTTTTAATTTGATAATTTAAGTCTGCAAATCTTGCTTCTATTGGTAATTCCAATTTTTTTCTTAGTTGTGTATATTTTATTTCTGATTGTTTATATGCTAATTCTATTATTTCTTTTTTCTTTTCCTGAGGTATTTCTACCTTTTCACCATTTATATAAATGTTTAAGTTATTTACTTTTTGTAATAGCATAAATCTTTCAAATGTATAACTATTTTTAGGTGCTCTTGGCTCACCTTTTTCAAAAGTACATTTGCCAAGCATTTTTTCTAATAATTCTGGTGTAATATACGGTTTTTGATATGTCATAACTTCTACATACTCTTTTTCAAATTCTTCATTTGCAAACTCACTTTTAAATTTTCTTTGCATTTCAAATAAAGTATGCACTTCGTCTATTAACATACTTCTAAGCACCGTACTATTATATTCTCCAGCCTTGTTTCTTTTATTGTACTCGAATTTTTCATCTTTATAGAACATTTCACCTATTGTTCTATAACCTTTTTCTTGTAAAATTCTTTTATTCTCAATTGTTCCTTTACTTAATTTTCCAACTTCCTTGTCTTCTTCATCAATCTTTCTGTTTGACTTATATCCTCTTCGTTTTGCAATATTTGTTAACACCCTTGCAAACTCTTGTCTACTTAACAATCGGTCTAAACCTTTTGCTCTTAATTCATATACATCTGGCGTTGTTTCTGTAATTATATATAATGTTTCTAATTCTTTTTCTGAAACTAAATTATACTTAACTAGCAACTCTTTTACCTTTTGCATTCTTGTTGCTCTTCTTCTAATTCTTCTTCTACTTCCTCTTGCTTCTCTTCTCGCTAAATTTAGCGACTTTCCATCTGGTTCTTCTGCTTTTTTAAATACTCTAACTCCTAAGTCTTCAATTCTACTTTTATCTTCGTTTATTACTGCCCAACCAACTGATGCAATTCCAATATCTAGACCAATTGTATATCTCATACTATACCTCCAAATTAAATTTGACATGAATATTGTATCAT
This sequence comes from Clostridium sp. CAG:508, assembly GCA_000435755.1. Lineage (GTDB taxonomy): Bacteria > Bacillota > Clostridia > TANB77 > CAG-508 > CAG-273. The sequence continues at coordinate 4,738 of FR889071.1, forward strand.
AATTATATAAAATTGTCAAAATTTGTCATTTTTATTCAGACAAGAAGATACCCTATATCTAAAAGATATAGGGCGAACTTCGCACTCTTAGTTTATTATAGTAACCTTCTAAGTTTTGATATGATATAATTTTTTAGTGCATTTTTATTTTAGCATTTAATTTAACTTTTGTCAAATATTATTTAATTTGTTTAATATGATGCAAGTAAAATCTATTTTTTCTTTTGTAAATTTCTATTACATCTATCCTTATATATTGGTCTTCTAACTTATGTGAATATATGTAATATCTTGTTGCATTCCAGATGTGTTTTTGTTTTCTTTCGTCAACTGCTTCGCATGGCATTCCATAGTGAAAGTTTTGCCTTGTTTTTACTTCAATAAATACGTATTCATTCTTGTCTTTTGCAATAATGTCTATTTCTCCTTGTTTACATTCAAAGTTTCTGTCTATAATTTCATAACCTAGCTTTTGTAAATAATTTGTTGCAAAATCTTCCCCTTCTTTTCCTAATTCTTGCCTTTGATTTATCATAATATCATTCCTTTTTTATATATTTATTTCCTGCTACGCATTTTATATATCCATCTAATTCAAGCATAAATAACATTTGCATTATTTCGGATATTTTTTTACCTGTCATTTTGCATATTTCATTTGCTGAAATTGGTTGTGTGTTTATTAAGTTATATATTTCTTCATATTCTTTTGGTATTGTAATTTTCGGTTGTAAATCATAATATTGCAATATGTCGTCTGGTTCCATTACTAAGTTTGCACCATTTTGTATTAGCCAATTTGTACTATACCCTGCTGGCTCATCTAATCTATTTGGTATACAAAATACCTCTTTTCCCTGAAGTCTTGCATGTTTTGCTGTAATTGTACTTCCACCTCTATATGGTGCTTCAACTACTAATACGCCTAAAGCTAGCCCACTTATTATACGATTTCTTGCTGGAAAGTTTGCCATATCTTTTTCCTCATCTGGATGATATTCTGATACAACACATCCACCATTTTCTATTATTTTGTGGAATAGCCACTCATTTTCCTCAGGATATATGTGCTTAAATCCACTTCCTATTACTGCTATTGTTTTGCCTAATTCTTCCATGGAATTTATATGTGCTATAGTATCTATTCCAATTGCCAATCCACTTACAATACACATTCCTTTTCGTGATAACTCTTTTGCAAATTTTGCCGAATATTTTTTGCCATATTCTGTGCATTTTCTTGTTCCTACTATTGCTATTGAGTTTGAGTTTAATAACTCGTAATTGCCTTCTACATAAAGTTTTGATGGTGGGTTGTGGATGTTTAACAAACGTTTGGGATAAAATTTATTTGTATTAGATAAAATTTTCATATTTCTTTCCTCTAATTCTTCCAATACTTTTTGTCTAGACTTCTGTATTGTATTGCTTCTGCAATGTGTGTTTTTTGAATGTTTTCACAATTATCTAAATCCGCAATTGTTCTTGCTACTTTTAGAATTCTGCCATAGGCTCTGGCACTTAGTCCCATTTTTTCAAATGCTGTTTGTAATATTTTCTTTCCTTCACTGTCTAATTTGCAATATTTTGAAATTAGTTTTGGCGTTAGACTAGAGTTTGAATAAATATTTTCTTGTTTATATCTTTCTATTTGAATTTTTCTTGCACTGTTTACTCTTTTCTTTACTGTTTCTGAACTTTCTGATATTTCATCATTTCCTAATTTTTCATATTTTACAGGGCTTACTTCTATTTGTATGTCAATTCTGTCTAATAATGGTCCACTAATTTTTCCCATATATTTTGATATTGCTTGTGGTGTACATGTACATTCTTTGTCTACTGAACCATAAAATCCGCATGGACATGGATTCATTGATGATACAAACATAAACTCACATGGATATGTAAAACTTCCATTTACTCGGCTTATTGTTACAATTCCATCTTCTAACGGTCCTCTTAACACTTCTAATGAGTGTTGATTGAACTCTGGTAATTCATCTAAAAATAGCACTCCATAATGAGCTAAGCTTATTTCTCCAGGTTTTGGTACCCTACCTCCTCCAACTAAAGATACTCCAGATATTGTATGATGTGGTGAACGAAATGGTCTTGTTGTAATTATTGGTGTATCTTGTTTTAAAGTTCCTGCAATACTATGAATTTTAGTAATTTCTAATGCTTCTTCAAATGTTAAATCTGGTAATATTGATGGTATTCTTCTTGCTATCATCGTCTTGCCGTGATCCTGGTGAACCGAATTAAAAGGCAATTATGTCCGTCCAGCAGCTGCTATTTCAACTGCTCTTTTTACACTCTCTTGTCCTTTTACATCTGCAAAGTCTAATATTTTTTCTTTGCCTAATTTCAAACAATCTTCCCAATTTGTTGTTATATTTTCTATTTTTGTATTTCCATTTAAATATTGAACCACATCATTCAAATCACTTGCACCCAATATTTCCATTCCATCAATTATAGAGGCTTCTTTTTCATTTTGCTTTGGTAAAATTATTTTCTTTATTCCTTGTTTTTTAGCTTCAATACATATTGGTAACGCTCCATTTATTGGATTTAAACTACCATTTAATGATAATTCTCCTATCATTAAAATATCGTCATTCTGGTTTTGTGTTATAACTTCTAAACTTTTTAAAATTCCCACGGCAATTGGTAAGTCAAATATTGATCCTTCTTTTTTTATATTTGCCGGTGCTAAATTTACAACTATTTTTCTACTAAACAATTCATAACCTGAATTTTTTATTGCTGTTCTTACTCTTTCTTTTGATTCTTTTACACTAACATCTGGAAGTCCAACAACATCCCATGAAGGCATACCACTTGAAATATCAACTTGCACGTCAATTAAAAAGCCTTCTAGTCCGTGCAAGGCCATACTTTTTGTAATTGATAACATTTTTTTGAAATCTCCTTTAGAATAAAAATTTTTGAATTAATTATTATTTGAATTTAATATGCTGAAATTATATTGTAAATTTCCATTTTTTGCAAGTGCTTTTGCTATTTTCTTTGATTTTTTGAGGTTTTTTAGCCTGTTTGACAAGTTTCTATTTTTTTCGACATGCATTTCATGTTATACTTATGTTAACTAAAGCGTTTTAGTTTTTATCTTAAGTTATCTTTCTATATAACTTACATAATTTATTTTTTCATAAAAATAGCAATGATTTTACTTTTTTCTATCATTGCTATTTTTCTTTTTATTTATCAATATTTATTTTGTGTACTGGAAATTTGCTTTCTTTTAATACTTCTTTTAGTACATCTGGTCTCAATGGATATTCATCTATTTTATCTAAGTCAATCCACTCATATTGTAAATAATCTTTTCCCTCTATATTTTGTAATGTACTTTCTAATTTTTTGTCTTCATCATTTACAAATTCTGCTTTGTATATGAACATTATTTCATGATATTTTGCACCTTTCATTTCAAAAAAGTTTTCTACTGTTGATACATATCCTGTTATTTCAATTTCTTTTCCTAGTTCTTCTTGCACTTCTCTTTTTATTGTGTGCTCTGAATTTTCACCGATTTCAACTCTTCCGCCAATCATTGCATAATGATCTGAGTTTACATTTCTGTGTAATAAGATTTTGTTATTGTGTATTATAACTACACCAGCTCTTACATTTAATTTGTAACCACCAACATCAATTGTAATATCCATCAATTTCCCCTCCTTTAATATTTTTACATTATATCATATAAAGTAAAAGCCTCATATATTTAATATGAGGTTTTTTGATTATTCTATTGGAATATATTTTTTCTCAGGCAATTCTTTCTTTTCTTCTTTTTTAGGAATTTCTATTGTAAGTGTTCCGTTTTTGAATTTAGCTTTAATTTCATTCTCTGTTACGTTTTCTCCAACATAAAAGCTTCTTGAACACTCTCCTGAATATCTTTCTTTACGTACAAATTTACCTTTTTCTTCATCCTTTTCTTCTTTATTAACTGTTGCATGTACTGTTAAATATCCGTCTTGAATATTTAATTTAATACCTTCTTTTTCATAACCTGGCAAATCAATGTCTATAATATATTCATCCTTTTTCTCCTTGATGTCTGTCTTCATTAATTTGCTTTCTCCCTCGTTGAAAAATACATCTCCGAACATGTCGTCTAATAGATCAAAGTCACGTCTTCTTGGTATCATCATCATAAAAATCAACTCCTTAAAATTATATTTATGTGTTGACACTTGATGAGAGTGGCACATATGTACTTTTTGATAAATCTTCTTTATCAATTTCGATTATATTATATATCTATTTTTAGCAATGTCAATAGCAGAGTGCTAAAATTCACAAAAGTTTCACATTACTTTTTGTTAATCATATCCCAAAATATTAAATCTTGAATGTCATCATCTTTTGCCTCATTGCTCGTTTTTTCAACATTTTTATAACTATCTTTATTTAAAGCAATAGCTACAATTATTACTATTGTAATAACTGGAAAAATAAACATTATTGGAAGCCCATTAAATCCTGCAAATATACAAAATATTAGAAATATTACATACAATATTATCCCCATAGTTTTCTCCTTTATTCATATTATATCATTATTTTATTTAATATGATATAATGTTTACAAATGATTTTAGGAGTGTAATATGAAAGTTAATGATTATTTAGGAAAAGTTTTAAAAATTGAAATTGACAGGCCTTTAGGAAGCAAACATCCTAAATATGGATTTATATACCCAGTTAATTATGGTTATGTTCCAAATACAATTAGTGGAGATGGCGAAGAATTAGATTGCTATTTACTTGGTGTTTTCGAACCTTTTGAAAACTTCGAAGGCAAGTGTATTGCAATAATTCACAGGACAAATGATAATGACGATAAACTTATAATTGTACCTGATGGTAAAAATTATGATAATTTCGCTATTGAAGCTTTAACCGAATTTCAGGAGCAATATTTTGAGCATGTTATTATAAGATAATAGATTTCGATACAGTTTATTGTATAAGAAAAAACCAAATGAATTAACTCATTCGGTTTTATGCTATATTTCATTCCAAAATGTGATTTCTTCTATAGGTTTTCTATCAAAATGTCTTTCACTTGGTTTTGCTTCTTTTGATGGATAACCAATAGCTAACATTGCAATTATTTCTAAATTTTCTGGAACTTTATATACTTCTCTAACTTTATTAGAATCAAAATATCCTATCCAGGTAGAGCCTAATCCTAAATCTTGAACTTCTAGCATCATTTGAGTTGTTGCAATAGATGCATCAATAACGCCTTCATCTCTTCCATCAAATTTACTTTTCCATGAAACTGTTTTATCATAGCAAATTATCATTATTAGTGGAGCATTCCATCCCATTTTTGTACATTCACTTAATCTTGATAACTTTTCTTTGTCGTTTAATATTAGTATCCTTTGTGGTTGATAGTTTACTGCTGTTGGTGCTAATCTTGCTGCTTCTAGTATTTTTTCTATCTTTTCCATTTCAACTTCTTTTTCTGCAAAACTTCTGCACGAATATCTTTCTTTTGCTAAATCTAAAAAATTCATAATTAATTTTCCTTTCTTTGTTTAGCATATTATATCATATTTTGTTATTATATTGCAAAATTGATTTCAATTTCTTAAAATCTTTAGTAAAAATAAAAACCGTATACAATTATAATATATATATGGCCAAATAAGTTTTCGAACAGTGCCTATAAGAAATATATTTA
>FR889072.1 GCA_000435755.1 Clostridium sp. CAG:508
CCTTTTGGGATGAATATAGTTATTACGTGTGCATTATTAGTCAAGCAACTGATTTATATATTTGGTGTATAGTTTATTTGTATAGTGATATACATTAGATTAAAAATTAGATATATAGGTTTTAGCTGTAAATTAATATTAGCTTTATACGATTAATAGCAGGTAAGATTTTTCTTACCTGCTATTAAATAATTATATATCCAAATTTTTAACAAATTTAGCATTTTCTTCAATGAATTTTCTTCTTGGTTCTATCTCATCACCCATTAGTAATGTAAATATAGCATCTGCTTTAATTGCATCTTCCATTGTAACCTTTATTAAAATACGGTGTTCTGGATCCATTGTTGTTTCCCATAATTGTTCAGGGTTCATTTCTCCTAAACCTTTATATCTTTGAATTCCAACTTGATCTCTTGATATTCCTTTTTCTGCTAATTCTTTAAAAGCATTAGCTAAATCTTCATCAGTGTAGCAATATACATCTTGCATACCTTTTTTAGATAATTTATATAATGGTGGTTGAGCTAAATATACATTTCCATTTTCAATTAAAGGTCTCATATATCTAAAGAAAAATGTTAATAATAATGTTCTAATGTGTGCACCATCAACGTCGGCATCTGCCATTATAATTACTTTTCCATAACGAATTTTAGAAATGTCAAAATCTTTACCAATTCCTGCACCAACCGCTAAAATTACTGGTTGTAATTTGTCATTATTATATATTTTATCAGCTCTTGATTTTTCTACGTTAAGCATTTTTCCCCAAAGAGGAAGAATTGCTTGGAATTTTCTATCTCTTCCTTGTTTTGCACTACCACCTGCAGAGTCACCCTCTACTATGTATACTTCACATTCTTCTGGATTTTTACTACTACAATCAGCTAGTTTTCCTGGTAATGTAGATGTCTCTAATGCACTTTTTCTTCTTACTAATTCTCTAGCTTTTCTTGCAGCCTCTCTAGCACGAGATGCATTTATACATTTTTCAAGAATTGCTTTTCCTACTCCTGGATTTTCCTCTAAAAATGTTGATAATGCGTCATTTACTAGGCTTGCTACAATTCCTGTAACATTACTGTTTCCGAGTTTTGTTTTAGTTTGTCCTTCAAATTGAGGTTCTTTTACTTTAACAGATACCACAGCTGTAATACCTTCACGGATGTCTTCACCTAATAAATTAGAATCTTTCTCTTTTAGTAAGCCATGACCTCTTGCATAATCATTAAATGCTTTTGTTAAGCCTCTTTTAAATCCTTCTAGATGAGTTCCACCTTCAATTGTGTTAATATTATTAACAAAAGTATATATATTTTCTGAATATGCTGTTGTATATTGAAAAGCTATTTCAACTGGTACATCACCATCTTTATCAATATATATTGGCTTTGGATGAATTTTTTCTTTATTTTGAACTAAATATTCAACAAAAGAATTTAATCCACCTTCAAAGTGAAATTCTGCTTTTTTAATATTTTCTGGATCTCTTAAATCTTCAATAGTAATTTTTAGTCCTTTTGTTAAAAATGCCATTTCTCTAAATCTATTTTCAAGAGTAACATAGTCATACTCTAAAGTTTCAAAAATAGTATCATCAGCTAAAAATCTAACTTTTGTACCTGTTTTTTTAGAATCTCCTATTTTAGTTAGTGGTTCAACAGTTTTTCCTCTTTCAAATTTCATTTGGTATAAACCACCATCTCTTTGAATTGTTACTTCTGTCCATGTAGATAAAGCATTAACAACAGATGCACCAACACCGTGAAGACCTCCAGAAACTTTGTATCCACTATCTCCACCAAATTTTCCACCTGCATGAAGTTTTGTATAAACTGTTTCAGCAGCTGATATTTTTGTTTTTGGATGTATATCAACTGGAATTCCTCTTCCATTATCCTCTACACTAATAACATTTCCCGGTTCAATTTTTACATTTATTTCTGTACAATAACCTGCTAATGCTTCGTCAACACAGTTATCCACAATTTCATACACAAGATGGTGTAATCCTCTTATAGATACACTTCCTATGTACATACCCGGTCTTTTTCTTACAGCTTCTAGTCCTTCCAATACTTGAATTTGGTCTGCTCCATATTCATGCTCGAATTTTTCCATTTTTTAACCTCCAAATATTTTTGCTCTTTTTTTCTTTTCTTTCGTCTATTTTATCACTATATTAAATTAGTTTGCAAATTTCTCCATTAATTACATTAAATAATTTAATATTATCCAACTCCATTTTATCAGTACAAGTTATAATAACTTGTGTATCTTTAATATAACTTAAAAAACTTTTTCTTCTTTTTTCATCTAACTCTGACATAAAATCATCTAATAATAAAATTGGGTATTCCCCTATTTCATCATAAATAACATATAGTTCTGCTAATTTTAAAGAAAGAATTGCAGTTCTATGTTGCCCTTGTGAACCATATATTTCAATTTCTTTATCATTTATAAAACATTTAAAATCGTCTCTGTGAATTCCTTTAGTTGTAAAACCTTTTATTATATCTAATTTTCTTCTTTGTTTTAATAAAGATAAATAATTTTCTTTATTTTCACATTCTGTTATATATTTAATTTCTAATTTTTCTTTATTTTCTGTAACTTCAGAATGGATTTTTTTTATTTTATTATTTAATTTTTCAATAAATTCAATTCTGTATCTACAAATTATTTCTGCATATTCAGCTAATTTTTCATCCCATATTTCTAGCATATTTTCTGGTTTATTTAATTCTTTTATTTGTCTTAAATAATTATTTCTTTGTTCTAATGTTTTTAAATATAAATTTAAATTATGCACATATTTTGGTCTTAATTGTCCTATCATCATATCTAAAAATCTACGTCTCTCAGCTGGACCATTTTTTAAAATTTGAATATCATCTGGTGTAAATATAACTAAATTTAAATTGCCAATCAATTCACTTAATTTTTTTATTTTTACACCATTAACCTCAATTTGTTTTTTATCAGCAATTATTATTTTTATTTTTCCACTTCTATCAGATTTATCATAAAATATATTTGTTTCTAAAAAATCTTCACCTAATTTTATCATTTCTTTTTCTTTAGATGTTCTAAAAGACTTTCCAAAACCACTTATAAAAATTGCCTCTAAAATATTAGTTTTTCCTTGTGCATTATCACCATAAAATACGTTAATATGTGGATCTAATTCTATTTCTTGTTCTGTATAATTTCTAAAATTTTTCAATTTTATTTTGTTTATATTCATTTAATTATTCCTTCATTCTAATTGGAAGAACCATATAAATGTAATCTCCATTTTCCTCTGTTGGTCTAATAATACAAGGTGAAATACTTGAACCAAAATCAATAAATACTTCTGGATCATCAATTGCACGAAGTGCATCTAAGAAATATTTTGGGTTAAATCCTGCTTCTAGATTTTTTCCTTCTGTTTCAACAAATATTTCTTCTTTAGCATCACCTGTTTGATTTGTACAAGAAATTGTTACTTTTCCTATTTCAATATTTACTTTAACAGGATATTTCTTTTCTTTTTCTATACTAGATGCAGATATTAGGCTAACTCTTTCAAAACAATTTTGAATACTACCTTTATCAACTCTAATTCTTGTTTCCCATGTTTCTGGGATAACACTAGCATAATTTAAAAATTCTCCATCTAATAAACGAGTAACAATTTTACAATTTTCCATTTCAAATAATGCTTGATTTTTAGATACCCCTATTTTTATAGTATCAAAAGAATCATTTAAAATTTTATTTATTTCATTTAATGTTCTTCCTGGAATAACTGCTGAAAAATCATTTACAGCTGTTTGTAAAAACTTACTCTTCCAAGCTAATCTAAATCCATCTACTGCTACTACATTTAATTTATTATTTCTTATTTCAAATAAACAACCTGTAAATATAGGTCTATTTTCTTCTGTGCTAACTGCAAAAATAGTTTTTCTAACCATATCTTTTAAACTATTCTGCTCCATCTCAATAGAGTTTTCAATATCTATTTTAGGTAATTCAGGAAACTCTTCTGGATTCATTGTAGCTAATTTATATAAAGATCCTTCACATTCAATTACTAATAAATTGTTTTCATTTATTTCAATATGAATTTCTGCATCTGGAAGTTTACGAATAATTTCACTAAACATTATTGCATTAACTACTGTTGCTCCTTGTTCTTCTACTGTACATTCCATTATATATTCAATTCCTATTTCTAAATCATAGGTTGTGAATTTAACTTCTTTATCATTTGTTTGAATTAAAATTCCTTCTAGTATAGGCATTGTTGTTTTACTAGCAACAGCTTTTGTTACGGAATTAATAGCTTTAAGGATTACATCCTTTTCACAAACAAGTTTCATATTTGTTTCGTCTCCTTTTTTATATAATATATAAATAATAATAGTAGTAGTATTAGTAGGTATTGTGGATTGTGTGGAAAAGTTATTCAAACTTACTGTTCCCTAGCAAAATATTTGGTGATAAATTTGTGGACAACTTAAAAAGTTATTTACAATTTAATTTTTTGATTGTGGAAAAATAGTTATCAACAAGTTTTCAACAAATAATTCACAAGTAGTTGTGGATATCTAATGTATGAATCCCGTAAGAAGAAATGTAACTACATTTTCCAAACGAACATTTTTCAAAACATAAATTTTAAAAAACTTTTCTTTTTATTCATATAAAAGACTTAATCAGCAAATAAAGAGTTTTTCACAGTTTCCACAATTAGTTTTGTATTTGTATTTTCTTTAATTTCATTTGCTATTTTATTACATCCATGCATTACAGTTGAATGGTCTCTTTTACCAAAAGCTAGTCCTATTTTGGGTGTAGAAAGGTTTGCAACATCTCTACAAAAATACATAGCGACTTGTCTTGCAAATGCAATATCAGCAGACCTTCTTGAACCTTTTAAGTCTTCTACTGTAACATTAAAATATTTAGCACAAACTTCTTGAATGTATTCAATAGAAAGTACTTTATTATGATGTGAAACTACATCAGATATAGCTTTATTAGAAAGTTCTATTGTAATTGGACTATTTGATAAGGTTGAATAAGCAATTAATTTATTTAATGCTCCCTCCAACTCCCTAATATTTGTATCTATATGTGTAGCTATATTTACTAAAACATCATCATCAATAATAATATTATCTAATTGAGCCTTCTTTTTTAATATTGCCATACGTGTTTCATAATCTGGATTAGAAATATCTGCAATAAGTCCCCATTCGAAACGTGTTCTTAAGCGATCTTCTAAAGGTTGAATATCTTTTGGAGGTCTATCACTAGAAATGATAATTTGTTTTCCATCATCATGTAAAGTATTAAATGTGTGGAAAAACTCCTCTTGAATTCTTTCTTTTCCGGCAATAAATTGAATATCATCTATAAGTAGAACATCTATATTACGATATTTATTACGAAACATTTCGTTTTTATTATCTTTGATAGCATTTATAAATTGATTTGTAAATTTTTCTGAACTAACATATAAAACACTTGCATTTTTGTTGTTTTTTAATATTTCATTTCCAATAGCATGCATTAAGTGAGTTTTGCCAAGCCCTACTCCCCCATACAAAAACAAAGGATTATATGCTGTAGCAGGTGCTTCAGCAACAGCTAATGCAGCAGCATGTGCAAAAGAATTATTATTACCAACAACAAAACTATTAAATGTATATTTTGGATTTAAATTAGAACTGTTTGGTGTATTTGTTGGAATCACAGGAGCTTCAGCTTTTGGCATATCCTCTTCACAAATTATTTTTACATCATAATTTTTATGAGTAATAAAACTAAATGTGTTTTTTAATAAAGATAAATATCTAGATTCTAACATATCTTTATGTACAATATTTTGTGCCATTATAGTAATTGTAGTGTCATCAACTGAAAAAATCTCAATATTACTAATCCATGTACTATATGAAATTCCAGTTACTTCAGTTTTTAGTAGTTCTTTTGCTTTTGTATTTAGTTCATTAATTTCTGCCTTTTGCATTACTCCTTCAATCCCTTCAGTATATTAATAAAACATAAAATTATTACGTAAAGTTTTCCACAAAGTTATCCACAACTGTGGAAAAGTAAACTCCATAAATACTAATAAATAAACAAAAATTTAAAATTATTAACATAATAATTATGTGTTTTTAAAATTCGTAAAAACCTTATTTCCCTATGTTAGTATATCATATCAAAAATACAATTAAATAGTCAATAGAATAAAAAATAAAATGTAAAAATTGTTTATGTGTATTGACATAATAAGCTGGTAAGGTGTATAATAATAAAGCTTATATTTAATAAATAATCCATTCGTGGTTTAAATAAGAAAAAACATAGGAGGTGCTAAAATGAAAAGAACATATCAACCTAAAAAAAGACAAGAACAAAAAGAACATGGTTTTATGAAAAGAATGAAAACAAAATCTGGAAGAAATGTATTAAAAGCTAGACGTGCAAAAGGAAGAAAAAAATTAAGTGCGTAATAAAAATGGTCACGTAATAAGCGGTGACCTTTTTAAGTTTTATGAGATTGAGTGATTTTGATGAAAAAAATGAAAACCTTGAAGAAAAATTATGAATTTCAAAATGTTCTAAATAAAGGTAAATTTTATATTGGCAAACAAATAACAATATATATAGCAGAAAATAAGCAATCAACTAATAGATTTGGAATAGCAGTTTCTAAAAAGACATGTAATGCAGTAAAAAGAAATCACATTAAAAGAAAAATTAGAGAAAACTATAGGCTAATTCAAGAACAACTAAAACAAGGTTATAATATTGTTTTTTTGTGGAATAAAAAAGTACCAGTAGAACAAGTAAATTTTCATATTATAAGAAGTGATATGGAAAAATCATTTACAAAGGCAGGGCTTTTATAAGTGAAAAGTATTTTTATTTTTCTATTAAAAGGATATAAAAAAATAATTTCACCAATTATTGGAGCTTTTGGAATACATTGCAAATTTTATCCGAGTTGCTCAGAATATATGATACAGGCAATAAAAAAATATGGCTGTATTAAGGGGATATATTTGGGAATAAAAAGATTATTAAAGTGTCATCCTTTTGCAAAAGGGGGATATGACCCTTTAAATTAGGAGGAATTTCATGGGTTTTATATCAGGAATATTTGGCTATTTGCTTAATTGGTTATATGAGGTTTTTAGTAACTATGGTGTAGCAATTTTAATATTTTCAGTAATTTTAAGAGTTATTTTAATACCAATTACAATTAAACAACAAAAGTCAATGAAAAAATCAGCTGCACTTCAAGCTGAGATGTCAGAAATTCAGAAAAAATATAAAAATAATCCAGAAAAATTAAATCAAGAAACAATAGAATTATATAAAAGAGAAAAAATGAGTCCTTTTAGTGGATGTTTGACATCTATTTTACAATTGGTAATCATTTTATCTGTATTTTGGCTAGTTAGTCAACCACTTACATATATGAAAAAAATAGATAATAATCTAATTGATGCATATACAACTGAAATGAAAGAAAGTGGATATAATTCAAATAATAGTTATGTGCAAATAGCTACAATTGATTATGCAGAAACAAAATATCAAGAAATATCTAAACAATTAGAACAAGAAAATGTAGAAAATAGGGAAGAACTAGTAAAAAAACAACAAGAATACAATCAATTAAGATTGAATATGGAATTTTTAGGAATTGATTTAAGCAAAGTTCCAACACAAAACTTAAATGATTGGAGAGTTTATGTTATTCCAGTTCTTTATGTTATAACTTCAATTATATCAACAAAACTAACAACAGTAACTCAAAAAAAGAAACAAAAACAAGATATTGTTGTTTCTGGCGAGGAGGATAACAAAGAAGTTGATCCAACAGAACAAATGCAACAAATGAGTAATAGTATGATGTATATGATACCAGTAATGTCTGTTATGATTGCAATTATTGCTCCATTAGGATTGGCTTTGTATTGGTTAGCAAGTAATATTTTAATGATTATTGAAAGACTTATTATAAATAAAGTTATGGAAAAAGATGACAATAAGGAGGAATCTTCTAATGGCTAAAAGTATTATTGTAGAAGGAAAAACTTCAACAGAAGCTATTGAAAAAGGGTTAAAAGAATTAAAAGTTTCTAAAGATAAAGTTGATATAAAAATATTAGAAAATGAAGAAAAGAGAAGCTTTTTTAGCATATTAGCTCCTAGAGTAGTAAAAGTTGAAATGACTTTGAAAGATGGAGTAACAGAAAAGAAAGCTGAGAACAAACCCAGAGAAGAAGTAAAACATATTGAAAAAGAAAAAAGAGCACCTTTAAAACCAGAAGAGTTAGAAAAGGCAAAATTGAACTTACAAGCATTTTTAAAAGATTTTGTTTCTAAAGTGAACAATATGGAATATAAAGTTTCTTCAGATGATGAATATGTATATGTTACATTAAATGGGGAAGACGCAGGAAAACTAATTGGCTATAGAGGTGAAACATTAAACTCTATGCAAGCAATTTTAACTGCAATTGCTAATAAACAAGTAGAAAGTAGAGTTCATCTTGTATTAGATATTGAAGGATACAGAGCTAAAAGACAAAAAGCATTAGAAGAACTTGCTGATAAATTAACAAGAACAGTTATAAATACAGGCAAACAAGTTACTTTAGAGCCAATGTCTGCTTATGAAAGAAAAATTATTCATAATAGATTACAAGATAGTAAAAGAGTAAGAACTTATAGTGTTGGTGAGGAACCATACAGAAAAGTTATTATAGCAAAAAAATAAGAAAAATCGGAAGTCAAAGTTCGGATTTTAGTTTAGTTAACTAATTCTAGCTTTGACTTCTTAATTTTTAATATAATCAGCATCTTGCGTCGTTAAAAGTAATTAAAAACGCGGTTACAACCACAAAGGTTGCGCCCTTGCCTTTTTACTTACTTTTGCCTAGCAATATACTAATTATATTAAAAATTATAATAGAAATAATTTTATTTAATGATAAGGAGGTAAGAGATGGGTACAATTGCTGCAATTTCAACAGCTCCGGCTAATGGAGGAATTGGAATTATTAGAATGAGCGGTAAAGAATGTTTTGAAATATTAGATAAAATTTTTGTGCCAAAACAAAAGCAAGATATAGAAGAAATATCTGGATATACCATAAAATATGGATATATTATAGATTTTAAAACAAAGCAAAAAATAGACGAGGTTTTAGTATCATTTTTTAAATCACCTAAAAGCTATACTACTGAAAATATGTGTGAAATAAATTCACATGGGGGAGTGGTAATTGAACAAAAAATCTTAGAACAATGTTTATTAGCTGGAGCTGAAATGGCTGAGCCAGGCGAGTTTACTAAAAGAGCTTTTTTGAATGGTAGAATAGATTTATCACAAGCTGAAGGTATTATTGATTTGATAAATGCTAAAACTTCTCAAGAAGCAAAAGCATCATTTAAACAATTAGAAGGAAGTTTATCTAAAAAAATTCAAGATATACGCCAAAATTTATTAAACATAATGGCTGATATAGAGGCATCTATTGATTATCCTGAATATGACGAAGTACCGGAAATAGTTAATAAGAAACTAATTGAACAAATAAATGCAATTGAAGAGAAATTATTTAAATTAGAAAAAAGTTTTGATAGTGGAAAAGTATTAAAAGAAGGAATAAAAACAGTTATATTAGGAAAACCAAATGCAGGAAAATCATCATTACTAAATGCTATTTTAAATGAAGAAAGAGCAATTGTAAGTCAAATAGAGGGAACAACTAGAGACACTATTGAAGAGATGGTACAAATTCAAGGGATACCTTTAAAATTGATAGATACAGCAGGAATAAGAAATACTCAAGACGAGATCGAAAAAATTGGCGTTAAAAAGGCTTTAGAGCTGTCAAATGAAGCTGATCTAATAATAGGTATATTTGATAACACAAAACGGCTTAGAAACCGAGGATTTGCGAATACTGGAAATTCTTAAAAATAAGAACTCGATTATACTATTAAATAAGATTGATGAAAAAGATAATGGACTAGAAAATGACATTAACATTAAAAATGTTAATAAACCAGTTGTAAAAATATCTGCTAAAACTAAAGAAGGGTTAGAAGATTTATATGAGCAAATCTTGAAAATGTTTAAATTAAATGAAATTGAAATAAATGACGGGGAAGTAATAACAAATATAAGACATAAAAATCAAATAAGAAAATCTATAGATGCTTTAGAACAAGCTAAAAAAGGAATTGAAATAAAAATGCCTATTGATATAGTGGCAGTTTCACTAAAAGAAGCTCTAGAAGATTTGAGTGAAATAACTGGAGAAAATGTGTCTGAAGATATAATAAATAATATATTTTCTAAATTTTGTTTAGGAAAATAAGACTTTATAATTTTAATTTAAAAGCATTGAATTACTATAAGAGTAAAATATTAACCTATATGTTTCACAAGCAAAGTATAATGAAATATATAGTTTCAGAGGAAAAAATTGTGTGAAACACGAATACCAAACCGTAACAAAAAGACAACATTTTTAAGAGAGTTTCGACAAAGTGTTGAAAAATCAAAATAAAACACTTTCGACAAAAAACGACAATCCAAAAAGTTGTATCAAACAGTGATTTCAGTTTCATAGAAAACTGGACCAAAAAATAGAAAATAAATTTAACAAGGAAGGTAAAATAAAAATGAAATATAATGCAGGAAAATATGATGTAGCAGTAATAGGGGCAGGACATGCTGGATGTGAGGCAGCTCTAGCAACAGCAAGATTAGGATTAAAGACTTTATTATTTAGTATAAGTTTGGAAGCTGTTGCAAATATGCCATGTAATCCACACATTGGTGGAAGTTCAAAAGGACATTTAGTAATGGAAATAGACTGCTTAGGTGGAGAGATGGGTAAAAATATAGATAAAACATATACTCAACTTAGAATGTTAAATACATCAAAAGGACCGGCAGTGTACTCTTTGAGAGCTCAAGCGGATAGAAAAAAATATCAAATGGAAATGAAACATACTCTTGAAAAACAACCAAACTTATATTTAAAACAAGCAGAAATAGTTGACATTGGAGTGGAAGACGGAAAAGTAAAATCTGTAGAAACAAATATAGGTGCAATATATGAGGTGGATAATGTTATATTAGCAACTGGTACATATTTAAAAGGAAAAATATATATAGGAGAAGTATCTTACGAAAGTGGTCCTGATGGTGTGTTCCCAGCAAATAGGTTATCTGATATGTTAAAAAAAATCGGCATAAACCTTGTAAGATTTAAAACAGGAACACCAGCGAGAATAAATAAAAATTCTATTGATTTTTCTAAAATGGAAAGACAAGATGGGGATAAAAATCCTACAGCATTTTCATTTGAAGATAAAATAGTAGAAAAAGAAGAACAATTACCATGTTATTTGACATACACAACACCTGAAACACATGAAATTATAAGGAAAAACTTGCACCGTTCACCTTTATATGGTGGAGAAATAACAGGTACAGGGCCAAGATATTGTCCATCTATAGAAGACAAAGTAGTTAGATTTGCGGATAAAGAAAGACATCAAATATTTGTAGAACCAATAGGAAGAGATACAGACGAAATGTATATACAAGGAATGAGTTCATCACTTCCTGAAGATGTACAAATAGCTATGTATCGCACTATACCTGGATTAGAACATGCTGAATTTACAAGACCGGCATATGCAATTGAATATGATTGTATAGATCCATCTGAATTAAAATTATCATTAGAACATAAAAAAATAGATGGAATGTTTTTTGCAGGTCAAATAAATGGAACTTCTGGATATGAAGAAGCTGCATCACAAGGAATTATAGCAGGAATAAATGTAGCACAAAAAGTAAGAGGAAGAAAACCAGTCATTCTAGACCGTTCACAAGCATATATAGGAGTTTTAATTGATGATATTGTAACAAAAGGAACTAATGAACCATATAGAATGATGACTTCTAGAGCAGAATATAGGTTATTACTAAGACAAGACAATACTGATTTAAGATTAACAGAAATAGGACATGATGTAGGTTTAATATCTGAAGAAAGATATCAAGCATTTTTAATTAAGAAAAAACAAATTGAAGAAGAAATTGAAAGACTTGAAAACACTGTGGTTAAGCCAACAGAGAAGGTAAATGAATTGTTAAAAAATAATAATTCTTCGGCACTTACAACAGGTGTAAAAATGGCAGAATTATTAAGAAGGACAGAAATGAATTACGAACTTTTAGGTGAAATTGATGAGAATAGAAAAGAATTGCCTAAAGAAGTAACTCAAGAAGTAGAAATAGAAGTAAAATATAAAGGTTATATAAAACTACAACAAGCACAAGTTGAAAAATTTAAAAAACTGGAAGCAAAATTGTTGCCACAAGATATAGATTATAGTACAATTAAAGGGCTTAGATTAGAAGCAAGACAAAAATTAAACAAAATAAAACCAAATTCAGTAGGCCAAGCTTCTAGAATATCAGGCGTTTCACCAGCAGATATATCGGTGTTGCTTATTTATTTAGAACAAACGAATAGAAAGGTATAATATTGATTATGAATAAATTAGAATTTAGTAATGATCTAATTGAAAAAGCAAATTCCATTGGAGTAGAAATATCTCAAAAACAAGCAGAACAATTTTATACATATATGGAATTATTATTAGAATGGAATGAAAAAATGAATTTGACGGCAATTACAGATCCAGAAGAAGTGATATTAAAGCACTTTATAGATAGTTTGACAATTATTCCATATTTAAAAGAAGCAGATACAGTGCTTGATATTGGCACAGGAGCAGGATTTCCTGGAATACCTTTAAAAATATTAGAAGAAAATAAGAAATTCACACTATTAGATTCTTTAAATAAAAGAATAATATTCTTACAAACAGTAATAACTGAGCTAGAATTGAAAAATATACAAGCAATTCATGGTAGAGCAGAAGAATTTGTGAGCAAAGAGAGAGAAGCTTATGATATTGTAACATCAAGAGCTGTAGCAAGACTAAATGTACTTTTAGAATATATGTTGCCATTTGTAAAAGTAGGCGGAAGATGTATTTGTATGAAATCTTTTGAAATTGAAGAAGAATTAAAAGAAGCTAAAAAAGCTATTGAAATTCTTGGAGGAGAAATTGAAAAAATAGACGAAATTACATTACCAAATACTGATATTAAAAGAAAAATAGTAGTAATAAAAAAGGTAAAAAATACACCAAGTAAATATCCTAGAAAAGCTGGAACACCAGCAAAAGAGCCAATAGAGTAACTTTGGGTGCCTTTTTGGACAGAGTCAAAAAACACCTTTTTAGAAATTCACAATTCGCAAAATCAACTAAAAAAATTATTATATTTTTTTCAAAAATTCATTGACATATTGACGATATTTTTATATCATTAATATGTCCCTTTTAATATAATTAGATATTAGAATAGTTTACATAAAACAACAAAGGAGGCAATTAAATTGGGAAAAATTATATCAGTTGCAAATCAAAAAGGTGGAGTAGGAAAGACTACAACCTCAGTGAATTTAAGCACTTTACTTGCCAAAAGAGGAAAGAAAGTTTTGCTAATAGATGCAGACCCACAAGGAAATGCTACAAGTGGTGTTGGAATGGATAAAAATACAGAATTATCTGTTTATGATTTAATAATTAGTGATGAAGTAGAAAGTAAAGATACTATTCAAAAAACAGAAATTAAAAATTTATATATTTGTCCATCTAATATAAACCTTGCAGGAGCAGAAGTTGAGCTGGTTTCAATGATGTCGAGAGAATATAGAATGAAAGAAAAGTTAGAATCAATAAAAGATAAGTTTGACTATATTATTATTGACTGTCCACCATCATTAGGATTAATTACATTAAATTCATTTACAGCATCAGATAGTGTATTGATACCAGTACAATGTGAATATTACGCTCTAGAGGGATTAGGACAACTTATAAACACTATTAACTTAGTAAAAAGACACTTGAATAAGGATTTGGAAGTTGAGGGAGCATTACTTACTATGTATGATATTAGAACAAACTTATCAAATCAAGTAGTAAAAGAAGTTAATAAATATTTTGAAAACAAAGTATATAAAACAGTAATTCCTAGAAACGTAAAACTAAGTGAGGCGCCAAGTTATGGAATGCCAATATCTATATATGATCCAAGATCAAAAGGTGCTAAAAGTTATGATAAATTTGTAAAAGAATTTTTGAAAAATAATGATAATACAAAAGGAAAACATGCAGTATAAAAGAAAAGGAGATGTTATGATGGCTGTTAAAAAAACAGGTTTAGGAAAAGGATTAGAAGCTTTATTTAGTGAAAATCAACTAACTAAAGAAGAAGAAAGAAAATTAAAAGATGGAGAAGAAATTGTTCAAAGCATAAAAGTTATTGAAATAGAACCAAATAGAAATCAACCAAGAAGAAATTTTCCAAGTGAATCAATAGAAGAACTTGCAAAATCAATAGAAAAATATGGTGTAATTCAACCAATAATAGTTTCTAAGAAAGATGGATATTATGAGATTGTTGCAGGTGAAAGAAGATGGAGAGCTGCTAAAAAAGCAGGCTTAAAAGAAATGCCTTGTATTGTTAGAGAAAATGACGAAAGAAAAAACAAGGAAATTGCTTTAATTGAGAATATACAAAGAGAAGATTTAAACCCAATAGATAAAGCAAGAGGTTTTAGACAATTATTAGATGATTATGGTATGACACAACAACAATTAGCAGATACAATAGGTTTAAATAGAAGTACAGTTACAAATACATTAAGATTATTGAACTTAGATGAAAGAGTAATGCAATTAGCTATTGATGGAAAACTAAATGAAGGTCATTGTAGATCTTTATTATGTATAACTGATCCAGACAAGCAATATGCTGCAGCAATTAGAATTATAGAAAAAGGTGAAACGGTTAGAGATATTGAAAAGAAAGTTCAAGACCAAAAGAAAACATCACCTAAATATGAAGAGAGAAGACAAGCTATTTGTAGAGATATAGAAGATAGTTTCCAAAGTTTTTTTGGAACAAAAGTTAAATTAAATGCAGGAAAAAGAAGTGGTAAAATTATTATTCAATACTCTACAAATGATGAATTAGAAAGAATTTTAAACCTAATAAAATAGATAAAAAATTGCTAAAATTTTAATAAATAAATTTTGGCAATTTTTTGATTTTCTAAGTATAATTCTATTGACAACTGAGTGACAAATGTGCTATTATATATAAGGTTACCGGTACATTGGTATTGATAATCTAAGTGGAGAGGTGGTCGAGTTGGTTTATGGCACCAGTCTTGAAAATTGGCGTAGGTTTGTAGCCTACCGTGGGTTCGAATCCCACCCTCTCCGCCATTTTTTTATAGAAAAAACACATTCTAAAATATGTAGGTGTACCCAAGTGGTTGAAGGGGACAGTTTGCTAAACTGTTAGGGTTCGCAAGGGCCGCGGAGGTTCAAATCCTCTCACCTACGCCAAAAAAATAACAGTAGTTTATACTGTTATTTTTTTATCTTTATTTGCATTTTCTTTTTCAATAGCTAATTTTTCTTTTTGTTGTCTCTTTAAATTATCTTTTGCAACTGTCATTAATAATTTAATTCTATTTGTTTGATTTGCTTCACTAGCGCCAGGATCATAATCAACAGGAGCAATATTTGCATCAGGGTATTTATCTCTAATAGTTTTTATAACGCCTTTTCCAACTACGTGATTTGGTAAGCATGCAAATGGTTGCACACAAACTATATTTGGAATACCATGTTCAATATATTCTACCATTTCAGCTGTTAAAAACCAGCCTTCACCTGTTTGATTTCCAATTGATAAAATGTCCTTAACTTTAGTTTCTAGCTCAAATATATTGCAAGGTAATAAATAACCTTTTTTGGAATTTTTAAGAGCTATAACAGAATCTTTTTCTAAAATATCAATTAATTTAATTGCAGCTTTAAATAATTTAGCTTTCATTTTATCAGTTTTTATTAATTGATTAAAGGTAATTTTATGTGTTGCTATAAATTTAACAAATCCCATAAAATCAGGAAGAATTACTTCAGCACCTTCTTCTTCTAATTTATCTGCTACAAAATTATTTCCAAAAGGATGATATTTAATAAGTACCTCACCAACAATACCTACTTTTGGTTTTTCAACTGAAGTATCTAGCTTGATTTTTTCAAAATCATTTACTATATCATAAATACTTTGTTTAAATTTTTTCATAGTTGATTTTACAACTAATGTTTTACATTTTTCCATCCACTCATCAAATAATTTTTGAGTTTCACCTTTATGTATTTCATAAGCTCTATTTTTAGTAAGCATTTTTTGTAATAAATCTGCATACACAACGCATTTAATCATTCTTTCAATCATTGGTATTGTAATTTTAAATCCAGGCATTTTTTCCATACCAACAACATTAAATGATATAACTGGAACATTTGCAAAGCCAGCATCTTTTAAAGCTTTACGAATAAATCCAATGTAGTTTGTTGCTCTACAGCCACCACCAGTTTGAGACATTATTAAGGCTGTTTTATTTAAATCATATTTGCCAGATTCTAAAGCTTCTATCATTTGACCAGTAGTTAAAATAGATGGATAACAAGCATCATTATTTACATATTTTAATCCGGTTTCAACAGTATGTTGAGTGCAGTTCCTTAATAATTCTACTTTGTAACCACATGAAGCAACTGCAGCTTCTAGTAGCTCAAAATGTATTGGAGCCATTTGAGGAATTAAAATAGTATAATCCTTTTTCATATCTTTATCAAAGATTTTTTTAACTTGCTCATAATTTCCAGAGCCTTTTTCTAATTCTTTATTTTGTTCCCTTTTCTTCATACTAGCTAAAAGGGAACGAATACGAATACGAACAGCACCTAAATTATTTATTTCATCTATTTTTATTAAAGTATACATTTTACCAAAGCTGTTTAATATTTCTTCAACTTGATCAGTAGTAACAGCATCTACACCACAACCGAATGAATTTAATTGAACTAATTCAAGGTTGTCATGTTTACCAACAAAATCTGCTGCTGCATATAATCTAGCATGAAATACCCATTGATCAACTACACGAATAGGTCTTTTAACTTCAGTTTGATTACAAATTGAATCTTCTGTTAAAACACATAAACCTAAGCTTGTAATTAAAGTATCAATACCATGATTTACTTCAGGGTCTACATGATATGGTCTTCCTGCTAAAACAATACCTTTTAAATTATTTTTATTCATGTATTCTAAGGTTTCTTCACCTTTATCACGAATATCTTGTTTAAATTTTTGATACTCTTCTTCAGCCTTTTTTGCAGCTGTTAATAATTCTTTTTTAGTAAAGTTGTATTCAGCAAATTCTGGCAATTCCATAATTGTTTCAGCTAGTTTTTTACAATCGAAAGGTAAAAATGGATTTAAAAATTTAATATCGTTTTCTTTTAATTCTTCAACATTATTTTTTAAAACTTCTGAATATGAAATTACAATAGGGCAATTATAATGGTTATCAGCTTTTTCATATTCTTTTCTTGAATATGGCATACATGGATAAAAAATAGTTTTTATACCTTGTTTTATAAGTCCTATAATATGACCATGAGAAAGTTTTGCAGGGAAGCAAACTGATTCTGATGGCATACTTTCCATTCCTTTTTCATAAGTTTTACGATTACTTTTTTCTGATAAAACAACACGGAATCCTAAATTTGTTAAAAATGTAAACCAGAAAGGATAATCCTCATACATATTCAAAACCCTAGGAATACCAATAGTTCCACGAGGAGCATCTTTTTCATCTAAAGGAGTATAACCAAAGATTCTTTCATATTTATATTTCATAACATTTGGTAAATCTTTATGCTCTCCAACATTTCCAGCACCTTTTTCACAACGGTTACCAGAGATATATCTTGCCCCATTACTAAATTTATTTATTGTAAGTAAACAATGATTTTCACAACCATTACAACGAACATGTGAAATATCAATTTTTAATTTATCTAAATCTTCAGGTTTGCTTAAAGTAGATACATATTCCATATCTAAATTAGCTTCATATTGTTCTTTGGCAAGTAATGCTACACCATAAGCACCCATTAAACCAGCAATATCAGGTCTTACAACATTTCTACCAACAATTAACTCAAATGCACGTAATACTGCATCATTGTAGAAAGTACCTCCTTGTACAACAATGTGTGCACCTAGAGTTTTTACATCTCTAACTTTCATTACTTTTTGAATAGCATTTTTTATAACAGAATATGAAAGTCCAGCAGAAATATCTCCAACACTATAGCCTTCTTTTTGAGCTTGTTTAATTTTTGAATTCATAAATACTGTACAACGAGAACCTAAATCAACAGGTCTTCTTGCTTCTAAAGCAGAATTTACAAAATCTTCAATAGATAAATTTAAACTTTTAGCAAATGTTTCAATAAATGAACCACAACCAGAAGAACAAGCCTCATTTAGCATAATATTATCAATTGCGCCATTTTTCATACGAATATATTTCATATCTTGACCACCAATATCTACTATGCTAGTAACATTAGGCATAAATTGTTTAGCTGCTGTATAATGTGCAATTGTTTCAATTTCATTTAAATCAACATTTAATGCAGTTTGTATAAGTTTCTCGCCATAACCTGTAACACCACTATAACGAATTATAGCTTTTTCAGGCTTTTCTGCATATAATTTTTTAAGCATTTGAATAACACTTTGTAAGGGATTTCCTTCATTGCTTCCATATAATGAATAAAGAAGGGTTCCTTCACTGTCAATTACAGTTAATTTTGTTGTTGTAGAACCTGCATCTATACCTACGAAACAGTCACCTTCATAAGTTTTTAAATCACCTTTTTTTACAGTTTCTTTATCATGTCTTTCTTTAAATTCTTTGTATTCTTCGTCTATAGAAAATAAAGGTGAAAGTGGGTGAGAAGTGTCATCATGTGAACTTCTTAACATTTCTATTTTACTTTTTAATTTTTGTGATGTAATTGCATGAGAAGATTCTACAGAGTCTAATGCAGCACCTTTTGCAACTAAAAGATGAGCTTCTTCAGGAATAATGATTGCGTTGCCCTCTAGTTTTAATGTTTCAATAAAACGATTACGAAGTTCTGATAAATAATTTAATGGACCACCTAAAAATGCAACATTTCCACGAATTGGTCTTCCACAAGCTAAACCACTAATTGTTTGATTAACAACAGCTTGAAAAATTGATGCAGCAATATCTTCTTTGGCAGCTCCTTCATTTAATAAAGGTTGAACATCAGTCTTTGCAAAAACTCCACAACGTGAAGCTATTGGATATATCATTTTATGATTTTTAGCTAACTCATTTAAACCAGTGGGATCTGTATGTAAAAGAGATGCCATTTGGTCTATAAATGCACCTGTACCACCAGCACAAGTACCATTCATACGTTGTTCAATTGACTTGTCAAAGTATATAATTTTAGCATCTTCTCCACCAAGCTCAATAACTACATCAGTTTGTGGTATGTACTTTTCAACTGCTCTCTTGCAAGAAACAACTTCTTGAATAAATGGTAAATCTAGAAAATTAGCAGCACTCATAGCCCCAGAACCTGTTAGGGCTATAGTGAATTCATAATCTTCATATTTTTTTGCTAAATCTGTTAATACATTGCAAACAGTATTCTTAGTGTCTGAAAAATGCCTTTGATAATCTGTATATATTGTATTTAAATTCTCGTCCATAATGACGATTTTAACTGTGGTAGACCCTACGTCTAAACCTACATGTAATAATTTTTCCATTTAATAAATATCTCCTAACTATTATATTGAAATCAATATAAATCACTAAATATTTTACATAAAAATTGATAAAAAGTCAATGTATTTGACATGGTAAATAGCACCAATTCACAGAAGTTTCACAAAAAGAAAAAATTATAGTTCTAAAATGAACAAGCCATACATAATTATTGATTAGTACAAGTAAATGAAAGGATGAGTTTTTATGAATAAGAAAACACTAATTATTATAATTATTTTAATAATAGCAATAGCTATTACAGTATTTTTACTATGGAAAAATAAAGATAAAAATGCTGAAAACAATGTAATTCAGCCACAAGAAGAAACTACAGATGAACAAATGAGAACAGCTTTAGTAACCTTATACTATGTGAATAAGGAAACTAAAGAATTAACACCAGAAGGAAGAATGATAGACGTGAAAAATTTGCTAACAGACCCATATGAAACATTAGTTAATCTTTTAATAGAGCAACCAAAAAACGAAAAGTTACAGTCAGCGATTCCAACTGGAACTAAAGTACTAGGGGCAGAACTAAAAGGAGATGTAGTATATTTAGATTTATCAAATGAATTTATTGAAAATCATGAAGGTGGGGAAAAAGCAGAACAAGCAACAATAAAAGCTATAGTAAATACTTTGACTGAACTTAATGAAGTAAGTGGTGTAAAAATACTAATCAATGGACAAGAAAATAAAGAATTTAAAGATAGAAAAATTAATTTTAAAGATACTTTTACTAGAATTAAATAAAACAATTTTGGGCAATTCTGGGGACGAGATCAAAAGGCACCTTTTGCTGAAAAAAAGGTGCCTTTTGACCCCGTCCCCAAAATCACCATTTAAAAACTTTATAAAATTTTATTCCCTTTGCAACTTGTTTAAAATCGCGCAAAAAATGCTCTATTTCAAAAAGAGATTTTACAGTATTATCTTTCCTTTTTTTAAAATCAAACTTTTTTTTAGGTTCTTTTTTGTCTCCTCTATATTCAAATTCGTCCATATACAATTCCTCCAAATATATGTAAATTATAATAATAACTTATGAAAAAAACGGCTAAATGTTACTGGAAATACATAGCAAAAAAACTAGAGTTCTGGCGTGAACTCTAGTTTTTTATTGGTGTTTGCACCAATAGACATAATCAACTTATTGCTGTAGTAGTTAACAGCTACTATAAGTATATTACTACAATTTCCTAAAAATGTCAATTGGTTTTATAAAATTTTGTAATGTTCGCTAGACAAATAAGTTGAAATGTACTATAATTTATCTGTTTTATATAAGAATTTAATGCTTAGAGGGAAAATAAATGCAACGTATTTTAAGTTATTTAAGAAGAACAATTGATAATTATAATATGATAGAAGAAGGAGACAAAATAGCAGTAGGACTATCAGGAGGAAAAGATTCATTTACATTACTTATGGGATTAAAAGCATTACAAAGGTTTTATCCTAAGAAATTTGATATTATTGCAATTAGTGTAAATCCTGGATTTGAATTTTTTAATTCTGAATTTTTAAAAACTAAGTGTGAAGAAATAGGAATAGAATATGTTGAAGAAGTTTCACATATTAAAGAAATAGTATTTGACATTAGAAAAGAAAAAAATCCATGTTCATTATGTGCAAATTTACGTAGAGGAATAATAAATTCAGTGGCAATAAGAGAAGGATGTAATAAAATTGCGCTAGGGCATAACCAAGATGATGCTTTGGAAACATTTTTACTTAACTTTTTGTATGCAGGTAATTTATCAACTTTTGCGCCAGTAAGTTATATGGATCGTTCTAAAATTACACTTATTAGGCCTTTAATAGATACACCTGAAAAAGAAATAAAGAAGTTTGTTAAAAGAAATAATGTAGAAGTAATGCCAAAGGTTTGTCCGATGGATGGAGTTTCAAAAAGAGAAAACATGAAAAACATGGTATTTGAATGGGAAAAACAAATCCCAACAATTAGAGCAAATATGACAGGAGCAATAAAAAGAGCTCACATAAATGGCTGGAAATAATTAAACTGGAGTAGTCAATGACTACTCCAGTTTATTACTTTTTAATATTAATTCTAACGAATTTAATTAAAAAGTATAATAGTAAAGGGATAAGGATTAAAGTTGCTACGAAACAGGTAATCATTACCAATTCACATACAAAAAGTAAGATGTCACACATAATCATTCTCCTTATACTATAATATAAAATATATAGGTATATATGGTATTATACCATAGTAATTAAGAATTTGCAATTTCTCTCATTGCGGTTTCTAATTCATTTAATTTTTTATCAGCGTCTTCTAGGCTTGTTCCTTTCACACCCATATAGAATTTAATTTTAGGTTCTGTTCCAGAAGGACGTACGCAACACCAATTATCATTTGTTAAATCATAATAAAGTACATTTGATTTTGGTAAATTTGTAGATTCGCATTTACCAGAATCAGTGTAGCAAATAGTTTGTGCTAAATAATCTCCAACTGATAATACTTTTTCGCCTGCAATTTCTTTTGGTGGGTTATTTCTCATATTTTCCATCATTTGTTTAATTGCTTCAGCTCCTTCAACACCTTTTAGAGTAATTGAAAATTGTCTTTCTTTATAATAACCATATTTTTCATACATTGCAATCATTGCATCCCATAAAGTCATACCTTTTTCTTTATAGTAACAAGCAGCTTCGCATAGAGTCATAACTGCAACAATTCCGTCTTTATCTCTAGCATGTGTTCCAATTATACATCCATAGCTTTCTTCATAAGAATATAAACATTCATATTCGTTATTATTTTCTTCAAAGCCTCTAATAATTTTTGCAATATTTTTAAAGCCAGTTAATGTTGAAAATAGTTTTACATTATATGCCTTAGCAATTGCATCTGTTAAATTAGAAGATACTATTGTTTTAATTACTGCACCATTTGCAGGTAATTTATTATGAGATTGTTTTTGAGATAAAATATATTCTGCAATTAAGTTTCCTGTCATATTTCCATTAAATTGAATATATTCACCAGTTTTTGTATCTTTTACATACATACCTAATCTATCAGCATCTGGGTCATTAGCTAAAATTAAATCAGCATCTTTTTCTTTTGCCAATTCTAAAGCTAATTTGAATGCCTTAGGGTCTTCTGGGTTAGGATAATCAACAGTAGGAAAATTTCCATCAGGTTTTTCTTGTTCAGGTACTACATAAACATTTTCAAAACCTAATTCATTTAAAATTGCATGAACCAAACGATTTCCTGTTCCATGAAGTGGAGTATATACTATTTTAATATTTTTTTGGTTATTTTTTATTGCTTCATCATTTACTACTAATTTTTTTAATTCAGCAATATATTTTTTATCAATTTCTTCTCCAATAACATTGTATAAGCCTTTATCAATAGCTTCTTGCTTATCCATAGTTTTAATTGTAGAAAAATCAGTAACAGCATTTACCTCAGCAATAATTTCTTTATCTGTTGGCTCAACTATTTGAGCACCATCATCCCAGTAAACTTTGTAACCATTGTACTCAGGTGGGTTATGACTTGCTGTTACAACTATACCAGCAGTACATCCTAAGTTTCTTACTGCAAAAGATAATTCAGGAGTTGGTCTTAAACTATCAAATCTATATGTTTTAATTCCATTTGCATTTAAACAAAGTGCAGCTTGTTCACTAAATTCTGTTGACATTCTTCTTGAGTCATAAGCGATTGCAACACCTTTACCTTGTCCACCTTTTTTAATAATATAATTTGCTAAACCTTGAGATGCCTTTGTAACAGTATATTTATTCATTCTGTTAGTACCAATACCAATAACACCTCTTAAACCAGCTGTACCAAATTCTAAGTCTTTATAAAATCTATCTTCAATTTCTTTTTCATCATTTTGTATATTTCTTAAATCTTGCTTGTCTTCTTCTGAAATAGCAGGATCATTAAGCCAAGCATTATATTTTATTTTATATTCTTCCATTTATTTTTCCTTTCTAAACTTATTATTAATTACAAGTAAGGTAATATAATACTTTTCGTAGTGAG
>FR889073.1 GCA_000435755.1 Clostridium sp. CAG:508
TTTCTCAAAGGTTTGTTATTTACTTTTCAATGTGCTTTTTATGTTCACCGTTCTTGATGTGAACGAATGTTATTTTACTACTTTATTTTAAAAAAGTCAACACTTTTTCAAAATATTTTTTTAAATATTTTTGGGCAAAATAATAAACTAGTAAGATGCTATCCTAAAAATGACTTTTCTTTACTAATTTACCCTTCCACAAACGTATGTGACTTCGTCTATAAGTAGTAACTTATTTAATAATACCACACCAGTTTTATAAAGTCAAGCTATTTTTTGTAGTTTTTTAAATTTTTTTATATTTTTTTATAAGTTTATATATTTCTAGCTAATTCTCTTAAATTTAATCTCAAGATATTGGTCAAATTTCCACTAATATAACATCATCCCCTATGCATTTTATGTTCTGCCATTGTATTACAATATCGTTGTTTGAAGAGAACATACTTAAGAGTCTATTACTTCCTGGCACTATTATTGATGTAATTGTCCCTGTTTCCAAATCTGCGCATACATCTTGAACAAATCCCAATCTTTTTCCGTCTCGTATATTTATTACTTCTTTATGTTTGAAATCCATTCCTTTTTGTCCCATATGTTTTCCTCCTGTATTTGTCTTCTTATATAATATGTTTATTTTATAAAAAAAATGCACCTATTTGAAATGCACCCCAAATGTTAGACAAAAATTTAACATTTGGAGGTGTATTTTTTATTTATATATTCTCTTAATGTGATTTATTGCTGTTCTTTCTAATCTTGATACTTGTGCTTGTGAAATTCCTATTTCTTCTGCAACTTCTATTTGTGTTCTTCCTTCAAAAAATCTTTTATTTATTATCATTCTTTCTTTTTCATTTAATCTTTTCATTGATTCTGCAATTGTGATGTTTTGTGTCCATAGTTCATCTGTATTTTTTTTATCTTTTACTTGATCTATTATATATATGTTTTCTGTGTTTTCACTATAGGCCGGTTCTTGAAGTGATATCGGTTCCTGAATAGCATCCAAACTTATTACTATTTCTTCTTTGCTAACTTCTAATTGTTTAGCTATTTCTTCAATTGTTGCCTCTCTTTGTTCTTCCTTATATATTTTTTCTTTTACTCCTAGTGCCTTGTACGCTAAGTCTCTTATTGATCTACTTACTCTGATAGAATTGTTATCTCTTAAATATCTTCTGATTTCCCCTATTATCATTGGAACTGCATATGTTGAAAATTGTACATTTTGACTCATATCAAAATTATCTATTGCTTTTATTAATCCTATGCAACCAACTTGAAACAGGTCATCAACATTTTCTCCTTTGTTATAGAATCTTTGAATTACACTTAATACTAATCTTAGATTTCCATTTATAAATTTTTCTCTTGCTTCCAAATCTCCATGTTTTAGTTTTTTTAACAGCTCATTTCTTTCTTCATTTGATAATGCCTGTAAATTTGATGTATCAACACCACTTATCTCTACTTTTCTTATCAAAAAGAAAACCTCCTTTGGAATTACTTGTTAAAAGTATTTCCAAAAGAGGAATTTTTATTCTTTATATTGTTCATTTATAGCTTTTAATTTTTCCTTAGAATTTATAAATATGTTAACAATCTTAGGATCGAAAGCTTTACCACTTTGAGAAATAATGTAGTCTTCTACTTCCGAATATGGCATTGCCTTTTTATATACTCTGTCATTTACTAATGCATCATACACATCTATAACAGCCATTATTCTAGATATAATATCTATTTTGTCACCCTTTAACCCGTCAGGATATCCTGTTCCATCATATTTTTCATGATGATGCAGAGTTATCTCTTTTGCATATTCTAAAATGTCATTAGATATCTTATCGCTATATGTATTTTCCAGAATTTGATGTCCTATTACAGTATGTTGCTTCATTTTTTCGTACTCTTCATCTGTTAATTTTCCAGGTTTGTTTAGTATCTCATCTGGTATTCCAACTTTTCCAATGTCATGTAATGTTGCCGCAACTCCTATATCTTCAATTGTCTTTTGTTGTTCAAATTCTCCTGTGTTAAAAGATTTTTCAAATTCTTCCAACATTACTTTCATGTACTCTTGTGTTCTTTTTAAATGCGCTCCTGTTTCTTTACTCCTTACAGATGTTAAGTTCACTAAACTCTCATATAAAAATTTGTATATGTCTGAAATCTCATTGTTATATCCTTGAATTGTGTTTTCAATATTCTCTTCTTTGTCCTTTTTTTCTATTATGTCAGTTAGTACTAATCCTATAGTCTTAGCATTGTCTATTCTTCTTATATATCCATCTGTGCTTGTTATTGTTACGTCTTCTTGTTTTTGATTATTAACTTTATAGTCTAAAAACAACACTAGGTTTTCTTTTGAATTGTATGCCGCTTCTTCTTTGGCATTTTCATCAGTTTTATCAATTAAAATTGCTCCCAATTTCTTTGTTTCCACTATTATGTTTATATCTTTTGTATTCAATGTACATATAACATTAAAATTATTATTCAAACTTTCTAGCAATTCCCAGTTTCTAATTTTATCTGCTATAAATAATATTGTTTCTCTTTTTTTGTTTTCATTTTCCGAAGTACAGTTTTCACCTATTATACCCTGCACTATATTTTTTAAATCTTCTGGTTTCACTGGTTTTTGAATATATGAATGTATATAATTTTTGTTATCTTCTATAACTTTCTCTGTAATATTAGTTGCTGTAAGTGCAACTATTGGTGATTGAACGCCAAGCTCTGTTTTCATTATTCTAGATATATCATACCCATTATATTTTGGCATATGAATATCCATAAGTATTACTGCATAATAGTCTGTTCCATTCTCTTCTATTTTTTTTATTGCCTCCATACCATTATCAGCGATGTCACACTCTAAATTTATTTCCGATAATATTTGAGAAGTAATTTCATTTATTGTTTTATTATCATCTACAAGTAAGACTTTATTAGAATTTATTTTGATTGTTTCTCTCTTGCTAAAGTTATTATTTACAACTTCATTTCTTACACTTAACATATCCTTTTGTGTACTTTTAGCAAGTTCTAATTCAAAAAAGAATTTAGTGCCTAATCCATAACTACTCTCAAGCCAAATTTTTCCTCCCATGCTTTCAATTATTTTCTTTACTAAAGGCAATCCGAGTCCAAATCCTTCTTTTTCTTTTATTGTTGGATCATTAACTTGTTCAAATTCCTTAAATATTTTTACTGTATCTTCTCTTTTTATTCCTCTTCCTGTGTCTTTTACACAAAATCTAATTAAATATGAATCTATATTGTCTTTTGTTTTTGATATTCCTAGTTCTATATATCCTTTATCTGTATATTTAACCGCATTACTTATTAAGTTAATAAATATTTGCTCTATTTTAGTTTTGTCTTCATAGAGTTCTATATCATAATTAAAATTCGATTCTATAGACCACTGTATTCCCTTTTTTTCTATTTCTTCTTTAAACATCATATAAACCTTATCTATAACTGTTTTTAAAGAGAATACTTCTTTCGTATTTATTAAATTAGTAACCTTATTACTTTTTGTTACATTTAATATATTGTTAGTTAACTCTGTTAACAGTCCAGCTGCTTCTTCTAGCTTTTTCACATATTGGTTTTGCTTTTCATCTAAAGAAGTAGATTTTAAAAAGTATATCATAGCAACTATTATGTTTATTGGGGTTTTTATCTCATGTGATAAATTGGCAACAAATAAGTCTTTATTTCTTAGCTCATCATTTGACTTACTAAGTTCTTCTTTTAATCTTGTTTCCTTTTCTATGTATTTATTAGTGTCCTTTATATATACAAGATATTTTTGTATATTTTGAACATAATACATAGAAATATACATACATGTCTTTTCCTGTCCTTGCATTATTTCAATATTGTCAGAAAAGAAACCCTCATCTTGAATTTGCTTATCTATTTCTTCTAGCAGTTCTTTATTGTTTTTATAGTCAATTATCTGTAATAATGAAGAATATGTTTCTTTTAATTCTTTTTTATTTATGTAGACAATTTCATAATTATTGTCTGTTATACAAACTATATCTTCTATCTTTTCAAAAAAACCTTGTACAACATTTATATTCAATCCTGTTTCTAAACTTAAGTATTCCTTTTTTCTCCTTTTAAATGGATTTAAAAAATCTAATAACTCCATTGTGTCCCCCATTAAATTCTTTAGTATTTTCGATTCAATTATATCATAAGATAAAAAAAATACAAATATTTATTTAAAATATTTGTACTTTTTTGTAGAATTATCCAGTTTTACTCATAATTTCTTTTTTCATTTTATTTATTATTTTCTTTTCTAGCCTAGATATATAGCTTTGTGATATTCCGTAACATATCTGCAACTTCTTTCTGTGTCTTTTCTTTCCCACTAATAAATCCAAAACGAAGTTCCATTATATTTCTCTCTCGATTATTAAGTTTTGCAATAGATGCTCTTAAAAGTGATTTATCCACTTCATCTTCGATTTGTCTTGAAGTCACATCCGAATCTGTTCCTAGTATATCTGATAGCAAAAGTTCATTTCCATCTCCATCTTGATTTAATGGTTCATCAATTGAGATTTCTCCCTTTATCTTATTACTTCTTCTCAAAAACATTAAGATTTCATTTTCTATGCATCTAGATGCATATGTAGCAAGTTTTATATTTTTATCTGTATTAAATGTATTTATTGCTTTCATCAATCCTATTGTTCCAATTGATATTAAATCTTCAAGTCCTACTCCTGTATTTTCAAATTTCTTAGCAATGTATACTACTAGTCTCAAGTTTCTTTCTACCAATGTTTGCCTAACACTCTCATCTCCATTGGCCAATTTTTCTAGTATCTCTGTTTCCTCTTCGCTAGTTAATGGTGGAGGCAATGTTTGACTTCCTCCTATATAATATATTGGAAAATTGCCTTCTTCATCGTTTCCAATATATCGTACATATAATGTATTTATACTATTTTTCAATAATTGTAATAAGTTCATCACTTTCGCTCCCTTCTAATAAGTCTAGTCCAAATAATGCAGAGTAGTTATTTTCTAACTTTTGCATTGAAATTCCAATAATAATATTTTCTCTTTCTTCAACTTCTTCTTTTTCTATTATAATTTTGTCTGCTTTTATTCCTAGCATTAGCCCATTTTGTTTTCCCATTGAAGAAAATGGCAATATTTTTAGCCTACTAAAATACTCATTATTGAATGATATTTCTTCACCTCCTATTATTTTTTCTATGTTGTCCAATAATTCGGCTGGTATTATAGAATATAACTTTTCTTTTTCTACTATAATTACTGGTATTTTAGATATTGGATCTCTAAGCAAATTTCCAGTATCCAGCATTGCACTAACTTCTTCTTCTTTATCAAATATCTGTATCTTTATTTTGTATATCATATCTTTCTTTTTTAGCTTTGTTTTTATTATTTTAAAAGCAATATTAGTTATAATAAATCCTACTATTCCTCCTAATAATGCTATTTTTATTGGATATGTACCTATGTAGACTCCGTTTTTCATGAGTACATCTTGAGGTTTAACAAAATAAAGTAATGCAAATGCACAGCCTCCAAATACAAATGAAGTCAAATAAAATATCACCAGTTGCTTAGCTAACTTTTTAAGTTCCTTTGGATTTAACGCTATATATACCATAATTACTGAAAGTATTATTTTAGTTATTAAATTTGAGTAGAATGGTAATATGTCTAAATATGCAACTACAGCATATATTCCTCCGTACGAAGCTTGATATTATTAATCTCCATTGTTTAGTTTTTATTTTCATAATGTAACTAGTTGCAAATAAAATTATGTAATTCATACATAGATTTTCCAAAAGTACTACATCTAGATATATAGTCATTAAAAATACCTCACTATATTGAAAATTATACTACCTTATATTTAAAAAGTGTGTCATTTTCTAGTGGCGAATCGAAGAAATATTCTACAAAAAAATGCAAACTCCAAATAGAGTTTGCATTTTTCGATATTTTTTATTATTTTCTTCTTAAAAATGTTGGTATTTCTAAGTTTTCTTGAGGATTTGAACTATCTGTTGGTGTTGGAATAGAATTTAATTTTTTATCCCATGCTCTATCTATGATGTCACCTACTGCTAAAGTATTTGATAATGGTCCTTCTTCCTTTTCAAATCCTGTTGCAATAACAGTGATTACTATATCTTCATCAAGACTTTCATCAATTACAGCACCAAATATAATATTTGCTTCTGGGTCTACATTTCTTTGAATTAGTTCTGCTGCAGTATTTACTTCATGTAATCCTAAATTGCTTCCACCTGTAATGTTAATAATAACTCCTCTTGCACCTTCAATCGAAGTTTCAAGTAATGGGCTTTGTACAGCTTGTTTTGCTGCGTCTTCAGCTCTGTTTTCTCCAGATGCTCTACCAATACCCATATGTGCCATTCCTGTATTTAACATTATAGTTTTTACATCTGCAAAATCTAAGTTTACTAATCCTGGGATTGCGATTAAGTCTGATATACCTTGTACACCTTGTCTTAGCACATCATCAGCCATTTTAAAAGCTTCTACAATTGAAGTTTTTCTATCAATTACTTGTAATAATTTATCATTTGGAATTACTACTAAAGTATCAACTTTTCCTTTTAAACTTTCAATTCCACGTTCTGCTTGTGATAATCTTTTCTTTCCTTCAAATGTAAATGGTTTTGTTACTACACCTATTGTTAATATTCCCATTTCTTTTGCGGCTGCTGCAACTATTGGGGCTGCTCCAGTACCTGTTCCTCCACCCATTCCGGCTGTTACAAATACCATATCTGCTCCGCGTAAAGCTTCTGCGATTTCTGTTTTGCTTTCTTCTGCTGCTTGAGCTCCAATATCTGGATTAGCTCCCGCACCTAAACCTCTTGTAATTTTTTCTCCTATTTGTATTTTAGATGCTGCTTTTGAAAGTAGTAAAGCTTGTCTATCTGTATTTACTGCAATAAATTCTACGTTTCTAATGCCAGATTCAACCATTCTATTTACAGCATTATTTCCTGCTCCTCCTACACCAATTACTTTGATAGTAGCAGTTCCATCTAACATTGTGTTTTCTTCACTGTTATTATCCATTAACATATTGTTCATTCCTCCTAATTCTTACCTTAATATATATTTAAAATTAAAATCTATGAATAAAAGAATTCTTTAATTTTTTCCATAATGTTTTTTAAAATGTTTTCATTTGAGTTATTGTCTATACTACTTCCAACAGTTTTTGCAAATGGTCTTGAAGCCACATATTTAACTAATGCATATGCTGTTCTGTATTCTGGTCTTACTACACTAATCAATCTTCCTGTTGCTATTTTTACCGGAATATTTAGTGTGATTTTTCCAGCAACATCACTTTTACTAATGTTAGTAATTCCCTGTCCTGTTAAAATAACATTGTTGATCTTTGACTTGATTCCCTGTGCAGTAATGTCTTTATTAACTAATGCAAAGATTTCTTCTATTCTTGCTTCCATAATTTCAATTAATTGTGAACTTTTAATTACTCTTTTACTATTTTCATCTTTACAAGTAGTAAGTAAAATTTCGTTATCATTATCTATAAATGATTTTAAAGCTAAACCATATTGTTTTTTTAGTTTTTCTGCTTCTTCCTCACTAATATTTAACACCAATGCGATGTCATTTGTAATGTTGTCTCCTCCTAAAGGTATTGTGTTGGTATAGACGAAACTTGTTCCATTAAACACACCAATTTCTGTATTTCCAGCTCCAATATCTAATAACATTACACTGTCATTTAATTCATTTGCATCAAGTGCTAATGTTCTTTGTGCTAATGTTATTGGTACTAAGCCATCAATATCTAAGTCAGCTTTTTTAAATATAGAAGCAATTTGTTTCATATATTCTTTATCTGCTAAAATAACCTCTGCTTTTAATGTAAAACTTCCACTTAGACTTCCAACTGGATCTGAAACATTTCTTCCATTTTCTAAAATAAATTGGCTTTCTACAACATCAATAATTTGTTTTCCTTCCGGTACATCTATATCTTTTACTTGCATTATAGCCGATACGACATCTTTAGCAGAAATTCCAGCATATCTATCTTTTGCTTCTTTTACTATACTATTTTGTACTATAGTAATATATTTTCCTGGTATAGTAACATAAGCAGAATTTATTTTTATGTCAGCTTCTTCCTCTGCGTCTTTAATTAAATGATGTATAGAACTTGCTATTTCATTTTCATCTATAATTTTTCCTTTTTTTATTCCACTACATTTATGAGTAGCTGTACAAATGACTTCAATTTGATTAAAATTGTTAACCTCTCCAATTACTAAACTAACCTTTGAAGTCCCTATATCAATTCCAACAATTATATCTCCAATTGCCAAGGTTCATTCCTCCAATTTTGCTTCTCTTAAAGATTGTTTGTCATCTGTTTTTTATGCCTAAAGAATATTACATTTTTTCAAAAATGTCAATAGATTTGTAATAATTTTGTAATATTTTCGTAACAATTATGAAACATTGTTTTTTTGTGTCGTCTTTTTGTCCCATTTTTCCAAATAGTAACGTCTAATTATAGCTAAATTATTAAACATTCTTCCTACAAACACAACTATTGCTGCGAGGTAAATATCTACATTTAGTTTTTGCCCTAAGTAAGTAAGTAGTATTGATAAAATTGCATTTCCAAAAAATCCTGTTACAAATATTTTTAAATCAAAATTCTTTTTTAATGTTGATGAGATCCCTCCAAATACAGAATCCAATGCTGCAATAATAGCAATAGCTAAATACCCTGAGTATGTATATGGAACTATTGGAGCATAAATTCCTATAACTGCTCCTAAAATACATCCAATTACAATTGCAATAAAAATCATGGTTTGTTTGCTCCTTCCTTCATATATTTTATTTCCATTTCTCCACTATACTTTAAGATTTTTATATTCTTCCCTGTTTCTAATTTAACGTTTAATCCAACAGCTTTTGCTTTATCAATATAACCACTATCTTTTAAGTTTAGCATACTTGATAAATAAGTTTGATTTCCTATAGCTTTTATTACATATGGAGATGTTATTCTTTGTCCTTTTATCAACATCAACACTCCATCAGGTTGAGCAACATATGTAGAACCAAGTATTCTAACATCATTTATAGATATTGCCTCTGCCCCCGCATATCTTAGTTCATTTATAAGTTCTAATAAGTCACGATACTTAACATCTCTCTCATTTGTGCTTGATAATGTTATTATTACGCCTTCACCATATACGTCTGTTTTTCCCAATATCATATTTGATTCTTCTAAATCTTTATCTACTAGTTCTGACGCTTCTCCATTTTGTTCTATTTTTTGCTGATATTCGTCAATCGATTTTTGATTGGCTTCTAATTGTTTTGCAGTTTCTTCATATTTGCTTTTCCATTCTGAAATTGCTGTTCTCAGTTCAGCTTCTCTCATGTTTTCAATTTCCGTGATATCTGTTTCTTCAATAGTTCTGAATTGCATAAACATTACAGCAAATAGTACTAAACATACCCCACAAATAATCATAGTCATTATAACTCTGTTTTTCATCTCTTTATCCAAAGCTTTTTTCACCTCTATTTTTCATTTTTCATGTATTTATAACTAATAACTCCAGTATACTTTTCAACTGTCAAATTATCTGATTGAGTAGTCTCAACTATAACCCCAGCTTCATCTAATATGTATAGATATCCTCCTATCATTGTAAGTGAGCCATATAACAAACCTTGTGAACCTATTGCTTTTATTGTAAATGGTGAGCTTACTCTTTGTCCATTTATTTTAATTACATTTCCTTCACAAGTTATTGCAGTCGTTTGAACTATTCTCTGTCCATTTACTGATATTGCTTCTGCCCCTGCGTTGTTGAGAGCATTTATTACTTCAATTAAATCGTCATAATGAACTATTTGTGAACTTGGATCTAGAGCTTCACTCCCATTTTTTAAAATTCCAGTATTATTATCTGCTAATTTTATTAATAATCCTTCTCCTTTTACCTCTTGTAAGCCAAGTAGCATATTATTCTTTTCGATTTCTTCCTGTTTTGCCTGTGATTTTGTATCATTTTGAGTTGCACTTTTTCTTATTTCTTCAAGGTCTTTGTTTGATTTCGTAAGTTCCTCATAAGCATTGTCATATCTTTCTTTCCATTTCAGTACTTCATCTCTTAATCCATTTTCTTTAAGTGATTGTGATACAGTTGATGTTGTATTTTCAACAGTTTTTAGTTGAACGCATATGGCAACTGTTAATATAAAACACATTATACCTAATGTAATAGCTATTTGTTTTTTATTCATTTTTGCCTCCTTACACTTTTTTTCTGAATATTGCGCCTTTATTATTCAAATCTGTATTAACTAAAATTTCTCCTTCTATTTTTTTGTTTTGCTCTAATATACTTTTTATATATAACATTTTTGTACTTAAATTTGAAGTATCTCCCATTTGTACAGTCTTTTTCTCATCTTTTAATTCTAGTATATAATTTTGCTTATTTGCTATATTTATTTTTGTTACTAAACTAGCAATCTCATTACTTGTAGCTGACTTCATAATTTGTAATACTTCGTCTAATCTTTGTAAATCTTCTACGCACAATCTATTTCCTTCTTGTATATCTTCCTCTTTAGTTAAAAATCCCGTTAATATTGGTAATTCTAATTTGTCTTTTGAAATTTCTAAAAAGTATCCTTGATTATTTATGTAAGCATATGCGTTTGCAAATGTAATCATATATGTAGGAGTTCTTTCTTCTATTTCAATTGTAATAGTATCTGGTAGATTTCTTTTTATTTTTACATTTTCCACATATGCATTTTGTTTTATATTTTTTTGAACTTTGCTTTTTACTAACTTAAATGTATTTTCATCTTTTTGTACTTGTGATAAACTAATTATTTCTTCATTAGTAAGCTTTTGGTTTCCAACTATTTCAATATTTTTTATATTGAAAAATGGAGACAACAAGAAATATATTCCTCCACCTATTAAAATCAAAATAAGACTTGTCCACTTTATTAGTCGAAATATAGCCTTTCTCTTTTTTTTAGCCATTTCTTGTTTTTTAGTCAATTTTTTAGGCGTTTTTTTCTTTGTTTTTATCTCTTCATCTTCAATTCCTAATTTAAATTCAAATTCACCTTTTTTAGATTTTGTAGTTGCTTTAGCTTTTTTTACATTTTTACTTTTTTTAGTTGTTGTCTTCTTTTTGTTTTTTTTCTTAGGTTCTATTTCAGGCAAAGTTTTAATACCAATAATGATTTCATTGTCCAAATCAATATTAGTGCTTTGGGTTGGTTTTTCTTTAATTTTTTTCGCCATCTTTTATCACCTTCTTATTTTTTTCTAAAAGTCCTACAACTGTAATAGATACGTAAATTATGGTTTATATACCATATTTCACGTACCTATTTTATCATATTTATATACAATAAATCTAGTACTTTTACAATATTTTTAATCTTTCTGTATTGTAATTTTAGCTCCTAGACTATTTAATTTTTTATCCAAATTTTCATATCCTCTTAAAATATATTCTACATTAGTTACTGTTGTAATTCCTTTTGCCGACAAACCTGCTAACACCATACAAGCTCCACCTCTTAAGTCCGTACTTTTCACTGTTGCACCTGACAATTTTTTTACACCTTTTATTACTGCGGTTTTTCCCTCGGTAGTAATTTTAGCTCCCATTTTATTAAGTTCAGCTGTATATCTATATCTATTTTCAAATATATTTTCTACAATTACTGAGGTTCCTTTAGCAGTAGTTAAAGTACTAGCAAATATTGATTGCATATCAGTTGGAAATCCTGGATATGGCATTGTCTTAATATCTACAGCTTTCATCTTTTTTGGTGCCTGCATATACACTTTATTTTTCTCTATATTTATGTCACAACCTGCTTCTTCTAATTTATTTAATATTGGTGTAATATGTTCTGGTGTTCTATAATTTAAGCAGATATTTCCACCTGTAATTGCTCCTGCACACAACAAAGTTCCTGCTTCAATTCTATCTTGCATAACTTTGTATCCAATATCTTTTAACTTTTGTACTCCTGTAATTTTTATGATATTAGTTCCTGCTCCAGTAATTTTAGCTCCCATTTTGTTTAAACATTTTGCTAAATCCACAATTTCTGGTTCCATAGCTGCATTTGTTATCTGTGTAATTCCTTCTGCATATATTGAAGCAAGTATAATGTTTTCTGTTGCACCTACACTTGGGAAATCTAAGTCAATATTTGTTCCTATTATTTTGTCGGCTTTACATATAATAAACCCAGAATCTTCAGTAATATTAACTCCTAATTTTTTAAATGCTGACAAATGCAA
Organism: Clostridium sp. CAG:508; assembly: GCA_000435755.1. GTDB lineage: Bacteria > Bacillota > Clostridia > TANB77 > CAG-508 > CAG-273. The sequence goes on from FR889073.1 coordinate 12,410, forward strand.
ATCTATTGGTCTTGCACCAATATCACATCCTCCCGGATAAGAAAACTTTGCTTCTTTAAATCTGCCCAGTATTGCTCCTGCGAGTACAACTGTAGACCTCATTTGACTCATTAAATGTTCCGGAATCTCTTTTTTGTTAATTTTCTTACTATTTATTTCTATTTTTCCATTGTGCCTTTTTACTTTACACCCTAAATATTTTAATATTTCTAAGGTGATTTGTGTATCATGTATATTTGGAATATTGTATAGTCTTGTGGTTCCTAAATTTAGTATGCTGGCTGCTATAATTGGTAAAGAGGCATTTTTTGAGCCTGATACTGTAACTTCTCCTTCTAACTTTCTGCCTCCTTCTATTATGTAACTAGACATTTTATTCACCCTTTCTATCTTATTTTTGCTATATATTATGTCTAGTTTGCATAAAGTGTGAATGTTATAAAAATAGAGAGCCTTGGAATTTCAAAGTTCTCTATCTTCTTACAACTAATTTATCAATTTTACTGTTTATGTATGCTTCTAGTTTTGTCATAAACTCATTTGGTTCAATCTGCTTACTTGATACCATTTCAAGTCCTTTCTCCCAACTTGCTGTTAGTCTTGGATTCAGCATATCTGGCATAGACATAAATACTATATCATATATTTTTTCTCCTTTTTCAGTAGGTGTTATAATTTGCGTTTTAGTATTTATTGCAATATATCCTATTCTTTCTAGCTTTTTCATAATTTCTGCTCTTGTTGCGCTTGTGCCAATTCCTGCTCCTTTAATTTGCTCCCTTAATTCTTCCTCTTCAATTAGCTTTCCTGCATTTTCCATTGCAAGTATCATTGAGCCCGAATTGTATCTACTAGGTGGAGAAGTTTCTGAAGTTTTAGTTTCATAATTTAGTACTCCTATTTCTTCTCCTTTTTTTAAGCTTCTTAATATTTCTAAGCTATTTTGCTCTTCTGGTTGTTCTTCTGTGTTTTCCTTCTTAGGTTCATTTTTAGCCACTTCTAAATATCCTAATTTTTCACACACTCTTCCACTAGCTGAAAATTGCTCATTTTCAACTTCTATTGTTACAGATATTTTGCTATATTCAGCTGGTGGATAAAATATACTTAAAAATCTTTTTACTATTACCTTGTACATTTGCTTTTGTAAATCTGGTAAAGCATCATAATTTTCAAATCCTTGACCTGTTGGAATAATTGCATAGTGATCTGTTATTTTGCTATCATTTACATATTTTGTTTTTATTAAGTCAGTAGAATATTTTTCATCTACCATCTTCTTTATATATCCTTGTATTTCCTCGTCTTTAAAGCCTTTTGCTAATCCATTTAAATTTTTAGAAATTACTTTTGCAACTGCAGTTGATAAAACTCTCGCATCAGTTCTTGGATATGTTACCAGTTTCTTTTCATATAAATTTTGTATTATTTCTAGTGTTTGATCTGGTTTTATTTTAAATCTTTTAGTTGCTTCATTTTGAATTTCTGCTAAGTTGAACAATAGTGGTGCATTTTCTTTTGTTTTAGATTTTTTTACTTCTGTTATTATTGCTTTTTTATCTTTTAACGACATAATGAAATCTTTTGCTTCATTTTCTTTCTTAAAGCCATTTTCATTATATAGTTTTGGAGATTCCCACATTTTTGATTTTTCTGTAACTTTCCACTCGGCAGTGAATGATGAGCTTTCTTCTCCAAATGTTCCTATAACTCTATAATACGGAGTCTTAACAAAGTTTCTAATTTCTCTTTCTCTTTGTACTACCATTCCTAGTACACATGTCATCACTCTACCAACTGAAATAGATATTTTTTCTTCACCTAAATCTTTTGCCATTCTTCTACCATATATAATTGATAAAAGTCTTGAGAAATTTATTCCTATTAGATAATCTTCTTTAGCCCTTAAATAAGCAGAATCACACAAACTATCATACTCTGATAAATCTTTTGCTTCTTTTATTCCTCTATTTATTTCTTCTTCTGTTTGTGAATCTATCCATACTCTTTTTCTTGTCTTATCTGCCACGCCCACTTGTTTTTCTACTAATCTATATATGTATTCTCCTTCACGTCCAGAGTCAGTAGCAACATAAATACAGCCTACATCTTCTCTTTGAAGTAGGCTTTTTACTATGTTAAATTGTTTTTCAACACTTGGTATTACTTCGTATTTATATTCTTTTGGCATAAATGGTAACGTATCTAATCTCCAGAACTTTAAATTTTCATCATACTTTTCCGGATAACTCATTGTTACTAAATGGCCTACACACCATGTAATAATCCAAGTATCTGACTCAATATATCCGTCCTTTCTATTGCCACCACATTTTAGCACTTTTGCAAACTCAGTAGCAACAGATGGTTTTTCTGTTATAAGCAGATTTTTTGCCATTTAATATTTCCTCTCATTATTCGTATAATACAACATCCATTTCTGAAGTGAAGTTTTGGTTTCCATATGCAAAAATTATATATAATTCTTCATTTTTTCCTAAGAAAAATGTTGATATATTAGAAATTTGATACATACTATCTGATAGATTTCTATTATATACTGTATATCCAGATTGCACTAATACTTGTGCTTCCTCTTGTGCTTTAGTAACTATCTCATGTATTTTATTTTGACAATCGCTCTGAATTATATTTCTCTTTGCTAAAACATCTACTAGTTGTACTTTCTCTCCTGTTTCTAGGTTATAATTATATGCTTGAATAATTACTCTCTGTGGGTTATTTCCTTGCTTTAATGTAGATTTAATTACTAATGATAGGATATTATCATTTACATATGAAATATAGTCTACACTATATATTACCTTTTCTGTATATTTGTTGTTTAATATATCTGATGCTTTATTTGCAAAAATAGATTGTGTCATTTTATTAAAATCAGTAGCCACACTATCCTTAATATTTATTACTGGCAAATGAACATCCAACTCATAATTTCCTTCTTGTTTTTGAATATCATATGCTGAATAAACTATACCTTTTGATGCATCTCTTTTTTGTAAATTAGTTTCATCATAGTCATTAGATATAATTTCATTTGTAAATAAGCTGTTCAATTGTGATTTTATTTCTTCTTGTGTTTTAGGCTTTATCTCATTATTTATACTGTTATCTGGATTTTGTATATTATTATTGTTTGAACTTCCTACAAAAAACTGTGCATATATACCTGCTATTAATGCTAATACACAAAATGCTCCTACTAAAATAAATATAAGTTTCTGATTTTTCATTTTTTTGCTCCTTTAACTTTTCTTCTTATATATTACCTTATTTTTTACTAAAAATCTAGTGTTTTTTATATTTTTTTAATTAGATAGATTAAACATTGACTTATCCTTAATTTTGCTGTATTATATATTATGTATTTTTAGACAATAAAGAAATGGAGTTTATATAAAATTTATGGAATTATGTTCAGTATGTGGGAAAAATCCCGCAGTTATTTTCCTAAATGCAAAAGATAAAGACGGTAAGGCTATATCTAAAGGCTACTGCCTTGAATGTGCTCAAAAGCAGGGAATAAATCCTTTAAAAAATTTGAGTCAAACAGATATGAATAATATGACAAAACAGATCGAAAATATTGTTAGTAATCTAGCAGAAAATATGGACTTAGATTCTTTTTCTGAGCAATTAGATGATATGGATCCAGAAGATTTAGAAAAAATGGAGCAAGGTTCTCCAATGTTTGGTGCTGCCATTCCATTAGGTTCAATTTTTTCAAATATGTTTGGAGAAAATCAAGAAGGATCTACTAATAGTTCAACTGAGAAAAAGAAAGTTAAAGTAGAAAAGAAAAAAGATAAACGTAAAAAAGCATTGGAAGCTTATGGTACAAACCTAACTCAAAAAGCCAAAAATGGTCAATTAGATATGGTTATTGGTAGAGACAAAGAAATTCAAAGAATAACTCAAATATTAAATCGTCGTAGCAAAAATAACCCTTGTTTAATTGGAGAACCCGGAGTTGGTAAAACAGCTATTGCTCAAGGTTTAGCAATTAGAATTGTAAATGGTAAAGTACCTGCTAAATTGTTAAATAAAGAAGTTTATTTATTAGATATGACAGCTATAGTTGCAGGAACACAGTTTAGAGGACAATTTGAAGCTCGTATGAAATCTATTATTGAAGAATGTAAAGCTTTAGGAAATATAATTTTAGTAATAGATGAAATTCATAATATTATTGGTGCTGGTGATGCAGAGCGTTCTATGAATGCTGCAAACATTTTAAAACCATCACTTTCTAATGGTGAAATTCAGTTGATTGGAACAACTACTTTAAAAGAATATCGCAAGTATATAGAAAAAGATAGCGCCCTAGAAAGAAGATTCCAACCTGTTTTAGTTGAAGAGCCTTCTATTACTGATTCTATAGGAATTTTAGAGGGTATTAAAAAATATTATGAAGATTATCACAAAGTTAAAATTTCAAATGATGTAATTAAACAAGCTGTTATTATGTCTGAAAAATATATTCATGACAGATTTTTACCAGATAAAGCAATAGATATTTTAGACGAAGCTTGTTCAAGAATAAACTTGAATAATAAAGAATTATATCAATTAGAGATATTAAAAGGTCAACTAAAAGCTGTTCAAGAAGAAAAAGAAGAAGCCGCTCTTGCAGATTCAACTGAAGATTATAAAAAAGCAGCTGAATTAAAAGCTAAAGAATGTAGCTTAATGGAACAAATTGATAGTTTAAATGAAAAAATGAAACTTAAAAACTTAACAGTTCAAGATATTGCCGAAGTTATTGAAAGTTGGACTAAGATTCCCGTTAAGAAGATTACTGAAGCTGAAACTCAAAAACTACTAAACTTAGAAGCTAATTTGCACAAGAGAGTAATTGGTCAAGATACTGCTGTTGAAGCTGTTTCAAGAGCAATACGTCGTAATCGTGCTGGTTTAAAAAGTACAAAGAGACCACCATCATTTATATTTGTTGGTCCGACAGGAGTTGGTAAAACAGAACTTGCTAAATCACTTGCTTATGAAATGTTTGGAAACGAAAACTCAATTATTCGTGTGGATATGTCTGAATACATGGAAGGACATTCTACATCAAAACTAATTGGTTCTCCTCCTGGTTATGTAGGTTATGATGATGCAGGACAACTAACAGAAAAAGTAAAGCGTAATCCTTATTCTATAGTATTACTAGACGAAATTGAAAAAGCTCATCCTGATGTATTTAATATTTTATTACAGGTTTTAGATGATGGACGATTAACAGATAGTCAAGGTAATACTGTAAGTTTTGAAAATACTATAATGATTATGACTTCAAACGCTGGTTCTAATCAAAATACAAATTCAATTGGTTTTGGTGGAACAAGAATAAATCAAGATAAAGTTATGGATAGCTTAAAAGAAACTTTTAGACCTGAATTTTTGAATCGTGTAGATGAAATTGTTGTATTTGAGCAATTAAATCATGAACAATTATTACAAATTGTAAATCTAATGCTTGACGATACAAAAAAAGTATTAGCTGATAAGAATATTACTTTAGAAATTTCCGAAGATGCTAAAAAATTCTTGTTAGAAAAAGGAACTGATATTAAATACGGTGCAAGGCCATTGAGAAGAGCTATTCAAAGATATTTGGAAGATGAGCTTTCAGATATGATATTACGTTCAGAACTATTAAATGGAGATACTATAGTAGTTTCTTCAGAAGAAAATAATTTAAAATTTAATGTAAGAAAATAGGAGATAATTTTTATGGCAAAGCATATTCCAAATATATTAACAGTTGCAAGATTTTTTCTAATACCTTTTATAATTTATTTTATAGTAGTTGACCAATACATTACAGCACTTATACTTTTAACAGTATCTGGTTTAACAGATATTTTAGACGGTTGGATTGCTAGAAAATTTAATTTTATAACAAACTTTGGAAAACTTATCGATCCTTTAGCCGACAAAGCAACTCAACTAGCTGTACTTTTAACAATTACATTTAAAGGAGTTATTCCATTTTGGATTATTATAGTAGTTGCTTTAAAAGAAGCAGCAATGATAGCAGGTGCATCTTTCCTTTACGGAAAAGAACTAGTTGTTTCTAGTAGATGGTTTGGAAAACTTGCAACAGTGTTATTCTATATAGCAATTGTATGTTCATTTGTAATTGCATACTGGAACAATATTGCTAAAATTCCTTCAAATTCTGTAGCACCTTTGCCACAATTTGATTTATGGATTTATTATTTAGCTTTGGCTACTACTATATTTTCACTTGTTATGTATTACATTACATTTTATAAACAAGGATATCTAAAAAAAGAAAACTTAAAAATAGATGAGAAATAATCTCATCTATTTTTTATTCAAAATCTTCTAATGCACTATTTAGTTCCATGTTTCCAACCGCTTCTATTCCCTGCTTTACCTTTTCTAAATCTGCTTCTGGTAAATACATAGTCTGAATTTCAGTATCCTCTTTTAAAGTAATCTTTCCATTTTCATCTATTGTGTAAATTCCTAAAACGCCATTATGTTCTTTAATTAAATAATGCTGGTTGCAAAAACCACTTTCTTCTTTATATATTATAATTTCATTTTTTGAAAAACTGTCGACATTCCAGTCTTTATAATACTTTTCTACTTCTTCTTTATTTTTGTTCACTAAATTTTCCGGTATATCTTTAGTTTCTTTTAATAAATGATCACAACCTGTAAAATATTGTTTTTGTAACACTTTAGCATTAGGTGATACTTTTTCTTCAACTACTGCTGTAGGAACCACATTATTTATCTCATTTTCCTCTGCCAACTTTTTATTATCCACTATATTTGTGTTATCTGTTTTGTTTTTGTTATATACAGAAATTCCTAAAGCCACACCTATTATTAGTAGAAATATAGCTAATGCAATAATCCATCCTTTTCTCATACTATATCAGTCCTTTTCTAAATATTTAATATTAGTATGAGATTTTTTGGAAATTTTATTCATTTTTTAGAATAATATAATTATATGCACATGCACGAATCAAACGATTTGTAATCGCAAGTCCTAAACCTTTACTGCCGACTCCTTCAATAATTATTAAATCGACATTTTCTTTATCTGCTTTTCTTAAAAATGTAAATATATTTTTAGCAACGTCTTCTAAATTATTTCCTAAGCTCCATTTATGTCTTGCAATATACTTGTCCATGTGTTCCTCTTTTGCTAAAATTAGAACATTCTCATTTTGCATAGTTATTTCATTTATCTTTTTAATCATTTTATCTGCATCTTCACTATATACCATCATACATTTTGTATTTGGGGCGTAGTGTTTATACTTCATTCCCGGAGATGCTACCACTTCATCTTTTTGCACTTGCCCTAATACATTTTTATCAACTTTAACTTGATTTGCCACTGTTTCTAGTTGTTCTTTAGTTATCTTGCCTGGTCTTAATATATTGATGTTATCTCCATCTACTTTAATAACTGTTGACTCTAATCCTATGTCAGTCGAACCTCCATCTAATATATATGCAACCTTTCCATCTAGTTCTTCTATAATATCTTCAACATTAGTTCCGCTAGGCTTTCCAGAAACATTTGCACTTGGGGCTGCAATTGGCACACCGGATTTTTCTATTAACTCTTTTGCAATCAAATTGCTAGGCATTCTAATTCCCACTGTATCTAGATTTGCTGTTACAACATCAGGAATTATTTCATTGCTTTTGCGCTTAAATATTATTGTAAGTGGACCCGGCCAAAAATTCTCTATTAGCTTTTTCTCTAATTCTGTTATTTCTTCTACTATCTCTTCCACCATCTTGATATTTGAAACATGAACAATTAAAGGGTTGTCCTGTGCTCTTCCTTTTGCTATAAATATCTTTTCTACCGCATTTGCATCTAAAGCATTTGCTCCTATTCCATATACAGTCTCAGTTGGGAATAATACTAAGTTTCCATTTTTTATTTCATTTGCTGCTTCTTGTATTTCCTCTTCATTTATCCCATTTGTTTGATTTGAATATTTTGATAACATATTTTTGCTTCCTTTTCTATTTTTCCTATATATTATACTACTTTTGGGCTATTTTTCAATATCTATTTTTTTATTAACCTTCACTTTATTATTTTTTATAGTAATAGTTATCTCTCCACATAAATCAGTCCTATAAATTTCACAACCGTAAATTTTCTAACCTTTCTAATACTCCGTCATTTGGATGCCCAAAAGTATTCTTTTCTCCAACTCCAATAAGAGCTATTTCAGGTTTCACCTCATCTAGAAATTGCTGTATCGAGGAACTTTTTGAACCATGATGTGCAACTTTTAGTATATTAGCTTCTAGTTTTTTCGTATCCTTGTATTTTCGTATCAATTTTTCTTCAGCAATTTTTTCTATATCTCCTGTAAGTAATACACTATAATCTTTATACCAAAACTTTGCTACTATTGAGTTATTGTTCAAGATGTTCTGCTTTATCAAATCTGTGTCAGGAAACAATATCTCAAAGTTACATTCTTTATCTATAGTAACTGTATCTCCTGCTTTTACAGTAATCTTATTAGTATGTTTTAACTTTACAAGTTCTGAAAATTTTTCAAAATTCTCACACTCTTTCCCCTGTTCTCCTATAATTACATTTTTTACATTTATACTCTCTAGCACCGTAAGTAAACCTTGGCAATGGTCTGAGTCAAAATGTGTAAACAAAAGATAATCTATGCTTATAATTGACTTGTTTAATAAATATGGTAGTAATGTTTGCTTTCCAACATCAAATGTGCCAAATTCACTTCCTCCACCATCCACTAAAATTTTCTTTTTAGATGGTGTTATAATAAGCATACTATCACCTTGTCCTACATCTATAAAATGAATTTCTAACTTATTTATTGGAATTACTGCTAATCCATAAGGTAATAAAGTTAAAATTATTAAAAATATAATTATTTTCTTATAATTATCTAATATTTTGGGGTAAACTTTTTGAATATCATCTTTGAAAAAATATATTATAATGATTAAATAATAGATTAGAATTTGCCATATCTTTGGCGTTGGCATTAAAATTTTTGAGAATGGTATATTACTTGAAAAACTTGCAACTAGAATAAATATTTTTAATAGTGGTCCTAATAAAAATGCCACTACATATGCTAATGGGGTAATTATTAGAGAAACTAAAAAAATCATTCCAAGAATTAAGCATATCCCCATTATAGGTGTAGCAAGTAAATTTGAAATTATAAATACTAATGAAATTGAACTAAAATTATGAAGCATAATTGGTGTAATAACTATGTTTGCTGCTAGTGACATTATAGTAGTTTGCTCTATATATATTAAAATTTTGTATGTGAATTCACTATATTTCCTTCCTTGTATCTTTCCATTTTTTTCTTCTTGATCCTTTCTTTTAGTTATTCCTTTTCTCTTTAATCTAATATTATATAATAGCTCTACAAATGTGACTATTCCAATAGTTCCACCAAATGAAAGTTGAAAGCTTATGTCTAATAAAGCATATGGATTAAAAAGTAATATTATAAATGCACTTATGCCTAAATTGTTAAATGTATCTGATTTTTCAAATAACATTTCAGCTACTAAATTTAAAATTGCCATTATACAAGCTCTAACAATTGACGGTGATCCACCTGCTAAAAACATAAAAAATAGTAAAAACATACATATAAAAGTTTTAGCCCATCTTTTATGAATTTTTAGATATGATAAAACAGTTGAAACTCCTAATAATATATATGATATATGTGCTCCTGAAATAGCAAGCATATGTGACAAATTCGCCTCTCTAAAACTATTTTCTATATCATTGTTTATCTTACTTTTATCTCCTAATAATAAGGCTGCACACAGTCCTGCTTCATCCTTAGGCAAAATCTTGTATGTTTTATTTAATAAAGCTTTTTTTAAATCATTTGTTATTCTCGCTAGTATATTTATCTTGTTTTGCCCCACTAATCTTATATTTTCACTTTTACTCATTACACTGCCGGCAATCTTTTTCGTTTTTAGATATTGACTATAATCAAATCCTCCTTCATTTCTTTCTGTGTATGGTGCCTCAAATTTTGAACTAAATATTATTTCATCTCCAAACTTCAGTCCTATTTCATTTTTTTTGCCTTTTATATCACATAACACTTTAAAATTTCTCTTTTCAGTTTCTCCTGTGTTATTATTATGTATTTTCATTACTTGTATTTCATATTGCGTTTTATATTTCTTCTCATTTCCGTTTGTTACAACAATTCCTTGTATAGTTATTGACTGTTTATCATATTTCTTTGTAATTTTTGTGTAATTATTTTCCAACATCAATGTATAAATACAAAATACTATAAAACATATACCAATTATTATCACACAAGAATTTAATTTATTTTTCAACTTAAGTATTATACTAATAATTATTATCATTATACATATGAAAAAAGCTATACTTTTTAAGTATAGCCCTATTATAATTCCTAAAATTACTCCAATAGTGGCAACACAAAATGGTCTCATATTTAAACCTTTCTATAATGCCCCTATAAATTATATCAATCTTAAACCAGAATAAAATCTACCTTTATATATTGTTTTAAAACTAGATATTTCAACAGCATAACAAGTTGTTGATGCATGAATAAAGTTATCATTTCCAAGATATATTCCACAATGCCCTATTCCTACACCTGTTTCATAATCTGTTAAAAATACAATATCCCCTACTTGTAAATCACTATATTTAGTAATTTGAGTACCTTTTCCACATTTGTATTGTTTACTTGCTGCATGTGGAAGTTTTATACCAAAGTGTTTATATACATACATTGTAAATCCTGAACAGTCAAATGTTCCGTTTGATCCATCACCGCCATATACATATTTATATCCTAAATATTTTTTGGCATATGCAACAATGTCTGTACTTTTAATTGTTGTTTCATTCTTACTTGTCGTCTCTTGTTTAGACTTTTGAGTTGTTGTTTTGATTGCTTTAACCTGTTCTTTTTTAACACTTTCAGTTGATTTAGTTGTATTTTCATTATTAGAAACTTTTTCTACTTTTGTATTACTAGCTGTAGTTTTTTCAGTATTGTTTTCTGTTCTAGAAGTGTTATTTCCTCTAGTTGTAGTAGTTTTTGTATCTGATACATAGTCTTTTGAAACATATCCAGTAGTATTTCCAACCTTAACCTGATACCATTTTCCGTCTTCACCTATTATAGTTAATTGAGTATTTAATGATAATACTTTTACTATACTATAACTTGTTCCAGCTCCTTTTCTCATATTAACTGAGCTTTCATTTATATATCCTGTTTTTTCTGTATATTCATTTTTGTCTGTGCTATTAGTGTTTCCATTATTAGATGATGTTGTACTTGAATCTTCTAAGTATTCATTTCTTATCCATCCACAGTTAGAATCTGTTTGTACATATGACCATCCATTAACTTCACTTAACAATATCATTTCAGCATTCTTTTTTAAGCTTTCGATATTGCTTGAATAAACCAATGGTAAAATTTTTAACTCACTATCTTGTTTTAATTTTTTATATACAACTTTTACATCTTCATCTATGTTAGTATCTGAAGTTGTATTATTCTCTTCATTTTTAGAAGTGTTATCCGTATCATTTTTATTATCAGTGTTTGTTTCAGTGTTTTTAGGTTCTTCTGTATTATTAGTTTCACCTATTATCTCTGCATACTCTTTACTTACATATCCCGTATATGTTTTGTACTTAACTTTGTACCAATCTCCCTCTTCTTCAAGCAATTCACATTCTACGCCTTTAGATAACATTGCTACAACTTTTGTACTAGTTGAAGGACCTTTTCTTATGTTCAACACATCTCCTGTTACTTTTACTTTCGTAGTTGCTTTTGAACTTACTGCTAGTAATAATATACTAACTACTGTAAGTATTAACATTAGTGATATTTTTCTTAAATTCTTCATTAAAAGAACTCTCCTTTTTTCTACAAATATTACTATAATTTTTGCTCTTTGGTACGCATATAGTATATAATTAAAGTCTAAAAAAGTCAATATAAAAAGCAAGGTTTTACAATTTCTTGTAACCCTTGCCTTTTCTATATTACATAATTTAAATTAAGCAATAATTTCAGATACTACTCCTGAACCTACTGTACGTCCACCTTCACGAATAGCGAATCTTAATCCGTTTTCGATAGCGATTGGAGTAATAAGTTCGATAGTCATGTCAACGTTATCTCCTGGCATAACCATTTCTGTTCCAGCTTGTAATTCGATAACACCTGTAACGTCTGTTGTTCTGAAGTAGAATTGTGGTCTATATCCATTAAAGAATGGAGTATGACGTCCACCTTCTTCTTTAGTTAGAACGTATACTTGTGCTTTGAATTTTGTATGTGGATGAATTGTTCCTGGTTTTGCTAATACTTGACCTCTTTCAACTTCGTTTCTTTGAGTACCTCTTAATAAGATACCAACGTTATCTCCAGCTTCAGCTTGGTCTAATGTTTTTCTAAACATTTCAACACCAGTAACAACTGTTTTCTTAGATTCTTTAGATAATCCAACGATTTCAACTTCGTCTTGAAGTTTTACTTGACCTCTTTCAACTCTACCAGTAACAACTGTACCTCTACCACTGATTGTCATAACGTCTTCAATTGGCATTAAGAATGGTTGGTCAATTGGTCTGTCTGGAGTTGGAATATAGCTATCAACTGCATCCATAAGTTCTTTAATTGGAGCGTATACAGGATCGTTAGGATCTGTAGATGTGCTTTCTAGAACTTTTAATGATGAACCTTTAATAATTGGAATCTCATCACCTGGGAAATCATAGCTTGATAATAAGTCTCTAACTTCCATTTCAACTAATTCTAATAATTCTGGATCGTCAACCATATCGCATTTGTTTAAGTAAACAACGATATATTTAACACCTACTTGACGAGCAAGTAAGATATGCTCTCTTGTTTGAGGCATTGGACCATCAGCTGCTGAAACAACTAGAATTGCTCCATCCATTTGAGCAGCACCAGTGATCATGTTCTTTACATAATCAGCGTGTCCTGGGCAGTCTACGTGAGCATAGTGTCTTTTATCTGTTTCATACTCTACGTGAGCTGTGTTAATTGTGATTCCTCTTGCTTTTTCTTCTGGAGCACTATCGATTTGATCATATGCTTCATATTTAGCTTTTCCTAGTAATCCTAGGTATTTTGTAATAGCTGCTGTTGTTGTTGTTTTACCGTGGTCAACGTGGCCGATTGTACCAATGTTAACGTGTGGTTTTGTTCTTTCAAATTTTGCTTTTGCCATTTAATTTTCCTCCTTAATTTTGTTAGGGATTTTTATAAATCTCCTACATTTATTTTAATTTAATATTAAAATCTTTTTTTCAAGTACTTGTATTTTATACTATTTCATAGCTAAAATCAAGTATTTTTTACTATTTTTTTAAGTTACTTCGAACCACATAAATTACAAAGCAATTATGTATATCTGTGGTTCGATTTATATTCTTAGTTTTGTTTTTTAGCTCTTGATGCAACAATGTTATCAAATACTGATTTTGGAACTTCTTCATAATGGCTTGGTTCCATTGAATAAGTACCTCTACCTTGTGTTTTTGAACGTAAGTCTGTTGCATATCCAAACATTTCAGATAATGGAATAAAGCATCTAATTACTTGATTTCCTTGGACAGCTTCCATTCCTTCTAGTCTTCCACGTCTAGAATTGATATCTCCAATAACATCTCCCATGTATTCTTCTGGAACTGTTACTTCAACCTTCATAATTGGCTCTAATATAACTGATTTAGCTTGTTTACATCCTTCTTTGAATGCCATAGAACCAGCAATTTTGAAGGCCATTTCTGAAGAGTCAACTTCGTGGTAAGAACCATCTACCAATGTAGCTTTAAAGTCGATTACAGGGTAACCTGCTAAGATACCGCTTTGAGCAGCTTCTCTAACACCTTCCTCGATTGGTTTGATATATTCTTTTGGAACAACACCACCAACGATTTTGCTTTCAAATTCAATTCCTTTTCCAGCTTCTAATGGTTCCATTTCTAGCCATACGTCACCGTATTGACCTCTACCACCAGATTGACGGATGAATTTACCTTGTACTTTAACTTTATTTCTAATTGTTTCTTTGTAAGAAACTTGTGGTTTACCTACACTACATTCAACTTTGAATTCTCTCTTCAAACGATCAACGATAATGTCTAAGTGTAACTCACCCATACCAGCGATGATTGTTTGACCAGATTCTTGATCTGTCCATGTTTTGAATGTTGGATCTTCTTCAGCAAGTTTTGCTAAAGCTATACCCATTTTTTCGCTATTTGCTTTATCTTTTGGTTCAATAGCGATATCAATAACAGGCTCTGGGAATTCCATTGATTCTAGAATAATTGGGTGTGCAGGATCACATAATGTATCACCTGTTCCAACTTCTTTTAAACCAACTGCAGCTGCAATATCACCGGCATATACTTTATCAATATCTTGTCTGTGATTTGAGTGCATTAATAGAATTCTTCCCATTCTATCTTTTTTATCTTTATTTGCATTTAATATTGTTGAACCAGCTTCTAATGTACCAGAATATACTCTGAAGAAACAAAGTTTTCCAACAAATGGATCTGTTGCAATTTTAAATGCTAGTGCTGCAAATGGTTCACTATCAGATGTTTTTCTTACTGCTTCGTTTCCATCTAAATCAACACCTTTAACATCAGCTATATCAAGTGGTGATGGCATAAAGTTAACAACTGCATTTAATAATTCTTGTACACCTTTGTTCTTGTATGAAGAACCACAGCATACAGGGATAAGTTTGTTAGCAATTGTACCTTTTCTAATACCTTTAATGATTTCTTCTTCAGTTAGTTCTTCACCTTCTAAATATTTCATCATTAAATCATCATCTTGTTCAGCTGCTGCTTCTATTAATTTTGATCTAAATTCTTCAGCTTGTGCTTGTAAATCAGCAGGTATATCACATACTTCGATTTCTTTTCCTAAGTCGTCTTTGTGTATAAATGCTTTCATTTTAATTAAGTCAACAATGCCTTTGAAGTTTTCTTCTGCTCCAACTGGTAATTGAATTGGAACTGCGTTTGCTTTTAAACGATTGTGTAATTGATCTACACAAAGCATAAAATCAGCACCTGTAGTATCCATCTTATTTACATATACCATTCTTGGAACTTGATATTTATCAGCTTGTCTCCAAACTGTTTCTGTTTGTGGTTGTACACCACCTTTAGCTGCTAATACTGTTACAGCACCGTCAAGAACTTTTAAAGATCTTTGAACTTCAACTGTAAAGTCAACATGCCCAGGCGTATCGATAATATTGATACGATGTCCTAACCATTGACAAGTTGTAGCTGCAGAAGTAATTGTAATACCTCTTTCTTGTTCTTGGACCATCCAGTCCATAGTTGCTGCGCCTTCATGAACTTCACCAATTTTGTGAGTTTTACCTGTATAGAAAAGTATTCTCTCTGTTGTAGTAGTTTTTCCCGCATCAATGTGAGCCATGATTCCTATATTTCTTGTTTTTTCTAAAGGAAATTCTCTTCCAGCCACTTATTTTTCCTCCTTTTATTTAGTTTCTCGATACATTCTAAAAAATTAAATGTACCATATAAATACGTTTAATTTTAATTAGAAGCGAGTATAACGAGGCAGCCGAGCTAAAGTTTTTGAGACTATACGTTTGTATGTCGAAGAAACTTTATGCGATGGCTAACAAAGTTAGACGACGCTTATAATTAAAATTTATAATGTGCGAAAGCACGGTTAGCTTCAGCCATTCTATGCATATCTTCTTTTTTCTTAAATGCTCCACCGTTTCCAGCTACAGCATCCATAATTTCACCTGCAAGTTTTTCAGCCATAGTTTTTTCATGTCTATTTCTAGCATAAACAACTAACCATCTTAAACCTAAAGTTTGTCTTCTTTCTGGTCTAATTTCGATTGGTACTTGGTATGTAGCACCACCAATTCTTCTAGCTTTAACTTCTAGAACTGGCATTATATTTTCAAGTGCTGCTTGGAAAACTTCTAGTGGATCTTTTTGCTCTTTTTCTTTAATGATGTCAAATGCATCATAAACTATACCTTGAGCAACTGTTTTTTTACCATCTAGCATAACATTGTTAATCAATTTTGTAACAACTTTGCTATTATATATTGGATCTGGTAAAACTTCTCTTTTTGCTATAAATCCTTTTCTTGGCACTATTCTTCCCTCCTTTTATTATTTCATACTAAACCGTATGATAGGTACTCTGAAAAGCCCTAAGCTTTTCCGTATAGCGCTATATAATGTATTATAAATTTAAGTACCTTAAACTAGTAATAAATTATACGCACCATTTCAAATTTCTACTTCTTTGGGCGTTTTGCTCCATACTTAGAACGCGCTTGCATTCTGTCTTTAACACCTGCTGTATCTAATGTTCCTCTGATAATGTGATATCTAACACCAGGAAGGTCTTTTACTCTTCCTCCTCTAATTAGAACAACGCTGTGCTCTTGTAGGTTGTGTCCTATACCTGGAATATATGAAGTAACTTCATA
Organism: Clostridium sp. CAG:508; assembly: GCA_000435755.1. Classification (GTDB taxonomy): domain Bacteria; phylum Bacillota; class Clostridia; order TANB77; family CAG-508; genus CAG-273. Next base: position 29,027 of record FR889073.1, read on the forward strand.
TCCATTAGATAGTCTAACTCTGGCAACTTTTCTTAAAGCTGAGTTTGGCTTCTTAGGTGTTACAGTTTTTACAACAGTACATACACCTCTTTTTTGTGGTGCTCTTTTGTTAGTCATTCTTTTATTCATAGAATTGTAACCATGTTGTAAAGCTGGTGCTGTTGATTTTGTTGTAGAACTTTTTCTACCTTTTCTTACTAATTGATTAATTGTTGGCACTTAAATTTCACCTCTTTTCTAAAATCTATTCTACAAAAAAGCTATATTATTACTTTTTTGTGACAAACAAACCGTTAGGGAAATACACTATTCGCGTATTTTACACTAACGGTTTATATTTTATCATTTTCCCCTATAAAAGTCAACAGTTTTTCCAGTATTTTCTTACATATTAGCAAAAAACCTTCAATTAAAAGTTGAAGGTTTTTTATGTTATTTTTCTTCTTTTGATTTTGCTTTGTGTTGATCTATGTATTTTTGTTCTTTTGCTTTTCTTACAGCTTCTCTATAATCAACATCTACATTTTGTCTAAGAGCATCTAAAAACTCATCTTTTTGTTGTTTAGTAGATTTAGAGTTTGTTGATTTTTCTTCCACTTCTTCTTTGCCAAATTTTTCTTTTATTTTAGCTGGTATTGATTTAAAGAAGTTTTTAATTTTAGTCCAAGTTGTTACTTTTGCTGGTAAATTCTTTTTCTCTTTTTGTTCTTCTTGAATTTTTCTTACATTTTTTCCAATTTGTTCTTTTATTTCTTTATCTTCTATTTCAATAGACTCTTCTATTATTTCCTCGTCTTTTTTTCTAGTAAACCTACCTTTAGTTTGTTTTGCTCTTAGTTGAATATCATCCCATGTTTTGTTAGTAAATAATGTTCTCCAAGCAAGATTGCATTTTCCTATTTTAGCTTCAAGGTCTTTTGCTTTTGCTTGTGCCTTTTCAAATATTTCTTTTTGAGATTTCATTTCTTTTTCGGCATTTTCTTTTTTAGTTAGCAAGTCATTATATTCATTTTGATCCATTTCCATAGTTTTGTTTTCATCTTTTAATAACTTACTTGCTTCCACAAATTCCTTTTTAGCTTCAGCATATGCCTTTTTGCTATCATCTTTTACTGCTATAACATTTGCTAGTTTTGCTTCCAACCTTCCTCTATAGTCTATAATTTTTGAAATTTGAGTTTTATTTTTAGAATATCCTTCTAAGTTTTTAAGTCTATTATTCTTCTTTTCTAAATCTTTTTTCATTTTTTCTCTGGCTTCACCATCTAGATTTTCTAAGGCTTTTTCTTTTCCGGTAATCTCTTTTTTTAATGTCTCCATCTCTTTTTTCATGTCTTCTTCAGACATATCTTTATATTTAGCATCAATTTCTTCATACGCTTTGTCTAACGCTCTTTTTTCATATAAATTACTCCTTTATTATGAATATTTTTTCACATACTTTATTATACCACATTTTTCCTTTTCTTGCAACTGTATTATGTAAATTCGTGTGATTTGTAATTAAAACTTAACACAATTGTAATATATACGTAATATTTTATATGTTTTGTATTGTCTTTCTCATTTCTTCTATTGCTCTATCGGCTAGTTTTGAATACTTTAATTTTTTATCTTTTATTTTTTCAGAAAGTTCTGGTAAAATGCCAAAATTAGCATTCATTGGTTGAAAATTTT
>FR889074.1:0-199 GCA_000435755.1 Clostridium sp. CAG:508
GCAATAAAAGGTTGCCATTTTTTGCATATTATGGTAAAATATAAAAGGATTTAAACAAAAGAGAGGTTGATTTTATGGGATTTTTTGATAAATTAAAAAATGGTTTGAGTAAAACCAAAAATTCATTTGATGAAAAGATAAATAATGTATTTAGTAATTTTAGAAAAGTAGATGAAGACCTTTTAGAAGAATTGGAAGA
>FR889074.1:232-6174 GCA_000435755.1 Clostridium sp. CAG:508
AGACCTTTTAGAAGAATTGGAAGAGGCTCTAATAATGTCTGATGTGGGAGCACAAACATCTACAAAAATTATTTCTAATTTAAGAGATAGAATAAAAAAAGAGAAAATTGAAAATGAAGAAGATGTAAGAAATGCACTAAGAGAAGAAATAAAAGCTATTTTAGATGAAGTTGATAATGGTTTGAAATTAGCAACTCATCCTTCTGTTATTTTAGTAGTAGGGGTAAATGGAGTAGGCAAAACTACTTCTATAGGTAAAATAGCTAATCGTTTAAAACAAGATGGTAAAAAGGTAGTAATTGCAGCAGCAGATACATTTAGAGCAGCAGCAGTAGAACAATTAGAAATATGGGCTAACAGAGCTGGTTGCGATATAGTAAAAAAAGAAGAAGGTACAGACCCTGCGTCAGTTGTTTTTGATGCAATTCAAATAACTAAACAAAAAAATGCAGATGTTTTGATATGTGATACAGCCGGAAGATTACACAACAAAAAATATTTGATGGACGAGCTTGTAAAAATAAAAAAAGTAATAGATAAAGAACTACCAGAAAGTTCAAAAGAAGTTTTGATGGTTCTTGATGCAACAACAGGGCAAAATGCTATTTCACAAGTAAAAGCATTTAAAGAAACAGTTGATATAAATGGCTTAATATTAACAAAACTAGATGGAACAGCTAAAGGTGGAGTAGTAGTTGGTATAGTTGCAGAAAATCAAATGCCAGTTAAATTTGTTGGTGTGGGCGAACAAATTGACGATATGGAAATTTTTAATAGTACAGACTTTGTAAATGCTTTAATTTAGTGGAGGTTTAAATGGAAGAACAAGTAAAAACAAATGCAACAGAAGATAAAAACATTCATAAAAAAATTAGCAAAACTAAAAAATGGGTGGTCTTAATATTTCTTGCTTTAGTGCTAATAGTTACATATGTGAATTATAGAGGAGAGTATTTAGAAATATTAGAATTAGGAGAAAACTACTTAAGCATATTTTGGCAAAATTCAACTAATTACTTAATTACGTTTGTAGTTAATTTTATAGTAATTTATTTACTTATTCGAATTACAAACAAAAGAATAAAAAAAGGTTTAATACCATTTTTTGAAAAAGAAAAGAAAACAATGCCTAAAATGCCTAATAAATCAATTGCATTTATTGGTGCTATAATTGTTAGTTTTGTAATAAGTGGAACGATACTTGAAAAATTTATGTTATGCATCAATGCTACTAACTTTGGAGTTACAGATGTTGTACTAGGATATGACATAGGATATTTTATCTTTGTACAACCATTAATACAATATGTTTTATATTACATTGTATATGCTATAGTTGGTTTAACAGCCTATGCTGTGTTATATTATATTGCAGTATTCAATTTATGCTTTGAAGGAGTAGACAGAGAAGTATTAAGCAAAGGAACATTGTTAAAACAATTATGCACAAATATAATGTTTGCTGCTATATTTATAGCTATGATTATATTTGTAGAAACGCAAAATGTTGGACTTCAAAAGATTTTAACTCTTCAAAATGGTGAGGAGCCATATGTGCTTTGGGGAGCTGGAATTTCTGAAGTTACTATTAAATTATGGGGATATAGAATATTATCAGTATTAGTAATTATTTCTATTGCAATGGGAATACACTATTTAAAGAAAAAATCAACTAAAAAAACTATAATTTCTTTAGCAATAGTTCCAACATATTTAATAACAATGCTTATACTTTTAGTTGGATTTAACACAATTTTTGTTAATCCAAATGAATTAGATAAACAACAAAATTATATCAAAGCTAATATAGATGCAACTAAACAAGCATATGGAATTGATATAGAAGAAGTTAATTTGTCTAGAAATGAAACAATAACATCAGAAATTATACAACAAAATAGAAATGTAATAGACAACATAGCATTAATAAATAAAGATATTGTTCTGAAAAATTTAAATATAGTTCAAACTAGCAAGGGATATTATACATATAATTCAGTACATCCAGCTACATATAACGTAAATGGTGAACAAACATTAGTATATGTTGCTCCAAGAGAAATTTCAAATACATCAAGTACATATAACCATAAAACATATGAATATACTCATGGTTATGGAACAATTATTACTTCTGTAACATCAACAGACAAAACTGGAAACATAGAATATTTACAAAAAGATTTTAATTCAAATGAAGTAGTAACCATATCTCAACCACGAATATATTTTGGATTAGAAACAAATTATACAGCTGTAACTAATAGCAACAAAGTTGAATTTGATTATCCTATTACAAGTTCAACAAAAGCTGAAAATGCAGAAAATGCATATGATGGACAAGCAGGACTTTCTTTAAATTTCTTTGACAGATTAATTTTAGCAATAAAAGAAAATGACTTACAATTAGCATTTTCAAATAAAGTAAATTCAGAAAGCAAAATATTGATAAATCGTAACATTATAAAAAGAGCAAAAACTTTAATGCCATATGTTTCATATGACGAAAATCCATATTTAGTAACTACAAACGAAGGAAAATTAGTATGGGTAATAGATGGTTATACCATATCTGAATGTTATCCATATTCCCAAAAATTAACCTTAGAAGATGGAATTATAAATAAAAAGCAAATAAACTACATTAGAAATTCTGTTAAAGTTTTAGTAGATGCATATGATGGCACTGTTAAATTCTATATTACAGATAGAAATGATCCAATAATTATGGCATATCAAAAAATGTATAAAGATTTATTTGTAGATAAGGACGAAACAATACCAGAGGACATTAGCAAACAATTTATATATCCTGAATATTTATATAAAATACAAGCAGAAATAATGAAGAGATATCATAATATTCAAACTGATGTATTATATCGTGGAGACGATATTTGGGAAATAGCAACACGTAATACAACAAAGCTATTAAACAAATCAGGAATTGAAATAGATCCTTATTATACAATAGTAAAAACTGTAGACAATGAAAATACCACACTAGGACTAGTTTTACCATACACACCATATAATAAGCAAAATTTAACATCATATCTAGTTGGAAGCTATGAGAAAGGTCAAGCAAAACTCTCTTTATATAGATATTCTTCTGATAGTAACGTTTTAGGCACAATTCAACTAGATACACAAATAGAGCAAGATGAAACTATATCTAAAGAGTTAGAAACTTTAAATATAACAGGAACTAAAATTATTAGAGATATGGTAGTTGTTCCTATAAATAACACTTTGCTATATGTAGAACCAATTTATCAACAATATATGAACGAAGAAAATTCTACTCCAATATTAAAAAAAGTTATAGTTGCATCAGGAAATAAAGTAGCTATTGGAAATGATATTACAGAGGCATTAAAAAATCTTGTTTCTCAATCTGCTGTTGATATTGAAGTTGAAGATACTGAAACTATTGAAGGCTTAATACAAGCTATAGTAAAAGCAAATAACAATTTAAAGCAGTCTAATAGTAACAATAATTGGGAAATGGCTGGAAAAGATATGACAAGACTACAAGCACTTATTACTAAATTAGAAAAACTACAAAAACAAAACCAAAAGGTGCAAAGTAGTAATCCTATAGAAAATTTAACAAATCAAGAAAATAATGAATAAAAAATGATAAAATCTTCCATCATTAATATAGATGGAGGATTTTATTTTGGATAAAGATAAATTAGAAGAAAAATTAAATAATAACCTAGAAAAATTAAATTATTCTTTGGAAAAAAGCAACATATTTGATTTAATGGAACTGTTGGGAAGTAAAAGAAAATTGTTTGTTAGGAACTTTATTTCTGGAATTTCAAAGGGAATAGGGATAGGTATAGGCTTTACAGTATTAACTGCAATTTTGATAATAATTCTTCAAAAAATTGTGACCCTTAATATTCCAGTTATTGGAGATTATATAGCAGATATTGTGGACATTGTGCAGTCAAAATAAATTATATTTTCCCTCAAAACTACTTGACAGTTTACAATAATCAATATAAAATAGTAGTGTAGGAAAATATATTTTAATAAAATTTTTATAATTAGTTATATATATTTAGTACATTGAAAATTTAATAGAAAGAGGTGTAAGATTATGGATAATATCCTAATTGGAATCGCCGTTTTTCTAGTCTCAGCAGTAATTTTCACATTTGTAGGTATATACATAAGAAAGAAAATTGCTGAATCTAAAATGGAAAGTGCAGAAGCTCAAGCAAAAAAAATAATCGAAATGGCAAACGTAGACGCTGAAAATAAGAAAAAAGAGGAAATCTTTAAGGCTAAAGAAGAAATTATGAATGCTAGAAAAGATTTAGACCAAGAGATTAGAGAAAGAAGAGGCGAAGTTCAAAATCAAGAAAGAAGATTAATTCAAAAAGAAGAAAACTTAGAAAGAAAACAAGACATTGTTGAGAAGAAGGAAAAGGATTTAGACAAAAAATACCAAGAACTAGACAACAAAAAAGCTGAAGTTCAAGATTTATTTAATAAGCAAATGAGTGAATTACAAAGAATTGCAGGTATGTCTAAAGAAGAAGCAAAAAAAGTTTTATTAGCAGAATTTGATAAACAATTAACGGTTGAAAAAGCTAACTTATTAAGAGATATGGAAGCTAAAGTCAAAGATGCAGCTGATAAAAACGCAAAAGAGGTAATAGGATATGCTATTCAAAAATGTGCAGCTGACCATACTTCTGAAACAACAGTATCTATAGTAACTCTTCCAAATGATGATATGAAAGGTAGAATTATTGGTAGAGAAGGTAGAAATATAAAAGCCTTAGAAACATTAACAGGAATTGATTTAATTATTGACGATACTCCTGAAGCAGTTGTTATTTCAGGCTTTGATCCATTAAGAAGAGAGGTAGCAAGAATTGCTATTGAAAAACTAATTGAAGATGGAAGAATCCATCCTGCTAAAATCGAGGAAATGGTTGAAAAGGCTAAAGAAGAAGTAGCAAATGTTATAAAAGAAGAAGGAGAACGTGCTGTAATGGAAACTGGTGTAATTGGATTACACCCAGATTTAGTTAAACTAATCGGAAAATTAAAATATAGAACAAGTTATGGACAAAATGTTTTAAATCATTCTATTGAGGTTTCTAACTTAGCTAGAATAATGGCTGAAGAATTAGGGCTAGACGCTAAACTTGCTAGAAGAGCAGGATTATTACACGATATTGGTAAAGCATTAGATCATGATATGGAAGGAACACACGTAGAATTAGGTGTTGAAGTATTGAAAAAATACAAAGAAAATGAAAACGTTATCAATGCTGTACAAGCTCATCATGGTGATGTAGAGCCAAAAACCATTGAAGCAGTTTTAGTACAAGCTGCTGATGCAATTTCTGCATCAAGACCAGGTGCAAGAAGAGAAACTCTAGAAGCATATATTAAGAGATTAGAGCAATTAGAAGGAATTGCAGATTCTTTTGAAGGTGTTGAAAAATCTTTTGCAATTCAAGCTGGTAGAGAAATTAGAATTATAGTAAAACCTGATAAAATTGACGACAACCAAATGAAATTGATGGCAAGAGATATAGCAAAAAGAGTTGAAGACGAGATGGAATATCCCGGCCAAATAAAAGTTAATGTTGTAAGAGAAACAAGAGTAATTGATTACGCAAAATAATTTTTTAAAAACGTTCAAGTAAATTGAACGTTTTTTCTTTTGCTACTTGAAACTTCTAAGTTTTATTTATATAATATTATGGTATTAAATAAGGAGGAAAATAAATTGACTTTTATTGAAAATATTAAAGAAAAGGCAAAAAAAGATATTAAAACAATAATACTACCAGAAGCAGAAGATATTAGGGTTTTAAAAGCAACTGAACAAATAATAAAAGAAGGATTTGCAAAAGTTATTTTAATTGGCGATACGACACAGATTAAGGAGGATGCAAGCAAAAACAATT
>FR889074.1:6218-12508 GCA_000435755.1 Clostridium sp. CAG:508
ATATATCAGATGCAGAAATTATAAATCCTAAAACTTCTGATAAATTCGAAGAATATGCAAATAGTTTATATGAATTAAGAAAGGCTAAAGGAATGACATTAGAACAAGCTAAAAAATTACTATTAGAACCAATTTATTTTGGAATGATGATGGTAAAAAACAATGATGCTGACGGATTAGTGTCAGGTGCTTGTCATTCAACAGCTAACACTCTAAGACCAGCACTTCAAATATTAAAAACAGCACCAGGTACAAAACTTGTTTCTGCATTTTTTGTAATGGTAGTTCCAAACTGTGAATATGGAGAAAATGGTGTATTTGTTTTTGGAGATAGTGGTTTAGTAGAAAATCCATCTGCTGAAGAATTAGCAGAAATAGCAAAATCATCAAGTAAAAGTTTTGAAACTTTAGTTGGAAAACCATCAAAAGTAGCAATGCTTTCATATTCTACTTATGGAAGTGCACATTCTGAACTAACAGAAAAGGTAATAAATGCAACTAAACTGTTAAAAGAACAAATGCCTAATTTAGTTTGTGATGGAGAATTACAATTAGATGCTGCCATAATCCCTGAGGTTGCGTCTTCAAAAGCACCTAATAGTCCAGTAGCAGGTAAAGCAAATACTTTAATATTCCCTGACTTAAATGCTGGAAATATAGGATATAAATTAGTTCAAAGACTAGCAAAAGCTGAAGCTTATGGACCACTTTGCCAAGGTGTTGCAAAACCTGTAAATGACTTATCAAGAGGTTGTAGTAGTAAAGATATTGTTGGAGTTGTAGCAATTACTTGCGTTCAAGCTCAAAATGGTATATAATATGGAAAGATTGAATTACAGAGTTAATCTGTTCAATATATAATAATTTTAGGAGGATTTAGAATGAAAGTTTTAGTAGTAAACTGTGGAAGTTCGTCAATTAAATATCAATTGATAAACATGGAAAATGAAAGCGTTATGGCAAAAGGATATTTGGAGAAAATTGGATTACCAGATTCATTTTTAACACATACTGTAAATGGTGAAAAACGTAAAATTGAAGAGCCTATAAATAATCATGAAGAAGGAATAAAATTAGTATTAGCTCAATTAACACACCCAGAATATGGTGTAATTAGCAGCTTAGACGAAATTGGAGCTGTTGGACACAGAGTTGTTCACGGTGGAGAAAAATTCAGTTCTTCTGTTTTAATAGATGATGCTGTTATGGAAGCAATGAAAGAATGCATTCCACTAGCACCTTTACATAATCCAGCTGGAATTACAGGAATTGAAGCTTGTAAAAAAGTACTACCAAATGTTCCAATGGTTGGAGTATTTGATACAGCTTTCCATCAAACATTACCAGAAAAAGCATATATCTATGCTATTCCTTATGAATATTATGAGAAATATGGAATAAGAAAATATGGATTCCACGGAACATCTCATAGATTTGTATCAAAAAGAGTAGCTGAAGTTATGAATAAACCAATTGAAGATTTAAAAATTATAACATGTCACTTGGGCCAAGGTGCAAGTTTATGCGCTGTTGACGCTGGAAAATCAGTTGATACTTCAATGGGATTAACACCTTTAGCAGGAATTCCTATGGGAACTAGATCAGGAGATATTGATCCATCAATAGTAACATTTTTAATGAACAAAGAAAATTTAACACCAGACCAAATGGATAATATACTAAACAAAAAATCAGGTAAATTAGGAGTTTCAGGAGTTAGCTTTGATGATAGAGATATCGAAAAAGCTATGGCAGAAGGAAACGAAAGAGCAAAACTTGCAATAGATACATTTGTATATCAAGTAATTGGATATATTGGTAGATTTGCTGCTCAAATGAATGGTGTAGACGCTATTACATTTGCTGGTGGTGTTGGAGAAAACGGAATTGATGTAAGAAAACAAATATGTGAATCACTTTCTTTCTTAGGCGTGAAAATAGACGAAGAGAAAAACAATTGCAGAGGTAAAGAAGTTGAAATTTCAACACCAGACTCTAATGTAAAAGTATTTGTTATTCCAACAGACGAAGAATTAACAATAGCAAGAGATACTATGGAAATAGTAAATAAATAATTAAAAGAGGATTGAAAATGAAAGTATTAGTATTAAATTGTGGAAGCTCATCAATTAAATATCAATTGATTGATATGGAAAATGAAAATTTGATGGCAAAAGGATATTTAGAGAAAATTGGATTGCCAGATTCTTTCTTAACACATACTGTAAATGGTGAAAAGCATAAAATTGAACAAGTTATAGAAAACCATGAAGAAGGAATTAAATTAGTATTATCTCAATTAACACATCCAGAATATGGCGTAATTAAAAGCTTTGATGAAATCGGAGCTATTGGTCATAGATTAGCTCACGGAGGAGATAAAATTAGTGAGCCAACTTTAATAGACGAAAATGTTATAAATGTATTAAAGGAATTTACACCTTTAGCACCTTTACATAACCCTGCTGAAATAGTAGGAGTAGAAGCTTGTAAAAAAGTATTACCAGATGTTCCAATGGTTGGAGTATTTGATACAGCTTTTAATCAAACTATTCCTGAAAAAGCATATATGTATGCAATCCCATATGAATATTATGAAAAATATGGAATAAGAAAATATGGTTTCCACGGAACATCATATAAATTTGTTTCAAAAAGAGTAGCTGAAATTATGGATAAACCTTTAGAAGATTTAAAAATTGTTTCATGTCACCTTGGTCAAGGAGCAAGTGTATGTGCAATAAATGGAGGAAAAGCAGTAGATAACTCATTAGGATTTACTTCTTTAGCAGGTCTTCCTATGGGAACAAGATGTGGAGATATTGATCCATCAATAGTAACTTTCTTAATGAAAAAAGAGAATTTAACTACAGAACAAATGGATAAAATATTAAATAAACAATCTGGTAAATTAGGGATTTCAGGGGTTAGCTTTGATGACAGAGATATTGAAGTTGCTGCAGAAGAAGGAAATGCAAGGGCAAAACTTGCAATAGATGTTTTTGTATATCAAGTAGTTGGATATATTGGTAGATTTGCAGCTCAAATGAATGGTGTAGATGTTATTACATTTGCTGGTGGAATTGGAGAAAATGCAATAGATGTAAGAAAACAAATATGTGAATCACTTTCTTTCTTAGGAGTAAAAGTTGATGAAGATAGAAATAATTGCAGAGGAAAAGAAGTTGAAATCTCAACATCTAATTCTAAAGTAAAAGTATTTGTAGTTCCAACAAACGAGGAACTAATGATAGCAAGAGACACTATGGAAGTAGTTAGTAAATAAAATTTTGAAGGGTTTCGAAAAGAAACCCTTTTTTCTACTTGTATAACTTAAAATTTAATGATATTATATATGCGAAGGGAGATTTAGCAAATGATAGACTTAAAAGAAAATCCAACATTTTTAAATTCATTTTTGGAATATCTAACAGGTATTTTAAATAAATCGGTTAACACAGTAAAAGAATATAACTATGATTTAGCTCATTTTCTAAAGTTCATATCTCATCATTTTGGCTTATCTTCTGAAGAAAACATAAAAGAGATAGATATTCATGATATGAGTATAGAAACGGTTAAGCAGATTAAATTAGAAGATATACATGCATTTTTATATTATTTAACAGAAACATACCACAGTAAAGCCGCCACACGTGCAAGAAAAGCCGCAAGTATCAGAATGTTTTTTAGTTATTTAACTCAAAAGGCTCACTTATTAGAAGTGAATCCTGCGCAAGGACTTGAAACACCTAAGCTAGACAAAAGGCTTCCTAAATATCTAACTTTAGAGCAAAGTAAGGAACTACTAGAAGTTACAAAAGCAGAATCCGGAGATTTTAAAGAAAGAGATTATGCAATAATTACTTTATTCTTAAATTGTGGAATGCGTTTATCTGAGTTAGTGAATATAAATATAAAAGATATAAATTTTTATGATAATAAATTAAATGTAGTAGGTAAGGGAAATAAAGAAAGAACTATTTACTTAAACAAAGCTTGTATTGATGCCATAAATTCATACTTGGCTGTAAGACCACATGATGGCGTAAAATTTGATTCTAGAGATGCTCTATTTTTAAGCAAAAGAAAAGAACGCATCAGTAACAGAATGGTCCAAGAGATAGTAAAAAAAGAGTTAATAAAGGCTGGACTTGATATAAGTAAATACTCTGTTCACAAATTAAGGCACACTGCTGCAACCTTAATGTATCAGTATGGTGATGTAGATATTAGAGCTTTACAAGTATTATTAGGACATGAAAGTATATCTACTACTGAAATATATACACATGTGGAAAATAAACAAGTAAAGAATGCTGTTGAAAGCAACCCTTTAGCAAATGAATGAAATGGAGAAATATAATATGGAAAAAGAAGTAGAAGTTAAAGAAAAAAAACATATAAAAATAGCAGGAATTACACTTTGGAGAATAGTTGCATACTTTATAATTTATAGTGTAGCGGGATTTATTATAGAAACAATATTTGGAGTATTAACTAAAGGTGTGCTCGAAAGTAGAAAAAGCTTTTTATACGGTCCTTTTTGCAGTATATATGGACTTGGAGCAGTTTTAATGATATTGCCTTTGCAAAGGTTTAAGAAGAATAACTATACTTTATTTGCAGCAGGTTTTGTAATAGGTTCTATTATTGAATATCTTGTAAGTCTAATAGGAGAGCTAATATTTCACATTAAATGGTGGGATTATTCAGATCAGATACTAAATTTAAATGGAAGAATTTGTGTACTATTTTCACTATTCTGGGGATTACTTGCAATATATTTAATGTCAGATATCAACAAAAGAGTAGACAAACTAATAGACTTTTTAAAGAAAAAGATATCAATGGGAATTTTAAAAACTGCGGTTGTTCTTGTCAGTATATTCCTTGCATTTGACCTAGGAATTACAGCATATGCCTTACAAATGTTTACTATAAGAATAGTACATGACAACAACTTAAATGTTGCAAATAAACAATATATTGATGAACAATATGAAAAAATATATATTAAAGATACTAAACAAAAAGAATTTATTTTGAAATATTTTGATGATGAAAAAATGATAAAAACATTTCCAAATATAAAAATAGAAGATGTGGATGGAAATATATTATTTTATAGAAAATATGTCAAAGACATAAAACCATACTATTATAATTTTAGGTCAAACTCACATCTAAAACTAAAATATCTTGAAGATGTGGATTACTAGATTTTCTTTACTTTTAGGGCTTTACGTGATATAATAAGACTACATTCTAAATAGAATGAATAAATTTAAGAGGAGGTTGCTTTATGAAACGGGTAAATCTTGTAGGGGCGTACAACTATGAGAAGCCATTACCTTGTGAAATGGAGGATGTCGACATCTGCTCCAAAATGGCTTGTATCAAGAAGCCAAGGTCAGATATCTGGTATTCTCCGTTAAAAGCACGGCTCGTAAGAGCAGGTTTCCCTGTGATTGTCAACTATCGCTCCATTGATAGATGGAAGTTGGTAGAGAATCAGAAAGGAAAAATGGTATTGTTCTACAGAGAATGTCGTATGCCTTTGCCCATACCTGTAATATACGTGGTACGATATGACCCTAAGAAAGGATATTTTCTGAAGAATATATCCAATAATTTTTCCACGTTGGAAAAATTCAAAAAGTTCTATGAGGACACCACATATTTTGACCTGAATTCTTAAAGCAACAACTCGACAAGACACCAAATATTGGTGTCTTGTTATTTTTTATCTTCTATAGAAATATTTCCAGTTTTGTTACTGGGAAAAAATGGGAGGGTAGGAGAGAGGAACAGTCAAAATCATAAATATTGAAATATAAAATTTGTATAAACTTTTGGTTAAATTAAAATTTTAAAATTTTGTGCAAAGTTTTAAATTTATAAAAATTTTAAATTTACGAGCAAAAATTCTAAACATTTATAATTGATAAATTTTAATAATAGAATTTTTGTTTATAACTTATAAATAACTAAAATTTATTATACCAACTATATAAAATATTTTAATTATTTGACCTGTTAAAATTATTTTTAAGATATTTTAATATTAAAGATAATAAATTTCGTCTGATAATCATATAGAATTTTATATGATTGATGCAAAAAATCGATTTTTATTGATTTTTATAAAGTCACCAAAAAGTGGAAAAAAAACGACGCTCTAAAATCGATTTTAAGGCGTTTTTATTTTTTAGACATATAACTTGTTATCTAAAAAATAGCTTCATATTGAAGATATACTTAATAATCAAATATTTATAAAAAAATTA
>FR889075.1 GCA_000435755.1 Clostridium sp. CAG:508
TATGAAAATAATTGGAAAAATTATTATCAAAATCAAGATTTTGACGGAATGGAAAAAGAATATGGAAAAATAAAAGATAGATTAAAGCAAACTTTACCATTAGAAGAAACATTAAAACAAGCAAGACAAATAGAAAATTTACACTTAATAATAAAAAATAATGGACATAATTTTAACTTAACAGAAGAACAAAAAAAGTTGGCTGAAATTTTAATTAAATAGTACAAAAAAATCGTGATTTTATGGCTTAAATCACGATTTTTTACTTGCAAATTTTTAAGTGTTTTAGTATAATAAAGAGGTGAAAAATACTAGAAAAGAGGTAAAAGAATGGGAGCAAACGACGAAAAAAGAAATGACGGAAAAATAGTTGAACGCGACATTGAAAAAGAGATGCGTACAGCATATATTGATTATGCAATGAGTGTTATTGTTGCAAGAGCTCTACCAGATGTAAGAGATGGTTTAAAACCAGTACATAGAAGGATTTTATATGCTATGTATGAAGATGGAATTACATCAGACAAGCCTTACAGAAAATGTGCTAATACAGTAGGTTCTGTTTTAGGTAGATACCATCCACATGGAGATGCATCAGTATATGATGCAATGGTAAGATTAGCTCAAGACTTTACACAAAGATATACACTAATTGACGGACATGGAAACTTTGGTTCAATAGATGGTGATGGGGCAGCTGCAATGAGGTACACAGAAGCAAGAATGGCCAAAATTGCAGAAACAATGCTTACTGATATTGAAAAAAATACAGTTGATTTTATGCCAAACTATGATGATCGTCTACAAGAGCCAACCGTACTTCCAGCAAAAATACCAGCTTTATTAATAAATGGTTCATCAGGAATTGCAGTAGGTATGGCAACAAATATTCCACCACATAATTTAACAGAGGTAATTGATGGAATTATAAAAATAATTGATGAAGATAATGTTACTGATGAGCAATTAATGGAAATAATAAAAGGACCTGATTTTCCAACAGAAGGACTTATTTTAGGACTAGAAGGAATTAAACAAGCATATACAACAGGTAGAGGAAAAATTACAGTTCGTGGAGAAAGTGAAATTGAAGAAATGAGCAATAATAAACAAAGAATTATTGTAAATTCACTTCCATATCAGGTAAATAAGGCAAAATTAATTGAAAATATTGCTGATTTAGTAAAAGATAAGAAAATTGAAGGAATTTCTGAAATTAGAGATGAATCAGATAGAGAGTCAAAAGTAAGAATTGTAATTGAATTAAAAAGAGATGTAAATGCACAAGTTATATTAAATCAATTATATAAACATACACAATTACAAGATACATTTGGTGTTATAATGCTTGCATTAGTTAATGGAGAACCAAAAGTATTAACACTAAGACAATGTTTAGATCATTACATTGACCACAGAAAAGTAGTTATTCTTCGTAGAACTCAATTTGACTTAGATAAAGCATTAGCTAGAGCACATATATTAGAAGGATTGAGAATTGCATTAGATAATATTGATGAAGTAATAAATATTATTCGTAATTCATATGATGATCCAAAAGAAAAATTAATGGAAAGATTTAATCTATCAGATATTCAAGCACAAGCTATTTTGGATATGAGATTAAAAACTTTATCTGGATTGCAAAGAGAAAAAATAGATGAAGAATATAATGAATTAATGAAGTTAATTGAACATTTAAGAGCTGTTTTAGCAAGTGAAAAATTAGTATTTGATATCATTAAAGAAGAACTATTAGAAATTAAACAAAAATATGGTGATGAAAGAAAAACTAAAATTGTTGCAGCAGAAGGCGAAATTAATATTGAAGATTTAGTAAAAGAAGAGCAAACAGTAATTACTTTAACACATTTTGGATATGTAAAAAGAATGCCAATAGATACATATAAGAGCCAAAAACGTGGAGGAAAAGGAATTACAGGCCTAGCTACAAGAGAAGAAGATTTTGTTAAACAAATATTTACAGCATCAACTCATGATACTTTATTATTCTTCAGTAATAAAGGAAAATTATATAGACTAAGAGGATACGAAGTACCAGAAGCAGGAAGAACTGCAAAAGGTACGGCAATAGTTAATTTATTAAGATTAGATCCAGGAGAAAAAATATCAGCTGTTATTCCAATTAGTAATTTTGCAGACGGAAAATACTTGTTAATGGGAACAAAACAGGGATTTATTAAAAAGACTCCATTAACTGAATTCGACTCAACTAGAAAAACAGGGCTTCTTTCTATTACATTAAGAGAAGATGATGAGTTAATAGATGTTAGACTAACAGATGGTCAAGATAATGTAGTTCTAGTTACCAGTCAAGGTGCTTGTATAACATTTAGTGAAAAAGATGTTAGACCAATGGGAAGAACAGCACAAGGAGTTATAGGTATTCGTCTAGATAATGAAGATTATGTTATTGGAATGGAATCTATAATTGAAGGTAATAAAAATGCAACATTACTTGCAATTACTGAAAATGGATTTGGAAAAAGAACAGAATTAGATGAATATAGAGTACAAACTAGAGGTGGAAAAGGTGTTACAACATATAAAATAACACCAAAAACAGGAAACTTAGTTGGTATTAGAGTTGCAACAGATGACGAAGATGTAATGCTAATTACTGATAATGGAACAATTATTAGATTAAATGTAAAAGATATTAGCATTTTAGGAAGATCAACTCAAGGTGTAACATTAATGAGAACTAATGAAGGAAAAGTTGTTAGTATTGAAACTATAGCTCCAGATGATAATGAAGGTGAATAGATTATGAACGATGAAAATTTTTATTATCTATCAATTTTAGTTGAACAGGACCTACATAAAAGAGTTAGTGCAATTAGAGAGGGAAATTTTCCAAACGAAAGAGAAATGATACAGCAAACGATTGAATCGTTTGAAAAAAGCTTGCCGGACTATCTAAAAGGTTTAGAAGGTTCACATGATTTTATAATTAAAAAAATTGACGAAATTGATAAGAAAATTGCAAAAATAAAAAACGGTAGAAATGTGAAAAATAAAAATTATAGAGATACCGAACAAGAAAGATAAAATAATAAAAAATGATATTCCAATGTAAGGAATATCATTTTTTTATTATAAAGCGTATATCTTCCCCAAAAAAATAACATATATCATAACTTCCAATAATTCTAGAAACAATTCTTTCATCATAAGTATTAAATAAATTTTGCAAACTTAAATTAGTTGAAATAATAGTTTTTTTATTTAAATTTAAAAGTCTACTATTTAAAATATTAAATAATTCAACTAATTTCATATTGTTTACGCCTTCAGTTCCTAGATCATCAATAATAAGTAAATCTACGTTTAATAAATAATCATAAATATCTTTAGAAACATTTGGTTTACCAAAACGATAACTGATAATTGTATCAAGCATAACTGAGGCTGTTTGATATAATACTGTTTTATCTTTTTTTAATAATTCATTTGCAATACAGCTAGATAAAAATGTTTTTCCTAAACCAGTATTACCAGTAAATAATAAATTACGCTGTTCAGTATTATCAAAATTGTTAATAAATTTATCACAAATATTTTTAATTAATTTAATATTTTCTCTAGGTGAAATATCTGAATTATATTTTTGTTTATTTATTTCATCAGAATAGAAATTTAAATTAAAATTATTAAAATTTTGTTTTTCTAAATTAGACATATTTGATTTATTATATTCAATATCATAAATTTTCTGTTTTAAACAACTACACATTTCTGTGGAATTTCCATTTAAAATATATCCAGTATCATTACACTTTTTACACTCGTAATTTGGAATTATTTTTTTTGCTCTTTCTCCAATAGAATTTAATATTTTTTCTTTTTCTTTTTTTAATGCTTCAATATTAGAATTTAAATTTTCTATTATTTTTTTATCATTATTTTTAGTTAATTCTATCATTGAAGAAAATGCTAAAGAACTTAATTTTTTATCTATTTCTTCAAGCTCTGGAAATTCAGTGTATAAATTTTCTTTTTCTTTTTGTGCAATATTTTCTGCATTTATTCTTTTTTTATCATATTCAATTAAAAGAGATTTTAAAATAGAATTATTCAAAATAACCTCCTATAATTTATTAGCATATAAATTATTTAAATTATCATAATTTCTTTGATTGTAATTTTGATAATTTTTTGTAGATTTTTCTAAATCTTTAATATCTTTATTTTTTTGTTTCATATCTGACAAGAATTGTTGAACTTGCTCAGCAGTAGTAAATCCTCTATCATGCCAATCAGTTAATAATTTATCAATATAATCAAAACTTGGATTTACTTTTGAGGTAGTTCTTTTTAAAGCAATTTCAATAATATCAAAATTAAATTTAAAATCAACTATCCATTTTTCAACGTAAGCATATTCATATTGAGAAAGCTGTCTGCCAAGTCCTAATTTTTTAATTACCATATTTGCAATTTTATTAACAGCTTCTTGCTTTTCAAAATATAAATCTAAATCACTATATGTTTTAATAGAATTTTTTGCCCAAGCATCTGCAACTGTTTGAATATAATTTTTGTGTAATGCAGATTTATCAAAACAATGATTAAATAATGCCATCATAACTTCGTCATCAAAACCATATTTTTTAAACCATAATTCTATATCAGGGTACCAGGTAGTTGGCATTAAACCAGAAAAATATCTATTATTTATATATTCCATAGTTTTAGCACGTTTTTGACTTTCAGCCGATTTTTGTACTTGTTCAGCTGATAAAGCAACTCTTGGCTTATATAAATTATTTAATTCTATTTCTTGTAAATTATTAAAAGCATAACCTGTATTTTTTTTAACAATAACATTTTGGTCTTCCCAATATTTCATTGCATCTTGAATTACCTTAAAAGAAAGATTTAATTTTTTACTTAGATCATTTAGTTTAATATCTTTATCATACTTAGATAAAAATAAAATATATAAATATACTTTAAGATAATCGCCATTTGCTTCAGGTAAATATTCTGTAAAAAATATATCTGGAAGACTTGTACTTGAAAACAAAGGTAATAAATCATTTTGTTCTAATTTCATAAGAAATTCCCCCAATGTTATGTTTTGTCAAATTATATCATTTTTCTGGGTGATTTACAATAAACTTATGAGGAAAAAATTATTTTGAATAAAAATATATTTTGGGTTTTTTTATATATTTAATTAGATAGATAAAAACATTTAAAATATTTTCATGATTAAATCCAAAAATAGTAAATAAAAAAATAGGCAAAGAAAAAATAATAAAAATAAATATTTTAATATTATTATTTTTAAATAATAAATTAATTAATAAAAAGATAATTAAATCCCAAATAATATTAAAAATTAAACTTGAATAATCAATTATCCCGAATAATTTATTTTTAAAATTATAATTTTGTGGAAAAATAAATTTCATAGATAAAAACTCCTTTTAAATATTTTTTAAAAATTTGCTACTAATATTAAAATTGTTTGAAACATCTGTTGAAATACCACCAATTAAACTTCTAATATATGAATTGGCTCGCGCCAGTGCATATATTCCACCAATACACATCAATTGAGAAATAATATTATTTGAAGAAAAATTAAATGAAAAAATAATTAATAATATAATTGCAACTAATGACTGTTGAAATAATAAAGATAGAACTGTTCTAAGCCAAGTTTTGAAAAACCAAGAAGTAGATTCATTTATTAAACTTAATATTGCAAAAGGAGTAATTAAAATAAATACTTTTACCATTATATATCTTAAAGAATATGAAAAGATTAAATTAAATAAACTAATAGAAATAAAACTTTTTATTAATCCATCAAAAGAAAAAATATTAAATTCATTTTCTTTAATTGAAAGATAATTTAATTTATTTATTAATTCAGAAAAAGATATATCATGTCCAAAAATATTTGAACCTACTGTACGAATTGCATCAGAAATAAAACTATTTATTTGAATAAATTGATTACAAATAAAATAAGAACAATTCATTACAATCCCAAAAATTAATAATTTAAAAATAAATTGATAAGGCCTTTCAATTTGTAAATTCATATAATAAGAATAAATTAAACGGATAGCGTAATAAAGAGAAAATCCGACTAATAAAGAATTCGCAATTACTAATAAACCATTATTGCCAGTAGAACCAAATATTTTTTGAAAAATAGAATTGTTTAAAATATTTTTATCAATAAAAGTTAATTCATCTAAAACAGAATAAATTGTAGTATCAATAGAAGAAAATAAAGTTTCAAAAATAGAATTAATTGTTTCAATAATTGAAGTTGTTAAATTAGAATTTTCCAATACATCACCACCAAATTAAGTTAATAAAGAACTAATTGCAGATAAAATTAAATCTAAAACTAAAATAAAAGCATAAGAAAATAAACTGCCTCTAATTAATTTTTTAGCAATTCTCAGTCTTTCTTCATCACCAAAACTAAACTTTTTCATAAATAAACCAACAGCTACAGCAACTGCGGCAGCTGGAGTTGCCAATTTCAACATCCAACTTTCAACTTTTTCAAAAGCAGAATTTAATTTATCTACAATTTCTGGATTGCCATTAAAAATATTTGCAGAAACATTAGAAGAAAAAATTAATAAAAATAAAATAAATAATAAAACAAATAAAAATCTTTTTTTATAAATAAATTTAAACATAAATAAAACCTCCTAAAAAATATTAATTATTAAAATATGGAAATAATTTTAATTCAGATGGTGGAATAATTTCAGTACCAGTTGATAAAAAGCTTAAACAGTGAAAATTAGTCAAATGTCTGGTGAAAAAATTGGTATCATAAACAAAATCGTTTTGAAGAGTTGTGGTAATAGTTTCTGAAATATTAGAATTTTTTGAATTTAAAGAATTGGTAAAATAGCTATAAACAGTTTCTTTAGCATTTTCTGAAATTCCTCTTGATATTTTTTCTTTATCTTCTTTTCCAATTTGTTTTTGTGCATTTTCAATTGTAAAAATATCATCACTTCTAAACCATAATTTATTTATTAAATTCTGAATAATAACATTTACTGCAGATTGATCATGAAGAGTATTTAATAAAGAAGTATAACTTTGGGTAGCAACAATATTTATACATTTGGCTTCTCGACTTTGCGAGAAAAAATTACAATCAGTTTCTGTGCAATATTCAGAATATTCATCAGAAATAAAACAAACACTTCTAAAATTATTATCTTTACTGTTAGCAAGTCTAGTCATTACATCTGTTTGAAAATCTAATTTTAAATATGCTGCAATTATTTTTGATAAATTTGAATACTCATTTATATTCATATTTAATACTACAATTTTTCCTTTTTTTAATACTTCTTCAAAACCAAAAAAATTAAGCTCTTCTTGTTTAGGATTAAAGGTATTTAAAACATCATAATCAGAAATAAAACAATTAGTAATTCGGGTAATTTCAGATTTTAAAATAGACATAGTTCTTTGATCTAAATTTAAATATTCTTTTTCGAAAAAATTTAAACTAGAATATAAATCATAAATTTGACTTTCAGAAAAAATATTTTTAATAAATTTATCACGTAAATAATTTATTTTTTCTAAATAATAATTATCATTAGTAATCAACTTATGTAATTCGTCAAATGTAACATAGTTATTGTTATAGAGTCTACACAGTTTAATACATTCTTCTAATATTTGAGCAGACTTATCTAACCAATAACTTTCAGAATTATTTTTTGAAAAAAGTAATAAAATTGTTTTTAATCTGTTAGCAAGGATAGAGGGTTTTAAATTTGGCTTATGCAAAGGATTATATTTATATTTGCCATTTAATTCAATAACAATAATATCATCTTGTCTATTAAATTCATTTGCAAACTCCACAACTTTTCGATAATAATTTCCTTTAACATCTAAAATTAACATACCTAATTTTTTATTGTTATTAAAATTTTCATATTTAATTAATTGCTTAGTAAATGGGTACATAGCACTACTAGTTTTTCCTGTGCCAATAGTTCCAGTAATTAAAATATTTTGATATAAGCTTTTTTCTGGTAAATAAATAATTTCTTTGGTATTCACATTTTCGCCAATTAATAATTTTAATTCATTTTTTTTATTTGAATTTATTAGAGAATAATTATTTTTATT
>FR889076.1 GCA_000435755.1 Clostridium sp. CAG:508
TAATTGAAAACAAGTAGAACGACAAATTACAAGTTGTAGAAAAGATTAAAAATATGAAAGATAAGAAACAAACCGAATACTCAGTTGAAGCTATAGGGAGGTAGATATGGAAAAGATATATAATAAATTAGTAAGAGACAATATACCAGATATTATTAGAAGTGATAATGAAAAACCTGTCACTAGGATTTTGACAGATGCTGAATATGAAAAAGAATTATATAGAAAACTAGCAGAAGAATGTAAAGAGGTCTACAGAGCTGAAGACAATGATGAGGCTTGTAAGGAATTAGCAGACGTATTAGAGGTAATTAGAGCCATTGCAAATGTAAAAGGAAAGACTCTTGAAGATATCATAAAATTAGCAGATGATAAAAGAAATAAAAGAGGAGGATTCTCTAAAAGAGTATATTTAGAAAAATCAATAAAGAAAGAAGAAATTGAAAGATAAATTGTATACAAAAATTATTATTTAATATATAATAAATATAATCAAAAGAAAAAGAGAGGTTGAGTTTTATGGAAAAGAAATTAGAAGAGTTGAATGGATTTAAAAATTTAAGAATTGTTGATAACTTTTACCAAACATCAAGCTTTTTTCCAATGCCAACAACAGAAATTGGAACATTAAGTGAATCAGGTCAAACTAATTTGGGTTCATATTCACTATGTTTTCCATACTATATTGCAGGAAAGGATTATTACGCAATGCTTCTTTGTTGCAGAAACAGCTCAAATACTGCTAAAAATATTTTAAGAACAGGTAAGTGTAGCATAAACTTTATAACTGATAAGAGAAAGTATTTTAAAGAAGCGGTAAGACTGGGTTACCCAGGAGAAACAACAGAAGAAAAGATGAAAGACTGTATATTTACTTTAGTAGATGGAAAAAAAGCTAGAGAAAATCCAAATGAAGCATATCCTAAAATTATTCAAGAAGCATTTCAAGTATTTGAATGTACTTGGGTAAAAGAGTTAGATGGAGCAGAAAATGATGTGGTTAAAGATGAATATTTACCACCATACCATCAATTTAATGGTATTACAAGTCAATACGGTGCTCATTTTATTTTGAAAATTGATAATATTTTAATTAAACCACAATATTATGATGCTATAATAAATGGAGTAAATTCATATAATTTCCCACAAGTACCAGTTGATTATGGCTACAGAGATAATAAAAACTTCTGGTATACAAAATTTAAAAGACCTGTATCAGAACCAATACCAGCAAGCAAAGGCATTAGCTTAGACACTGTTAAATATGCAGCTTCAAGAATTGATCCAGATGTAAAATTTACAGACGAAGCTTGTGCTAAACTCGTAAAAGTACCAAGAGTATTCTTAAGTACTGTATTAAAGGGATGTGTGGCATGGGCAAAAGAAAATAATGTTACATTGATTACAGAAAAGGAAATGGAAATTATACAAGATAAACGTAATAAAGAAAAGAAATAAAAACTCAAATGGTCTAATATATTTATATTAGACTGTTTTTATATTCTAGGAATTTTATCATAGTATGATAAAATTCTGTAGAAGATAAATATGCGAATTATTAGAATTTCTAGCAGTTTGCACTGCGTAGAAATTCTTGTAATCCGTTTTTTTTATGGGGGGAAAGAGTGAGTAATCAAGTTATAAAGGTAACCAATATTAATGGAAGTGAAGCAATATTAGATTTTTTTGAAAACAATATAAAAGTATTTAGCACAAAAGCTTTTATAGGCAAAAATGGAATAACAAATGATAAAAGAGAGGGAGATGGGAAAACACCAGTTGGCAAGTACAATTTAGGTATAGCATTTGGAACACATGATGAAGTCAAATTTAGCAATTACATTAAAATAAATGAAAACTTGCATTGGGTAGATGACGTAAATTCAAAACTTTATAATCAGCTTGTAGATATTACAAAAGTAAGAAAAGATTGGAACAGTAGTGAACATTTAATAGAATATCCAAAACAATATGAGTATGCTATAGAAATAAAAACAAATCCTAAAAATATACAAGGTAAAGGAAGTGCAATTTTTTTACATTGTAGTGTAGAAAAACCTACAGCAGGTTGCGTTGCAATAGATAGTCAATATATGAAATTATTACTAGAAAAATTACAAAATAATGCAGTGATATGTATTGAAATATAAAATGATATGTGGTAAAATTTCCCCTATAAAGAATATAATCGTTAAATTCGAAAAAAATGCACTTTTTAACTGTAGTTAAAAAGTGCATTTTTGATTGTTAATTTTTTTTAGTTTACTTTAAAAGATTTTTTGACCTGAAACTAAAAAAGTTATCTAAAGTCAACTTTATAAATATTTTTTTAGTGTTTCTACACTTTCTTCTTGCATAACTACAAAATCATTTAAGATGTTTTTTACATCTGTTGCAGCATTTTCGTTTTGATTAAGTAAACGTCTTCCTTCAATAATTCCCATATTAGTGCCTTGCATTAAAAGTTCAGAAAGTTTTGATGTGCTATCATCATTCATAGTTTTCATTTGAACTCCATACCATGTCATCATTTTTGTCATTGCATTAGTTTCATGAGGTTCTTTGCTACTGTAATTTGCATATAAGTCATTTACTCTGGTAGAGATGTCCTTGTATTTGTTATATTCTATATCTAAAACATTTTTAAATTTACTATCTGTAACTTTTTCAGAAACATATGAAATAGCATTCATACCCATAGTTGCACCCTTATTAACTTCATCTAAAATATTCAAATTTTGATTTTCCATTTTCAAATTCCTCCTAAATATATAATTGACTAAATAAAGAAAAAATATTCAAAAACCTTGAGAAATGAGTGTAAATATGTTAAAATATATTTGTTGAAATAATGGAGGGACAAATTATATGGCAAAAATTGAAAAAGAAAAAATAAATAAAAAAATGAAAGATGAAATGAAAAAAGCTCAAAAAGACGCAAAAAAAGAAATGAGTGAGTTCAAAAAATTTATTTCAAAAGGTAATGTTGTTGATATGGCTGTCGGCGTTATTATTGGTGGAGCTTTTGGAAAAATAGTTACAAGTTTAGTAAATGATATAATTACACCTGCAATAGGGATAATAATTGGAGGTCTAAATTTTAGCAACTTAAGCATACAAATAGGTGAAGCTAAAATTATGTATGGAAATTTCATACAAACAGTTATAGACTTTTTAATCATAGCTATTTGTATATTCTCAGTAATAAGAATATTTGAGAGAGTTAAAAATAGAAACAAAAAAGAGGAACCAGCACCAGAAGCTCCTAAAAAAAGTGCCGAAGTGTTGCTGTTAGAGGAAATTAGAGACTTAATGAAAAATAACGTAAATGAAATAGAAGGACAAGAAAAAATGGAAGAACCAATAGCAAAAGGATAATGTATTGACATTTGTTAAAACTAAGACTATAATAGATATATAGTGATAAAAGGAGAAAGTTATGTTAGCTAAAACATGGAAAAAAATATTATTATTTGTTTTAATAATAGCTTGTCTATTTAATATAGTAAATAAACTTGTTCACAAAGCATCTATGAAGCAAGAAGTAGAGGCTTCGGCAGAGTATGTTGAGCAACGACAAAATGCAAATGAACAAAAATAATAATAAAAACTTGAAAAAATTTTTAAACTGTGTTACAATAAATAACAGTTTGTTAATAGATATTAAGGGAGAGGTGAATACAAAATGAAAGAAGGAATACATCCAAATTATACAGAAGCAACAATTACATGTGCTTGTGGAAATGTAATGAAAACAAATTCAACAAAAGCAGATATGAAAGTTGATGTTTGTTCAAAATGCCATCCATTCTGGACAGGTAACTTGAAAAGAGAGACAACTGGTGGTAGAGCAGATAAATTCAAGAAAAAATATGGAATTCAATAGAAACATAAAAAGTGTTGTAAATGTAAATTTACAGCACTTTTATTTTGTGGAGCACTTGAAAAAAATGCTCGATTATTGTAGAATATATTAGATTTATAAAGAAAATATCGGAGGAAGTATTGTGGCAAAAATAGAAGTAGATAAACAATTAGAAGATATAAAAAAAGTAGCTTCATTAAATGAAGGAAAAAACTTAAAATATTGTATTTTGACAATGGGATGTCAATTAAATGAGAATGATTCAGAGAAACTATGTGGAATGATGGAAAGTATGAATTATACTAAAACTGATAAACTATCTGACACTGATTTAATTGTATTTAATACTTGTTGTGTTCGTGAAAATGCAGAGGATAAGTTATTTGGTAAATTAGGCGAAGTAAAAAAATATAAAGAAGCCAAAGGCACTATAATTGCAATTGGTGGATGTATGATGCAAGAAAAACATATTGTAGATAAATTAAAACAAAGCTATCCATTTTTTGATATTGTATTTGGTACACACACGCTTCAAGAATTTCCAACAGATTTATACAATGTGTTATGCAATAAAAAAAGAATAGAAGATGTATTAGATATAGATGGAGATGTAATTGAAGGCTTACCAATATCAAGAGAAGATAAAATAAAAGCATCGGTAACGATTATGAACGGATGTAACAACTTCTGTAGCTATTGCATAGTACCTTACGTTAGAGGAAGAGAAAGAAGTAGAGAACCAAGAGATATTATAAACGAAGTAAAAAAATTAGCAGAACAAGGTTACAAAGAAATTACTCTTTTAGGACAAAATGTTAATTCATATTTAAGAAATGAAAAAGAAAAAGGTATTGAATTTGAACAATATGAAGGAGTTAACTCATTTGCAACTTTACTAAGAGCTATAAACAAAATAGATGGAATAGAAAGAATTCGTTTTGTATCTCCACATCCAAAGGATTTTACAGATGACGTTATAGAAGCAATTAGAGACTGTGAAAAAGTATGTAAATTAGTTCATTTACCACTTCAATCAGGAAGTAGTGAAATTTTAAAAGTAATGAATAGAAAATACACTAAAGACCAATACTTAAGTTTAGTAGAGAAAATGAAAAATCAAATTCCAAATCTTACTCTTTCTACAGATATTATAGTAGGATTTCCAGGTGAGACAGAAGAAGACTTTGAAGATACTTTAGATGTTGTTTCAAAAGTAAACTTTGAGCAGGTATATATGTTTATTTATTCTAGAAGAGTTGGAACTCCGGGCGATAAGATGGAAAATCAAATTCCAGAAGACATTAAACATAAAAGATTTGACAGATTAAAACAATTAGTAGAAAGTCAAATTTCAGAAAGAAATAAGGAGTATGTGGGAACTGTTCAAAAAATTCTCGTAGAAGGAAGAAGCAAAACAAATGACAATATGCTTACAGGAAGATCTGACTCAAATAAAGTAGTAATACTAGAAGGTTGTGATGAGCTGGTAGGCAAAATGGTTGAAATAAAGATAGTTTCAGAACATATGTGGTATTTGAAAGGGGAAATAGTATAAAATGAAAGAGATAAAAGATAGTGAATTCGAACAATTGATGTTAGAAGTTATAGAAGGTAAAAAGTCTAGAGTTAAGCTTGCAGAAGAATTACAAACAGACTGGAGAACTTTAAATAAAAAAATTCAATTATTATCAATGACTAACCCAGAATTATACAAGAAATTTGTCGAAAAATATCCATATAAGCCAAAAGAAATAACAGCAATACCATTAAAGACAATGCTAGTAGAATTTTTAAAAACAGGAATAAGAATGCAAGATTTGGCCAATAAATATGGAATAGGTGAAAGGACTTTACGAAGAAAAATAGATGCATTAAAAAAATCAGATGATCCTAAAGACAGAGAGTTACATGATATTTGTAAACAAACAGCTTATAACCGAGCTCATGGAAAAAAGATGAATTTTGAGCTTCAAAGAAAGATTGATGAATTAGAAATACAAGAAGAAGAAATAAAACAAGATGACAAAGAAAAAAGAAGACAACAATTACTTCAAATAGAGAAAAATTATAACGAATTGTGTAGAATAATGTCAAAGGAAAAAGCAGCAGAGGCGATGGGATATACATACAATAGAGTATATAAATTGCTAGACGAACTCTATTGCATGGAAATTCAAAATAATGCGATTAAAGGTTTTAAGGAAGATATAAAAGTAAATCCAAAAGAGATAAATCAAGTTTTAGATGAAAAAATAACAAAGCCAACAACTGAAACAGAAAAGGAGAAATAAACATGGCAGAATATTCACCTATGATGCAACATTATTTACAAACAAAAGAAGAATATAAAGATTGCATTTTATTTTATCGTTTAGGCGATTTTTATGAAATGTTTTTTGATGATGCAATTACAGCTTCAAGAGAATTAGAGCTAACACTGACTGGCAAAGACTGTGGACAAGCTGAGAGAGCTCCAATGTGTGGAATACCATATCATGCTGCAGAAACATATATTGCAAGATTAATTGAAAAAGGATACAAAGTTGCAATCTGTGAGCAACTTGAAGATCCAAAACAAGCTAAAGGAATTGTAAAAAGAGATGTTATAAGAGTCGTAACACCTGGTACTGTAATGGAAAGTAACCTTCTGGAAGAAAAGAAAAATAACTATATAATGTCAATATATAAAAATGGAATTTATTATGGAGTAGCAGTTTGTGATTTGACAACAGCAGATTTTAAAACCACACAAATTAAAGACCAAAATAATTTTATCACCTTAATGGATGAAATTTCAAGATTTTCACCAGCTGAAATTGTTGTGAATACTATGATGTATGAATCAGCTCAAGAAATTAGTAAAATACGTGAAAGATTTAATATATACATATCAAAACTAGATGATGAAAAATTTGATACTGATTATAATGAATTTAAAATTAAATATGACATATTAAATGAAAATGAGCAAGAAGTTGAAGATATATCTGATAGTGTATTATGTGTTGCAGCAAGTAATGGATTATTAAATTATTTGAAAGATACTCAAAAAAGCAACTTAGACTATATTCATAAAATTGTGTTATATTATACAACACATTATATGAATTTAGATATAAATGCAAGAAGAAACTTAGAAATAACAGAAAAGTTAAGAGATAAAAGCAAAAAGGGGACTTTGCTTTGGGTTCTTGACAAAACGTCAACATCAATGGGAGGAAGATTATTAAGAAGATGGCTTAATGATCCTTTAATAGATGTATGCAAGATAAATGAAAGACTAGAAGCTGTTAAAGAATTGAAAGAAGATATAATTTTAAGAGGAGATGTTATTGACAGCTTAAAAAAAGTGTATGATATTGAAAGATTAGCAGGAAAAATATCTTATGGTAGTGCAAATGCAAGAGATTTACTTTCATTAAAAAACTCTGCTAAACAATTACCTGATGTAAAGAAAACACTTGCACAAACAAAATCTCCATTATTAACTCAATTATATGATAATTTAGATACCTTAGAAGACGTTTACCAAATGATTGAAGATTCAATTATTGACGATCCACCTATAAGTGTAAAAGAAGGTGGAATAATAAAATTAGGATATGATGAAGAGATAGATCACCTAAAAAAAGCAACAACAGAAGGTAAAAGTTGGGTTCTAGAAATAGAAGCAAAAGAAAGAGAAACAACAGGAATAAAAGGATTGAAGGTTGGATTTAATAAAGTATTTGGATATTTTATTGAAGTAACAAAATCTAATTTATCAATGGTTCCAGATAGATTTATTCGTAAACAAACTTTAGCAAACTGTGAAAGATATATAACCGAAGAATTAAAAAAAGTTGAAAATGAAATTTTAGGTGCAGAAGAAAAAGTTGTAAATTTAGAATACAATGCCTTTTGTGAAATAAGAGAAAAAATAGAAAAGCAAATATTAAGAGTTCAAAAATCAGCAAGTATCATAGCTACATTAGATGTTCTAACATCTTTAGCAACAGTGGCAGATGACATGAACTATGTAATGCCAATAGTTGATAATAGTGGAATGATAGATATTAAAGATGGACGTCATCCTGTTATTGAAAAAATATTACCAGGTGGAAGCTTTGTTGAGAATGACACATATTTAGACAAAAATGATAACCGTTTAGCAATTATTACAGGTCCTAACATGGCAGGTAAATCTACATATATGAGACAAGTTGCTTTAATAACACTTATGGCACAAGTTGGAAGTTTTGTACCAGCATCTTATGCGAAAATTGGTGTAGTTGATAAAATATTCACTAGAGTTGGAGCATCAGATGATTTAAGTATGGGACAAAGTACTTTCATGGTTGAAATGATGGAAGTGGCAGCTATATTAAAGGAAGCTACATCAAATAGTTTAGTAATTTTAGATGAAATAGGAAGAGGAACTTCAACTTATGATGGACTTTCAATTGCATGGGCAGTAGCTGAATATATTTCAGATAAAGAAAAATGTGGAGCTAAAACTCTATTTGCAACACATTATCATGAGCTAACATCACTAGAAGAAAAACTAGAAGGAGTTAAAAATTATTCTGTTGCTGTAAAAGAAAAGGGAGAAGATGTTATTTTCTTAAGAAAAATTGTACCCGGTGGAACTGATGAAAGTTATGGTGTTCATGTTGCAAAATTGGCAGGAGTTCCACAAGTTGTAACAAAACGTGCAAATGAAATTTTAAAGACTTTAGAAAGAAAAAGTGTACTCGGAGAAAAGGCACAAGAAAAAGAAAATAAAAAAGTTGCAACAGGGCAATTAGATTTATATAATTATAAATTGGCTGAGATAGCACACGAATTGGATAAAGTGGATTTAAATGAATTAACACCAATAGAAGCATTGAATACTTTGGTTAATATGAAGGAAAAAATGAAATAGGGAGTAACAAATGAAAGAAAAATCAAATAAGCAATTTATGATTTTATCTGCAATAGGCATAATACAAGTGGTTATGTGCCATTTAGCACCAGACGTAAAATTAACTGGATACATATTTCCATATACTTCGTTTTTTATGCCTATGTTTGTGTTTATATCAGGATATTTTTATTCGGTAAAAAAGGAAGAACATATATTTAAAACTATATGGGAAAAATTTAAGAAAATAATGTTACCATTTTTGATTATAAATTTATGTTATGGAATAATAAATACAATATTAAGAAATGCAGGAATTATAAATTATGGAAGAGATATTAGCTTATACACATTATTTATACAACCATTTATAAATAATAGTCAATTTATTTTTAATTTTCCATCATGGTTTATACCAGCATTTTTCACAACATATATTGTTTATCTGCTAATACATAAATTAACATCAAAAATAAAGCTAAATGAATATATCTTGTTGCTAATACTATTAGTTGGAAATATGATAGCAGTGTATAATCAGGAAATTGCTAGATTAGAAGATATAGGGTCTTTATTATTAAGAATACTATTCTTCTTGCCATTTTTTCAAATGGGATATTTATATAAAATAACTTGGCAAAAATATGAAGAAAAAGTAAAAACTTGGATTTGCATACCGATAGTGATAATAATAAATATTATTTTAATATCAATTTTTAAAGATATTGAATATGATTTACATGAATTTTCAGGATTTATACAAAATGCATATTATTTGCCAATATTAACATTTGTAACAGGAACTTTGTTCTGGCTTAGAATTTCTAAAATTCTTGAAAAATGGATAGGAAATAATAAATTAGTAAATTACATTAGTAATAATACATTTTCAATAATGTCACATCATTTATTTTATATATTTATACTTAACTTTGTACTATATTTAATAAATGTTCCATATTTTGATTTATCGAACTTTCAGAATGGATGGATATATAGATACCAAATACCAGGTTGGGAGATTCCATTACAAATTGGATATTTACTACTTGGAGTACTCGGACCAATTGGAATGAAATATTTATATGATAAGATTAACATAAAACTTTACAAAAATAAAGAAAAGGTGTATAATGATAAGAACTAGTTGGCTAAATGCTAGTAAATATATTATAAGGAGAATTCACACAATGGGTACAGAGGCACGGAAACGTGAAACAGGTGGAAAAGGAAATTCCTCTATTTGTCTCAAAATAGAGCATTGTATGCTCAGTTGGAAGGGAGGCAGAAAATGTTCCAAGAATAAATGTAGGAACTATGTGGATCCGAGAAAACCTAAAAACAAGAAGAAGTGATGAATTTTACTGGCGAGCAGTCCTAAAATGTGGTCTGCTCGTTTCTTTGTAAAGTATTCATAATAACCAGTTGACTAAAATAGATATAAGATATAAAATACTATTGTTAAATTTAAAGAATTTTAGAGAGGAATGTTGCTAATATGAATATAAAACTAAATACCGAAATATTAGAAGTAGAAGAAAATAAATCAATTATAGAATTGTTTAATAAAGAAATTGGAGAAAACAAAAAGATTATTGCATGTGATATAAATAACGAAATTAAATCTTTAAATTTTATTCCAAAGGAAAATGACAATGTTAATTTTGTAGATGTTACTAGTAGAGATGGAAGAAGAACATATATTAGAGGACTTTTATTTATAATGAGTATGGCTTTTAACAAATGTTATCCGGAAGCCTTTCTATCAGTAAATTATCAATTAACAAATGCTATGTATTGCGAAGTAGATAATTTAGAAGTTACAAAAGAAATGATAGAAAATGTTAATAACAAAATGAAAGAATTAGTAGCTAAAAGTTTACCAATAAAAAAAGTTGAAATGACAAAGGAAGAAGCAATTAAATTCTATGAAAAGAAAAATAGTTTAAGAGGAATATTACAATTAGATAATGAGCAAAAGAAAGGGGTTTCTCTATACTTTTGTGAAGATTATTATAATTATTTCTATGGAGTAATGCCTATAGATACAAGTTATATAAATGTATTTGATATTATTTCATATAATGATGGATTCTTATTACGTTATCCAGATAAAGAAAATCCAGAGGTATTAGAGCCTGGGGTAGTAAGTAAAAAAATGATATCAACTTTAGATGAATACAAAGATATTCATAGAGTATTAGATGTAAACACAATATATAAGTTGAATAAACAAATTAGAGAAGGAAAGTCTGCTGAACTTGTACTATTAGCAGAAGCTTTACACGAAAAAAAGATTTCCGATATAGCAGATAATGTTGTAAAAAGAAAAAATGTAAAAGTAATTCTAATTGCAGGTCCATCATCATCTGGAAAAACTACATTTGCTAAAAGACTTGGAATTCAATTAAGATTAAATGGTCTAAAACCAGTGACTATATCTGTTGACGATTATTTTGTTGAAAGAGAACAAACACCTCTAGATGAAAATGGAAAATATAATTTCGAATGTATAGAAGCAATTGATTTAAAACTATTGAATGAACATTTAACGACTTTATTAAATGGTGGAGAAATACTTTGCCCAACCTTTGATTTTAAAGAAGGAAGCAAAAAGTATACAGGCAAGAAAATGAGATTAGCAGAAGATGAAGTTCTTGTAATTGAAGGAATTCACTGTCTAAATGATAAACTAACAGAATCAATTCCAAAAGAATTAAAATACAAAATTTACATTAGTGCGTTAACTGTTCTTAATGTTGACTACTATAATAGAATATCTACAACAGATAGCAGATTAATTAGAAGAATGGTAAGAGACCATAATTTTAGAGGCTATACTGCTATGCATACCTTACAAATGTGGGATTCTGTAAATAAAGGCGAAAATCAATATATTTTCCCATTCCAAGATGAAGCAGATAGTATGTTTAATACTTCTTTAATATATGAACTATGTGTATTAAAAAAATATGCATTACCAATGTTACAAGAAATTGATAATTCTTATGTAGAATATGCAGAAGCTAAGAGACTATGTGAATTTTTAAAGTATTTTGAAGATATTGAAGATAAGTATGTTCCTCAAAATTCATTGCTTCGCGAATTTATTGGAGGCAGTATTTTTGAATACTAAGAGGTAGAATATATGGGAAGAAAATTTACAAAAATAGATGAAGCATTTGTATGTGAAAATTGCGGAAAGCAAATAAACCCACTTGGATATACTTGCAGAGATCATTGCAATTATTGTTTACATTCAAAACATGTAGATATAAATCCGGGTGATAGGGAAGAAGAGTGTCATGGAGACTTAGAACCTATTAGGGTTGAACTTGATAGTAAAAAGGGTTATGTCATAATCTATAAATGCAAGAAATGTGGAGCGATACGCAAAAACAAAGCAGCAGAGGATGACAATATGGATTTGATAATTGAATTAACTACAAAACAATAGAGAGGTTTTAAACCTCTCTATATAAATTTCCATTAGTATATTGTAATCCTTCTAATTTTTCTCTGTTATAAGCTTTGTCTACAGCTTCATTTATTTCATTAATACTCTCATCAAGTATATCAAGTCTAACAAAATTTACAGGTAAGTCTTTAGTTGAAACTGAAAGTGTTTTACTATTACAAATCAATGTTACAGTTTCAATACTATTTGGCACAACTCTAAAATTAAAGCCTAGTCTGTCTTTCAAATAATATTTATTATTTTTTTTGCAATTAGTTCCACAATTTGGATAACATTTATTAGTCTTACCTAAAAAGCAATAACTACTTGCCATAAGAGGTAGATTGCCATATACTATCATTTCAGTGTTGAGGTTAGCATTAGCTAGCATTTCTTTTATAAGCTCTTGATTAAGTTCTCTAGACAAAGTAATTCGTGAAAGACCTAATTTTCTGTATTCTTCCATTGTATTATTATTAAATACATTAAGAGTATAATTTCCAATAAATTCATAATCTTTGCTATATTTTTTTAATAGTTCAAAGTCTCCGATATTCGACACTATAAAGCCTTTTATATTGTAAATCATTACTGCTTGTTCTATGGTACTTAAAGCTATATTTTTATAATTCGTTTTTATTATACTTGGAACATATATGTATAAGTTATAATTATCACTAAAATATGAAATTATTTTAGAATATTTTTTACTAATAAATAACTCTAAAGATACATAAATATTAGTAATTTTTTCTTTGTCTAGTTTAGTATAATCAAAATCTAAGTCTAGTTGCCTAAACAAAACAGAGATTTCAGGATTTTTCACATTAGGAGTATATGTTATACTTTCCTTTGATTTTTTAGACAAATCTAGCAAAGTTCTTTTTGCTCTAGATAAAATTTCTTGTTCTACTTTTTCTAAGGCAGTTCTTCTTAATTCATTTAATGTACTAATACTTGGAACATAAAGTCCATCATCCAAAAGAACAGTGATGTTTTCAAAAGAAAATGGAGTATTAGTAGTTTTAGAAATTTGTTTTACAACTCGCTCAACACTAATTGGTGTTTTTAAAGCATCAATAGGTATCATATTTGAAATTTCTTTAACATAAATACTTGAATAAAGCTCATTATAGCAAGTGTTTTTATTTGTAGAGATTTCCATACTAATAGGCGTATTCTTTTTAATTGTAACAGTACAATTTAGAGGTATTTTTTTATTTTCACAATTATCATAAGAGGCTTTAGCAAAATCGCTTAAAGCTTTACTAGAAATTCTGTAAACCTTATCTCCAACTTTGATATTACCTTTCATACGTCCAATTGTAACCTCAGTATTAGCTGAAACTTTCTTTTGATTTGCATTCTTAATCATAAGCTCTGATACTAAGTATTTAGAAGCTTCATTAGAAATAGAGATAGAGTCTCCAAGTTCTAAGTCTTCTTCTAGTTGAAGGGTGATATGACCTTTGTTGGAATTATATTTTTTTATAGTTCCTAAATAAATTCCCATATTACTTGGTTTTTCAGGAAATATTAAGTTTCTATTATGCTTAGAATCTAAATGTCCATCTGAAAATCCGCCTCTATTAAATACTTGCATTAAGTCATTTATATCTTTTTCATCAATAATAAAGTTATCATTATTTAATACCATATCAATATATTTTCTGTAAATTCTGGTAACGGTGGCAACATATTCAGGACTTTTCATACGACCTTCAATTTTAAAACATTTAACACCAGCTTGTATTAAACGTGGGAGATAGGCAATACCACATAAGTCTTTAGTACTTAACAAATAGCCTTTATCTATTGATTTACGCTCATGAGTTTCGGCATTTTCACTAATTAGTTCATAAGGTAACCTACAAGGACCAGCACACTTACCACGGTTTCCTGAACGACCACCAACAACACTTGAAAATAAGCATTGGCCTGAATAGCAAATACATAATGCACCATGAATGAAAGTTTCAATTTCAACTTTACAGTTTTTACAAATGTACTCAATTTCTTCACAAGAAAGTTCTCTTGAAAGAACTACTCTGTCAAAACCAAGTTTTTCAAGCTTCAATACTCCTTGTAAATTGTGTACTGTCATTTGAGTACTAGCATGTATAGGTAATCCAGGAATATTATCAATTAAATATTTTGCCAAGCCCAAATCTTGAACAATTATTGCATCAACTCCTGCTTTATAAGCTTCTTTAGCTAAATCAACAGCATTATCAAATTCACAATTCTCAAGAAGAGTGTTTAAAGTCAAGTTTGTTTTTACATTTCTTAATTTACAATAATCTATAACTTGTTTCATATCTTCAACATTAAAATTAGCAGCATACATTCTAGCATTAAACTGCTCTACACCAAAATATACTGCGTCTGCGCCATTTTGCACAGCTGCTTTTAAACAATTCCAGTCTCCAACAGGAGCCAAGAGCTCTACTTTTGTCATATAAATATTAACCTCCAAATAATTTAACCTTATTAATTGTAACACAATTTTTTTCTTTTGCATACTAATATTATATAGAAAAGTAAAAAGGAGGAGAACAGTATGCCAGAAGAATCTAGAGATTGTGGATGTGGACGTAATAATGGTTGTGGTTGCTTAGGTAACTTATTTGGAGGTTGCGGATGTGGTGATAGTAGTATTTTATTCTTTATAATAATATTTTTATTACTATTTTGTAATTGCGGAGGCAACAGATAACAAGATATTAAAGGCAGCATTTGACAAATGTTGCCTTTTTTCTATTTTGTCTTGACGGAGAATAGCAAGAATGATATACTAAGCTTGTAGAAATTTATCACTTTTTAGGAGGAAAAAATGTTATTGAAAAACATTTTAAATATACGAAGAATAGTAAGTATTATTCTAATAATTTTAACATTATCTAGTTTAATTACACTATTTATAAATAACGAGGTAAAGGCTACATATAGTAGCAAGTTTTCAAATTATCCTCGGATACGAAAAACTATTAAAAGAATTACAAGAAGCTCATCCAAATTGGGAGTTTGAAATATTAGAAACCGGTTTGGATTGGTCAGAAGTAATTATTGCTGAATCTACAGGATATCACGGTAGAAATGTTGTACCATCAACAAGAGCAGATGCTTGGAAATGTGCTTGCAACAAAACTGTAGAAGATGTTTGGAAATGTGCTTCAACAGCAGCAGTAGCATATTATATGGATCCAAGGAATTCATTAAATGAAAATTATATATTTCAATTTGAACAATTGACATATGACGAAAAGAATCAAACAAAAGAAGGAGTAGAACTTATACTTAAACCTTGTAATTATACACAAGGTAAAGTTACATATTATGATTCAAAAGGCAACAAAAAGACATTAAACAAAACTTATGTAGATGTAATAATGGAAGCTTCAAAAGAATACAATATAAGTCCATATCACTTGGCTTCGAGAATAAGACAAGAACAAGGAGCTGGAAATGCAGGCTCAATGATTTCTGGAACTTGGACAGGCGGTAATGGAAACTACAAAGGTTTATACAATTTCTTTAATATTTGTGCTTATGGAAAAAACATTGTACAAAACGGTTTAAAGTATGCTAAATCACAAGGATGGACAGATCCAGAGAAATCTATTAAAGGTGGAGCTAAAATATTAGCATCAGGATATATTTCAATAGGACAAGATACATTATATCTAGAGAAATTTGACGTTGTAAATGGTGGAGATGGATATTATTCACACCAATATATGACAAATGTATCTGCTTCTAGAACTGAGGGATATACAATTCGTAATACATATACAGATATGGGATTATTATCATCAGAGTCTAAGATAAAATTTAAAATTCCAGTATATAAAAATATGCCTAAGCAAATATGTCCACAACCAGGAACAGAAAAACCTGTTACACAAGATGTTGAGATAACTGAAAATAAAGTGAGAGTTAGAAAAGGCAAAGGAACTAACTATGATATAGTTACAACATTAAACAAAGGAACTAAAATTTTAAGAATTGAATTAGACAATTCTAAAACAGGGGGATATTACTGGGATAAAGTTGTATTAGCAGACGGAACTAAAGGATATGCTGCAAGAACTTATTTGAAACAAATAGATTTACAAAGTAATTGCAAAGAACAGTATATTACTACTAGATATACAGATTTTAGAAACGGTCCAGGCACATCAAAAACAACGGTTCTCAAAGTATTATCAGCAGGGCAAATAGTAACAATTGTGGAAAAAGATAAATACAAATCTTTAGATGGCAATGACTGGTGTAGAATTAAATTAAGTGATGGAACTTATGGATATGTTACATCAAATAGTTTTGAAGCATATGATCCTACTAAAGTTGACCAATTAAGAATAATCTGTACTGATGGATTAACTGTCAGAAAGTCACCAAGCACAAGTTCATCAGCACTAGCATCACTATATAAAGGAGCTATAGTAACAAGAACAGAAAGAAATGTAAAAAGCACAAACAAAAACTATATATGGGATAAAATAATTACATCTAGTGGAATTACAGGATATATAGCAACAAGAGATATAAAAAATAATGAAGACTGGGCTGAAGTTATAGGGAATGGAAGTGGAGAAACTACTTCAGAGATAAAAGGAAAGGGATTTAAAACTATTGGAACAAACATTGTCTGTCAGCCTAAAATTACAGTAGCTAATATAAAAGCAGTAGCAAAAGATGCAATTATCAAAAAAAGTGACACTGTAATAGCAGATACAGCAAATGTAGGAACTGGATATAAATTAACATCAGACGGAAAAACATACACAATTGTAGTTTTAGGAGATGTTAATGGAGATGGAAAGGCTTCAGCAGGTGATTATGTATTAATCAAAAATCACATAATGCAAACTAACTTGATAAAGGATTCTGCAAATCAAAATGCTGCCGACGTAAATAAAGATGGTAAAATTTCAGCAGGTGACTATGTATTGATAAAAAACTATATAATGAAAGGTACTGAATTTTCATTATAATTATAAAGGAGATTAAAACAAATGAATAAGAAAATATTAAAAATTAATTTATGCTTAATAATGTTATTTATATTTATATCTTGTACAGCACAAGTTTTTGCTGCAGGAAGATTTTCATTAAGTAAATCTAGTTCGAGTATAACAGAAGGTAAAACAGATAGTTTTACTATAAATGGAAGTAATGCAACAGGAAGAGTAGATATTACATCTTCTAATACAAGTGTTGCAACAGTTAGTTCAAGTAGCAAATGGCTTGAAAATAACTCTACAACCGTAACTATAACAGCCAAAAAAGCTGGAACTGCAAAAATAACTGTGTCTGGTACAATAGCTGACAAAGATGGAAATGAGGCAACAGTTACTAAAACAATAAGTGTAACAGTAAAAGCAAAATCAACATCAAGTTCTACTAACAATAATTCTAATTCAAACTCAACTTCAAATAGTGGAAGTACTAAAAAAGAACCTAAATTTACAAGTGTTAATCAAACAATGTATACAACAGGAGAAGTAAATATAAGAAAAAGCTATTCAACATCTAGTGCAATAATAAAAACAGTAGAAAAAGGAACTAAAATTACTAGAGTAGGAATAGGAGATAATGGTTGGAGTAAAATTACATATAATGGTCAAACAGCCTACATTAGTAGTTCACTATTAACTAAAACTAAACCAGCTGAAGATAAACCAAAAACAGAAGAACCAAAAAGCAATACAGCAACAAATCAAACTACAAATAATGAAACAATAAACAACGAGAATACTAATAACACAACAGAACCTGTTAATAATGAAGTTGATAATTCTAACACAGACAATACAAATGCAGTATTAGGACTATCTAAATTAGAAATTGCAGGAGTAAACTTTTCAGAAGGATTTGACCCTTCAATACATTCATACACTTTAAAATTAAATTTCTTTGTAAAAGACTTAAATATCACAGCAGAAGCTAATAAAACAGATGCTAAAGTTGAAATAATAGGAAATGAAAATTTTGAAGCAGGGGAGAATAATGTTACAATATTAGTTAGTTCAGCTGATAACAAAGAAACAGCAACATATCAAATAAAAGTAACAATACCATCAGAAGTAGCAAGTTCACCACAAAATAATATTCAATTTTATCTAATGTGTGGAACTATTATATTAGCAGCAATCGTAGTAATTGGAATAATCATTTCAATATATAAAAAGAAAAATAAAACTGAAGTAGATTATAAAGAGCCAAAAACAGATAATGATATGATAGACCCCTATACAGATATAAAACCTAAAAAAGAAAAAGTAAAAAGTGGTAAACACTCAAATTAAAATATAATGTGGAAAAGAAATTTTTCTTTTCCACAAAAATATGCTGGTATAGCTCAGTTGGTAGAGCAACAGATTCGTAACCTGTAGGTCGGCGGTTCGATTCCGCCTACCAGCTCCAT
>FR889077.1 GCA_000435755.1 Clostridium sp. CAG:508
CATTTATTTTAATTTTAATTTTATTTATTTTTAATTTTCATCTATTGGTCCAAACAGCTCATCAAATTTTGCCTCTAATTCTTTTTGAACATCTGCTGAGAATATTTCATTCTCTTCACTTTCTTGTGGTAGCACTGGAGCATCATCTGCCATTTCGTCTATTGTTTGTTTTTTATTTATTTTCATGTTTTCCATATTTAATTTATTATTAGATATATTTTCATCATTTATATTGTTTTGTTCTTGTTTATTTATATTTTCCTTTTTATCATCTATATCATCAAATAAATCATCTAATGATTCAACTTTTAAATCATTTTTCTTACTATTTTCTTCGTCTTCTACATATGGATTATATGGATTGTATTTTCTCCATTTTCCTCTGTCACCAACATTAAAATCTAAGTGATTTAATGTATATGCTGCTAATTTCTTAGCCATTGGACTTTCAAAATAATAATATTTCTTAGCTTTAACTGGCTTTATTCCTTTTTCATAAATAATACACTCATCATTATCCATTCTTCTTAATTCATCTGGTGTCATTAAAGCTCTTCCTAATACTTGATCTGATTCACTAATACCTTGTCTATGATAATGTTTATCTCTATTTATTGATGTACTATCTCTTGTTATTGTCTTTTCTCCTAATGCCTTTGAAAAATATTCTACTGTTTTAAATGAGTTACTTCCTAAAAATACGTGTGTATCACAGTTACCCATAATTGTTTCATATGATTTTTCATAAACTGCTTCTAATTGATCTAAGTTTTGTAAAATAACACTAAACGAAATACCTCTACTTCTACTTGTTGATATTTTCTTATCAAAGTCTGGTATTTTACCAATATTAGCAAACTCGTCGCAAATAAAGAAAGTTGGCATTTTCAATCTTCCACCATTTGCATCTGCAAAGTTATATAATTGTTGTATCATTTGTGAGAAGAATATTGTTAATAAAAAGTCATATGCTGTATGTGTATCTGAAGATATAACATATACTGCTGTTTTTTTGCTTCCTATATCTTCAAAATTAATTGTATCTGTAGAAGTTACTTCTGCAATTTCTTTTGAATCAAATTTACCAAGTTTAGATTGTAATGAGCTTAGTATTGATCCATATGTTTTTTCTGGTGCTATTTCAATTGATTTATAATTCATTCTTGCTGGATGATCATATGGTAATTGATTCATAAGTTCTGTTAACAAGTTACTACCACCGTTAGTATTCGCTGCTCTTACTAATTCTGAACAGCTTGCTAAGTTTTGTTCTTCCTCTGGTCTTGTTGCAATTAAATAATATATTAATGCTTTTAATAACATTTCTGCCATATCGTCCCAATATGGGTCTGAGCTACTTCCCGCTTCTGATTTTTGTCCTTTTACTATTGTGTTAGCAATAACGTCAACATCTATTTCGCTAGATATGTGCATCAATGGGTTATATCCATCACTATTTGCAGGGTTTACTAAATTTAATACTTTTATATCATATCCGTTTTGTTTTAAAAATCCTGAAGTTTTATCATACAACTCACCCTTTGGATCTGTAAATACATATGAACCTAACATTTGATATGCATTTGGTATTGAATATGATGCTGATTTACCAGAACCAGAACCACCGACTACCAATACGTTTACGTTTCCTCTTTTATCAACTGGTAAATAGTGATTTTGAGCTAATAAAATACCTTTATTTTTACTTAATACTTGATATTCCTCTCCACCTTCACTCCAGTCACTTGAGCCATGTTCAATGTCCTTATAATCACTTTTAGCTTTTGATCTAAATAATCCTATTGTTGAGAATACAATATATATAATTGTGTAGTATGCTAATGTTTTAAAAAATGCTCCTATATATTTCTCTCCAAATACTTTTCCAAAAGTATTAAAACTTGTAATATTTGAAAATATTTGCTCTATAAATATACTAAAATCAAAAATTCCATTGTTCGTTGATTCAACAATGGAATATGCAATTGGAGAAACTAAGATTATTGCTAAAATAATCCATAGAATTCCTATTATTATTAAACTTTTTTTATTATCTTTTAATGTTTTTCTTACTTTCATGTTCATAGATTCCTATCACCTTTTCATTAGTTTTTATCTATCCATTTCTACTTGTTTAATTTTTCCTTTTCTTTCTCTTCTTTGTTCTCTTTGTTTTGAAATA
Source organism: Clostridium sp. CAG:508 (assembly GCA_000435755.1). Lineage (GTDB taxonomy): Bacteria > Bacillota > Clostridia > TANB77 > CAG-508 > CAG-273. Next base: position 2,183 of record FR889077.1, read on the forward strand.
ACCTCATATGCTCTTGGATTTTTCATAGTTTTAGTTTCATTTGCTGTTACTAATTTACTACTATTTCCACTTTTTTCTACATATCCATTTTCAACACCAATTCCCATTTCTCCTTGTGTTTGAATATGATCTTTTAATACTGTGTCTAGAGTTTGACCTACTTCAATTTCATATTTATTTTCACGTGTATTGAATACTATTCCCATTCCTGTTACTTCTGTTTTGATTTGGTTATTTTCTGAACGTACAGTTGTACTACTCATATAAATACTCCCTTCTATTCTTTACTCTCTCTAATTTCAAATGCAAAATATGATTTGTATGGTTTTAATTTGCATTTACCTTTTACTTCATTTGTTTCTTCATCAAAATATAAAATTGGTTTGATTTCTTCTGTTGTTTCTGGATCTATTATTGATATAGGCCTCTTTAAATCAGGTGTATATCTAAACTCTTTATATTCTTGTTCTTGCTCTGAATATAAAGTATCAAACTTAATTGGTATAGGACGTTTAGCTATTTTTACTTTGTCCTCCTCTAAAAGTCCCATGTTAATAACTACTCTATCTTGCCCAAAAGATAAAATTACTAATTCTTCCTCATTTTCTGGTTCATCAACAAAAAATGTTTTCTTTTTTAAATTTCCATTTAATTCTTCAGCATACTCTAAACGTTGTACTGTAAATTTTGGATACTCTTGTAATAATTCTCTTGGTGTTTTGTTCACCCTATAAATTACTGTATTTACTCCTTGAGGATCTGTAATACTAAAGTGTTTACCTTGTATTTTGTCCATCTTTTATACTCCTTTTTCTATGAATTGTAGTATAATACATAGTTTGTCTTTTGTTAAATTTCATCACTACATTAAATTATAGTACATTTTTAGCAATATGTCAACCTTTTCGAGCGATAAAACTTATGTTAACTATGTATTTCTCTTGGATTATATTTTGATATTTTCTTTAATTGTTCAAATAATTTCTTTTCTTCCTCTGTTATATCAGTAGGATTCATTATTTGAATATTTATAATTAAATCTCCTCTACCACCTTTTCCGTCAAGGTACCCCTTTTCTTTAAGTTTTAAGCTTTCTCCACATTGTGTTCCTTGTGGTATATATAGTAATATTTCTTCATCAATAGAGGAAATATTTAATTTTGTTCCTAAAGCAGCTTCCCAAGGTGTTACATATAAATTCTTAATTAAATCAACACCATTTAATGTAAACTTTTTATCATTTTCTATATGAATTCTTACTAATAAATCTCCAGCTTTTCCTCCGTTTTCCCCTGGTTTTCCTTGCCCCATTAAACGTATTTTTTCTTCATTTCTAATTCCAGCTGGTATCTTTATATTAAATTCTCTCATTTTTCCATTTACAGCTCTTAATGCTAGCTTTTTTTCTACTCCATAAAATGCATCAAATATAGATACTGTGATTTCAGTTTCTATATTTTCTCCTTTTATAGGAGCTTTGCCACCATTTATATCTTCACTTTTAGCTTTATTATTTTTAATTTCACCAAAAAACATTTGAAAAAACTCAGCAAATGCAGACTTCTTTTCTTTTTTAGCTTGTCCTCTATTTTTCTGCTTTTTACCTATACGAGAATTCCACATTTTATCATATTTTCTTCTTGTAGAAGTATTTGACAAAGTTTTATATGCTTCATTTATGTCTTTAAATCTTTCTTCTGAAAAATTACTGGTAGTATTAATATCCGGATGATATTTTTTCGCCTGTTCTCTATATGCTTGCTTTATTTGTTCTGTTGTTACATTACTGTTTGGCAACCCCAATATCTTATAATAATCTTTGAAAATCATTTAGATTTCCCCCTAGTATGCCCTCTAATTTCTCTGTCTTTTGTTATGTGCCATATTATATCATATATTTTTAGCGTTTTAAATAGTTTTAAGCCAATTCTATTAAATTATCTAGCAATTTTGAATATGGTATTCCACATTCTTCCCATAGTTTTGGATACATACTAATTTGAGTAAAGCCTGGCAAAGTATTTATTTCATTTATACATACTTTGTTGTCACTTTTTCTGATAAAGAAATCTACTCTTGCTAATCCTTTTCCATCAACAGCTTTGAAGGCTTTTATTGCTAATTTTTTAATTTCTTCTTGTTTTTCTTTTTCAACTTCCGCAGGAATAACTACTCTAGATTGTGCATTATTATATTTTGCATCAAATGTATAAAAGTCCTCTGCTGGCAAAATTTCTCCTACGCAAGTAGCTTTTACGTCTGTGTTTCCAATTACAGCACATTCAACTTCTCTTCCTATTATTTCTTCTTCTATTAGAATTTTAGTATCATATTTACTTGCATACTCAATAGCTTGCTTTAATTCTTCAATGTTTTCCGCTTTCTTTATTCCAACTGATGAACCTGAATTAGATGGCTTAACAAAAACTGGTAATCCTAATTTACTTTCTATTTTCTTACAAATTTGATCTAAATCTAATGTTTCTTCATCAAAGTTTTTATGAACATATGTATATTTTCCCTTTTCAGCCTTTACATAAGCATAGTCTGCTTGAGGAATTTGTGCTTTATCAAATACTATTTTTGCATACACTTTATCCATACAAATGCTTGAACTAAGTACTTTGCAACCTACATATTTAATTTTTAATAATTCTAATAATCCTTGGATTGTTCCATCCTCTCCATACAAACCATGTAATACAGGAAATGCTATGTCCAAACTTTTTAAGCATTCAAATTCATTTTCTATTTTTTCTAATTCTGTTATTTCATCTCCAACATGTAATGGTATAATGTCATTTACTGGTTTTGTATATTTATACCATTCTCCACTTTTGCTAATATATATTGGTAGAATTTCGTATTTTTGTTTATCTAAATTAGAAATTATTGAAGTTCCTGAAGATATAGAAACCTCATGTTCTGTAGACATTCCTCCAAATATAACACCTATTTTTTTCATAAATTTTTCCTCTCTTTCTAACAAATAGCTTCACAAATTTCTGTAAATTTCATATAATTTGATGCTTTTATTAATACAACATCATCTTTTTGTAATCTTTCATTTAATAATTTTATTGCTTCTTCATTTGAATTACAAATGTATGTATTCTCTATTCCATTTTCTTTGGCTTTATTTATTAAACTTTTTACCTCTGTTCCTACACAAATAAGAATATCAATATTATCTTGTGCAACAACTTCTCCAATTTTTTCATGTATTTCTTGACTGTATTCTCCTAATTCTCCCATATCTCCTAATACAGCTATTTTCCTTGGATTAGGTAATTTGCTCATATAATCCAAAGCAGCTTTCATTGAATCATAATTTGCGTTATAACAGTCATTTATAACCATAGCTCCACATTTTGCTTGTTTTATTTCCATTCTTTTCTTAGTAAGTTCAAAATTTTCTATTCCTTTTAATGCCCTTTCAATTGGAATTTCAAATACTTTTGCAACACTTAAAGCACATAAACTATTTGATACAAAATGTTCTCCTCCAACTGGAATATGTACATTATATGTTTTGGAATCTATAACTGCTTCACAATCTGTTCCATTTTCATGGAATATTGCATTTTTTCCTATAATCATACTTCCTGCTTGTGTTCCATATGTAATAACATTATATTTTCCTTTTTCTTTTTCATACCACGCATTTAATAAATCATTATCATAATTTATGATTACTGTTCCATTTTTATTTAGTCCCTCAAGTATTTCAAGTTTCGCTTTTAATATATTTTCCCTCGAGCCTAAAAGTCCAATATGTGCTGTTCCTATATTTGTAATAATTGCAACATCTGGTTTTGCGATTCTAGAAAGCAAACTTATTTCTCCAAATGAGTTCATTCCCATTTCAAGCACCATTACTTCTTCATCTTTTAAACTAAGTAATGTAAGTGGCATGCCTATTTCGTTGTTATAATTTCCTTGTGTTTTTAGCACTTTATATTTTTGTGAAATTACACTTGCTACCATATCTTTTGTGCTTGTTTTCCCTACACTTCCTGTAATTGCAACAACTGGAATGTTACACATGCTTCTTTTATATGCTGCTAATTCTTGTAAACATTTTACTGTGTTCTCTACTAAAACTATTGTTGCTTCTGGGTATTTTTTTAATATTTCGTTTGAAATTTCTACATCCTGTAAAATACATGCTATAGCACCTTTTTCTAGTGCTTGTTCATATAGGTTACTACCATTAAAATTTTCACCTTGAATTCCCAAATAAATTTCACCTTTATTTAGAATTCTTGTATCTTTGCATAATTTGTCAAAAACTAAATTTTCATCACCTTGAATTAACTTTCCATTGCATTTCTCTATTATATCTTTAATTGTTATTTCCATATTTCTACCTTCTTCTTTTTTTATTTATTATATTCCAATTTATATAATTTTTGCAATAAATTTACTCGAAAAAATCGCCTTAGTTTTATACTAAAGCGATTTTTTTCAAATTACTGAGCTGTTCTATTAGCAATTTCTATTGCTTTTGTAACAATGTTACCGCAAGTTTTTAATGACGTATTAATGTGTTAATGTTCCATTTGGTGTATTGGTTATTACCAAAATATCTTGTTCTTCTCCTGTTTTAGCATTTATATATACTAAAAAGTCTGTATCATCAACTTTTCCTTTAAACTCCCAACATAATACTTCAGTTTTCCACTCAGTTGGAATTATTGCTAAATTTTCACTTAAAATTTCTATTTTTGAATTTAAATCTTTTTTAGCTTGCTCTTTTGTTATTTTCACATCTGATATATTTCTTTTTTCATGGCTATTTAAATATCCTGTTGTCTCAATTCCCATTATTTCTCCATTATCCAGAGCAACTTTTAATTTGATTAAATCTGGGTATACTGTTACTCCATCTTGTTCATATGCATAGTTTATTGTCACAATTCCATCTTGTTTTAAATAATAGGTTTCTTTCATATCATCAAATCCACGAGATTTTAAAAAGTCTTTTCCTATTTCGTCAGCTCTTTTTTGTGTTACACTTTCTGCTTGAATATCTCTGTTATAGTTCATAAATACTACATGTCCACCTTTTTCAGAAATAGATATTACCATATTTGAATTTGTTTCTCCATTTACTTTTACACTAAAATCAAATGTTGGCATATTAGTGTTTTCGGATTTTCCCGTTGAAGTTATTTCTTGAACTTTGTCTTCTCCAATAAATTTTTTAGCAATTTCTTGTGCTTTTTGTTCATCTATATTATCACCTGTTAGACCTTTCTTTTCTTTGCTAGTTATGTGTTCAGAAAATGCTCCATCATAAATTAATCCCGAATATTCGTGGAAGTTTTGCTCCATATTACTAAAACTACTTTTTGAAATATTGCTAACCTCTTGCGCAAAAGCAACACTTCCTTTTTTAGTTAATTCTCCCCAACTAATTCTTCCACTTCCTATATCTGCGGATAATTGGTCTAAAGTGTTTTTTAATTGTACGCTATAATTATGCAATTCTTTTAAATTATCTAAATCCTCTTGTGTTAATTTTTCATTTTTTATATTTTTTCTAGATAATGAAAAACTATAATCACTCACTTGGTTTAAAAATTTTGCTGTATTCTCAAGTTCTACCGATTCTATAGGTAATCTTGACAAATACACTTGTGCTAAATTGGCTTCTTTCCATACATTTGTTAATGTTTCTGCTCCATGTTCTGAGGTACTTGATATAAGTGATTTTGCCAAATATGTTTCCACATCTTGTACGTAATTTACTAATTCATAAAAAGCCATATTATATTGGTTTTCTGAAGCTTGTCTATAGTCTACTTGTTTTTTATAAATCCATATTCCCATTGCTATTATTATAGCAAATAAAACTACTACAACACTAAGCATGTGTCTATCTTTTAATCTGTTTTTCCAATCTACTAATTTATTCATTTTTTATCTTCCTTTCTTATTTACAAAATCTATGTTTTCCAATAGTTTTTATAAGAGGTCTTGACCAAATCCACTTGTTTGTCGCAGTGGCAGGATTAAAATAATATACAGCTCCACCAGTTGGATCCCACCCATTCATTGCATCTCTTGCTGCTTTCATTACAGTTGCTTCATCCTCCATAGCTTGATTTATTTGTCCGTCAGCCACTGCCGTAAAAGCACCCGACTGATAAATTACTCCTGCAATAGTATTTGGAAACCTTGAGTCTTTTACTCTGTTTAATATCACTGCTCCAATTGCCACTTGTCCTTCATAAGGTTCTCCTCTTGCTTCCCCATTTATTGCTCTTGCAAGAAGTTGTATATCTGAGTTACTACCACTACTTGCAGCTTGCACTTCTTCCTTTGGTAACATATTTATTACATAAATAATAAGAAATATTAAAGCTATAAAAATGCTAAAAATCAATTTTTTTCTCATAATAAACTCCTGAATTTTTGTTATTGGTATTTTGCACATTTTTTTGTAAAATTATTCATTTTATTGTGATTTTGAATAATGTGTGATACAATTGGTTCAAATAAATACAAGGAGAAAGAAATTTTATGAGAAAAGTGATAATCCTTTATGCATCCTATGGTGGTGGACATTTATCAGCTGCAAAATCTATTCAAAAATACATAACAGAAAATTATGAAAATATTGAAACTCAAATGATAGACTGTATGAAATATGTAAATAGACCTATAGAAAAGATGACAACTGGTGCTTATAGAGAAATGGCTAAAAAAGCTCCAAAGTTGTGGGGCAAAGTATATGAAGGCTCTCAAAAAGGCTTGCTTTCTGAAATTAGCAAAGATAGTAATAAATTGATGGCTAAAAAATTAGGAAAATTAATTAATGAAATAAATCCTGATTTAATTATTTCCACTCACCCATTCAGTAGTCAAATGGCAAGTTATTTAAAAGCAAAAGGTAAAATTGATTGTGAAATTGCAACAATTTTAACTGATTTTGCTATTCATAAACAGTGGCTTGTTGGCAGTGAATATACAAATAATTTCTTCGTCTCAAATGATAATATGAAAAATGATATGATTGAATTAGGAATAAATGAAAATAAAATCCATGTTACCGGAATTCCTATGTCTGATAGATTTTTCGAAAATTTTGATAAAGAAAAAATCTATAAAATGTTTGAATTAAATCCTAGTAAGAAAGTAATTTTATTTTTCGGTGGTGGTGAATTTGGTTTAGGAAAAGATAGAACTGTTCAAGTTTTAGAAGCTTTTATCAAAAAACTTACTGATTTTCAAATTGTTGCCGTAGCAGGTAAAAATGAAAAAATGAAAGAAGCTTTTGAAGAATTAGTTAAAAATAATCAAGCTGAAGATAGAGTTAGAGTTCTTGGTTTTACAGATAAAGTTCCAGAACTTATGAATATATCTTGCTTAGTTGTAAGTAAGCCTGGTGGTCTTACAACTACTGAGAGTTTAGCTTCTAACTTACCTATGATAATTATTAATCCAATACCCGGTCAAGAAGAAGAAAATGCTGAATTTTTAGAATCTAAAGGTGCTGGTATCTGGCTTAGATCAGATGCTAATCCAGATGAAATTATTGACTTGGTATTTAAAGATGAAAATAAACTTATTGAAATGAGAGAAAATGCAATTAAACTTGCTAAAAAGAATTCTACTAAAGAAATTTGTGATATATTATTAAAATAAATTTTTATATTTATATAATATAAAAAATAAGATGTGGTAAATTTTATTATTTACTACATCTTATATTTTTGCTCTCGCTTTTACTACAAACCTTTTACTTCCATCTTTATTGCATGTTATCAATGTTACTTCTGTATTGCCTTTTGTCAACTGGCTAGTACAATCTGTGTCATATGGTCCAACAGTATAGGTATCATATACTTCATAGTCTAAAGTTTTTCCAGTTAAATCTGTTATTTTTACAATTGCTCCTTTTTTTATTTTATTTAACTTTCCAAAAAATCTTGAATCTTCATAATTATGTCCTACAATACACATATTTCCAACTTCATTTGGATTTGCGCCCCAATATTTGTTTAATGATATTTTTAACAAAGCTGTTGATGTTGATGACAAAACTGGATATTTTATTCCAAGGCTAGGAATATTTAGATTAGCTATCACATCATAAGTTTTTCCATTACTTGCTTTATATTTTAAAGTATTATTTAAGAGGGATTATATTCTTAGTTTAATAAGTATATATAAATTCCCTCTTATATAATAAACATTAAATATCTCTTAGTTTATTTGTTCTTATAAATGCATATCCACCACATAAAGCAGTAATTGTAATAACTACAATAACTCCCATTCCAATACCTGTTTGAGGTAATTTTCCTGTTGCTTTAGTATTATCTGTTATTTTATCAGTCTCATTTGGTATATTTGAAGATTTTCCGCTTCCATCCATTGAATAAATTTCTGCTTCATATACTGTTTTAGTATCCATTACTAACTTTCCCCATAGTGCGAACTTCTTTGTACCTGTAAAACCTGATAAATCTTTTTCAAATTTTCCATCTTTAGTTTCTACCCAATCTTTTTCATTATATTGTGGTAATGTCTGTTTGTATTTTGTTAAAAATTCAGCATATGTTATTTTTGAATTTTTATATTCTTCTTTTAATGCTGTTAATTCACTAAACTTTTTATCAGTTACTTCTACAAATTGATAGTATAATTTATAACTTCCTGTATAGTTTTTTACAGTTATACTTGATGTACCATTAAATATTACATATGGGAAAGACAAATATTGTTTTGTGTCTTCTGTACCTGTATTATTATTTGAATTTACAACAGTTACTGTACAAGTTGCTTTTTTGTTACCATCTTGTGTAGTTACTGTAATTATTGCAGAACCAACTTTCTTTCCTGTTATCTTTCCAGCATTATTAACTGCTACAATAGATTCATCACTTGAAGTCCAATTTACTATTTTATTTGTAGCATTAGTTGGTTTAAATGTAGGTGTAAGTGTAAGTGTTTCTCCTAGTTTTAAAGTTTTTGTTGATGGTACTGAAATACCTTCTAATGCAATATCTGGCTCTAAATTATCTACTAATATATAACCATATATATTTTTTAATCCAGTACCAGAAAAATATATCCACATATAATATAATCCATTTTCAGGAACAGATATATTACTTTGAGGATATCCAAATCCATTCATACCTGTAGCATAGTCATAACCATTCCAGTACTCCCAAGTAGTCCAATTTGAACTAGGTGGGTTTGTTTTTAACATTCCCTCAAGTTCCATTACATCTCCATTTTTTGATTTAATTTCTTTATACTTATTTATAATGCTAGTATCTGTAATTTTTTCATACTGATAATATGCCTCGCTATTTGAAGCACATCTTAATGCAATTTGAATACAATCTGTAGAGCTAGAGTTAAATTGTTTTCCGTTATTAAGTACTGTATAGTTTGCTACCCTTAAATATGGTGTTTTTAAATTAACAGAATATGGTTGTAATACCACAGTATCTGTAGTTTTATCTTTTATCGTGATATAACCTGTATCAACAACATTTATAACATCTCTTAAATCTTTTGTAGTAGTTGTTACATCAACAACTGCTGTTGTTTCAGTATATTCTGTTATTAAATGCCATGTTAATACTTCTGCAGCTACAGTTTTTGTAAGACCAAATTCATATTCATGTGTTTTGTCTAAAGTCAATCCTTTAAATTCAAATTTCATACTACCATTGTTTGAATAAATATTTCTTGTTACGCTTACATCAGCTGCATTAACTACATTAGGTATTAATAATAGAATAGCAAATATTGCTATTATTAAATATTTAGCTTTTGTCATTTTAATTTTTCTCCTTTGATATAGTATTATTCATTGATTTTTTTATCAAATAAAGACATTGCAATCTTCCCAACTACTGGTAATTCTGGATCTTCTCCCTTATTAACTTTAACAATTCCAATAATCACAAGAGCAATATATAATCCATATACAATTGTTGAGAAAAATGGAATATATACAGGAATAAATCTATAAATCATGTATATTACCATATATCCTATACCTATAACTATAGCTTGTGCTGCATGGATTTTTGTATTTCTTTCATTGTCTTTCATACCATATAGTACAATAAGACCTCCAATCCATGTAAATATGTATGCTAAAACTCCTTTTCCTTTTTCTGACATATTTTTCATCTCCTTTCTCTATTTTTCATTTATATGTATATCAATAAAATCGAAAAAAGTCAATGTTTTTTTACTTTTTGCACAGAAAAAGTTGAAAAGTATTTCACACTTTTCAACTTCTTATAATTCTCTTCTTCCTTCCAAAGCTTTACTTAAAGTAACTTCATCTGTGTACTCTAAATCTCCACCTACCGGAATTCCATGTGCAATTCTTGTAACCTTTACTCCAAGTGGTTTTACAAGTTTTGATATATACATTGCTGTTGCTTCTCCTTCAACTCTTGGATTTGTTGCTAAAATTATTTCTTTAACTTGTCCTTCCATTAAACGTGAAAGTAACTCTTTTAATTTTATATCATCTGGCCCTACTCCATTCATTGGAGAAATACTTCCATGCAATACATGGTAAACACCTTTAAATTCATGCGTTCTTTCCATTGCAACAACATCTCTTACATCTTCTACAACACAAATAATAGAATGATCTCTATTTTGATTACCACATATTGGGCATGGGTCTGTATCTGTAATATTATAGCATTGTGAACAATATTTTAAATTCTTTTTTGCATCTTGTATTGCTGTTATAAATTCATTAGTTTCTTCTTCACTTGCATCTAATATATGAAAAGCAAGCCTTGCTGCTGTTTTGTTTCCAATGCTAGGCAATTTTTCAAATGCTTCAATTAATTTTTCTATTGATGGTGAATAATATGACATCTTACATTAACCCCGGAATATTGTATTTTCCAAGCTCTTGAGCTTGTGCACTGTCAACTTTTCTTAATGCTTCATTTACACAACTTAATATTAAATCTTGTAACATTTCTACATCTTCTGGATCAACAGCTTCTTTTTGAATTTTAATTTCTTTTAATTCTTTACTACCAGATACTTTTACATATACTGCTCCACCACCAACACTTGCATCAAACTCTTTATTTGCAAGTTCTGTCTGTGATTTTTCCATATCTGCTTGCATTTTTTTTGCTTCTTTCATTAATTGATTGATGTTCATTCCACCAAATCCTCCCATTCCTCCTGGGAAACCTCTTTTTGACATTGTAATACACTCCTATTCTTCTATAATATTTATTGGAATATCTAATTCCTCTTTAATTGTATCTTCTGAGTTCTTTTGTTTAGCCTTTTGAGCTAAAATAGCATCTTGACAATCTAATAATTTAATTCTCATCTCTTTACCACATTCTATTGAAACAAGTCTTGTTAATTCTTGTATATTTTCCGGCTTTTCCATAATGCTCTTTACAAATGGAGTCAACCCATTTTGAAATACTATACCAACTGTCATGTCATTTAACATTGTCGCAACTGTGTTTAGTAAGTTACTTGCTAAAAGCATTTTTCTGTCTTGTTTTAATTTTTCAATTATTTTATTCCAGAATGGCAATTTTTCTATATTTAAATTTGAAACCTGTTCAATGTGTACTTTTCCTACAGGCTTATCAAATTTTTTTTCTTGTTTTGGCTCTGTACTTTGTTGAACTGCCACCTTAATATTTCCTGAATTTATTTTATTTTCTAAATTATTTAATCTTGCTGTTATATCTTCAAGTCCTGATGTATTTACACTTTCTTGTGGACTACAAAGCTTAATCATTTCAACTTCAAATAGTACTGTTTTTTGAGAAGACCATTTCATATTATTTTCAAGTTCTGATAATGCATAAATTATTTGAAGTAATCTTTCTTTTGAAATTTGCCTTGAAATTTCATCCATTTGTTTTAATTCGTCTTGGCTATATATTTCAAGCTTTCCACCTGTTTTATATACTAACATATCTTTAGCATATTTAATAATTTCCCATAATAAGTTGTTTAACTCTTTTCCTTGATTAGTAATGTCTTCAATTGTTTTTAATATATCTTCTACTTTATATTCAGCAATTGCTTTCATAATTTGTGCTATAAATGTTAGTTTTGGAATTCCAACCAAATCTTTAACTAAATTTTCATCAATTTTATCATTTCCTTCTTGAATGCATCTTTCAAGAATACTTAAAGCATCTCTCATTGCTCCATCTGCTAAAACTGATATTATTTTTAATGCTTCTTTTGTAATTTCTATGTTACTTTCTTTACATACATACTCAAGTCTTTTACTAATATCAGCATTTGATATTTTTTTAAAGTCAAAACGTTGACATCTTGAAAGTATTGTTGCTGGTAACTTTTGAGGTTCTGTTGTAGCTAATATAAATTTAACATGTGCTGGTGGTTCTTCTAATGTTTTTAAAAGTGCATTAAAAGCTCCTGTTGAAAGCATGTGAACCTCATCTATAATATATACTCTGTATTTTGCAAGTGTTGGTAAGAAATTAACCTCATCACGAATTGCTCTGATGTCGTCTACACTGTTATTTGAAGCAGCATCCATTTCAACAATATCTGTTAAAGAACCTGATAATGCAGCTTTGCAAATTTCACATTCATTACATGGCTCTCCATCTTGAGGATTTAAACAGTTTACAGCTCTTGCTAAAATTTTAGCAGTAGTAGTTTTTCCAGTACCTCTAGTACCATTTAATAAATATGCATGACCAACTCTACCAGACGTAATTTGATTTCTTAATGTCTTAGTAATAGCTTCTTGACCAACCATATCTGAAAATTTTAGTGGCCTAAATTTTCTATACAAAGCCGTATATGCCATACTTTTATCACCTTTTTCTTTACCTTTATTATATTATAATACTATTTCTAATAAATAAATGATATGAAAATTTAGGGCACTAGTCACTCTATGGAGAATAATTCCACACAAAAGTATCTACTTATTGCTGCTTCCTTCCGGATCTGACAAGGTTCATAGGCTTTTATTGGTTTATTCTCCACACAATGACTACACCTTACTTTAATCATATCATTTGCATTATATACTTTTTTAGTTCAAATATCAAGTATTATTTTACTCTTTTAAAAATTATATCACTTGTGTCGTTTATTTCTAAATAACAATTTTTATCTTCTCCAAACTCACTAGTTGGAAGGTTCAATTCAATATTTGTCTTATATTTAGCTTTAGTAGTTTCTATTGTAAAGTCAAAAGAAACTTTGAATTTTATTTCTTCATAACTAGCTTCAATTTTTTCTAATAGGCTAGAATTATGTTCAATTTGTTTATCTTTGTCTGATCTATATTCTCCTATATTTGTATTGCTTATACGAAATACTGCAGTTCCACCTTTACTACCTATTTCTAAATTAGTTGAACTACTTTGACTTGCACCTTTAAAATCTAATTTTTCTTTAACTTCAAATTGTTCATCATATGCAAAAAGTCTACCTGCTTCACTATTAGGCATATATACTTTTATACTTCCTTTTTGAGGTTCTTCAAGTACTTTTATATTATCTATTTTTACTGATTTTATAAGTAAATTTTGTGATTTTTCTGCATTTTGATCAATGTAAAAATGAATATCATTATTTTGGAAAATACTAAAATCCCATTTTTTATCGCTCTCTCCATTTTCTACACCTTCAACTGTACCAACTACTATAACTTTTGAAAGTTTAAAAGGCATATTAGTTTCACCTTCAACCTCATATTTAATCATTAATATACCAACTATTACTAATACAAAAATTAGTATTGTTATTGCTATTACAAGTTTTATCATTTGCTTTTTACTATCTGTAAACATTTTGGTCTCCTTTTTTAATTGGCGGAGCAGGTGGGATTCGAACCCACGTGGCGTTTTTGAGGCGCCTAATTGATTTCGAATCAACCTCGTTATGACCGCTTCGATACTGCTCCATATTTTTAATTTTTCTTTTTGTTGTCTCTTAATTCTCTAAAAAAATCTTTTAAAATTTTTTCACATTTTGGTTGTAACACCCCTGTTTCAACTTCTATTTTATGATTAAATTCATATCTAAACAAGTTAATTACAGAGCCACAAGCACCAGTTTTTTCATCCATTGTTCCAATATATAGTTTCTTTATTCTAGCTTGTATTAACGCTCCTGCACACATACTACAAGGTTCTAAAGTAACGTACATTTCGCACCCTGATAATCTCCAAGCATTTAATTTTTTACTAGCCTTTTGAATTGCTATAATTTCTGCATGCCTAGTAGTATCTTTTTTTTCTTCTTTTTCATTATATGCTCTTGCTATAATTTTATTATCTTTTACAATAACTGCACCTACTGGTATTTCGCCCTTTTCATATGCTCTTTTAGCCTGTTTAAGTGCCTCTCTCATAAACTTTTCTTTTTCTGTCATACTCTCTCCTAGATTTATAAAAGTGGTGTGCCTAGCGGGAATTGAACCTGCGACCTCTCGCTTAGGAGGCGAGCGCTCTATCCAACTGAGCTATAGACACATGTATTTATATAATACAATATTTTTTTATTTTTAGCAAGTGTTTTCAAAAGTATGATTTTATGGTATATTTATATAGAGGTATTTTATGGAATTAAAAGAAAATGAGAGAATTGATGATTTAGAATTAAATAATTTAAAAATTATACAAAATAAAAATGGTTTTTGTTTTGGAATGGATAGCGTGTTGCTTTCTGATTTTGCAAAGAATGTTAAATTAAATGCAAAAGTTATTGATTTAGGTACTGGAACTGGTATTTTGCCAATATTGCTTTCTGCCAAAACTAAAGCTTCCAAAATTGTTGGGATAGAAATTCAAAAAGAAGTTGCTAATATGGCTAGTCGAAGTGTTTTATTAAATAACCTACAAGATAAAATAGAAATTGTTTGTGAAGATATTAAAAACTTAAAAAATATTTATGAAACTAACTCTTTTGATGCAATTGTAACAAATCCACCATATAAAACTAAAGGCACTGGTGGAATAAATGAAGTTGAGGCTAAACTTATTTCTCGCCATGAGATAACTGCCAATTTAGAGGATTTTATTTCTATTTCTAGTTATTTATTAAAAGACCAATCTAGTATTTATATGGTTCACAGACCAGAAAGATTAGTTGATATTTTATCTCTTCTTAGAAAATATAAATTGGAACCTAAAGAATTAAAATTAGTACAACCAAGTTGTGACAAAGCTCCAAACTTAGTTTTAATTAAAGCAACCAAAAATGCAAAACCATTTTTAAAAATTGAGAAACCTTTATATATTTATAATTCTGATGTTACTTATACAGAAGAATTATTAAAAATATATAATAAAATTTAGGAGGACTACATGGCTGGTAAAATTTATTTGGTGGCAACACCTATTGGAAATTTAAATGATATGACATTTCGTGCAATAGATACATTAAAAAATGTTGACTTAATTGCAGCTGAAGATACAAGACAAACTTTAAAATTATTAAATTATTTTGAAATTAGTAAGCCAATGATCAG
Source organism: Clostridium sp. CAG:508 (assembly GCA_000435755.1). GTDB lineage: Bacteria > Bacillota > Clostridia > TANB77 > CAG-508 > CAG-273. The sequence continues at coordinate 17,688 of FR889077.1, forward strand.
TTATCATAGGCATAATGAAGATATAAAATTAGAAGGTTTAATTGAAAAAGTATTAGCTGGAAAAAATATAGCAATAGTGACAGATGCTGGTACTCCTGGCATTTCCGATCCAGGCGAAGAAATTGTAAAAGAGGCAATAAAAAATAATATTGAGATTATTCCAATACCTGGTGCATGTGCCTTAATTAATAGTTTAATTGTTTCTGGAATTTCGACAACCGAATTTTCTTTTTATGGTTTTTTACCTTTAAATAAGAAAAATCGTAAGGAAAAATTATTGCAAATTATGAAAGAGCAAAAAACTGTTATTTTATACGAAGCTCCACATAAGTTACAAAAAACTTTAGAAGATATTTTAGAAAATGTTGGAGATGTCCAAGGCTGCTTAGTAAGAGAGCTTACCAAAATTCATGAGCAAAAAATATATGGGAAAATTTCAGAACTAATAACTTTATCGAAAGAACCTAAAGGTGAATATGTAATTATTCTAGATTTAAATAAAACTGAAAATGCTGATGAAGTTGATTTTTCTAAAATGAGTTTAGAAGAACATTATAATTTTTATGAAAAATTAAGATTAGACAAAAAAGAAATTATTAAACAAATAGCAAAAGATAGAAATGTTAGCAAAAATGAAATTTATCAAAATTTTATAACAAAAAAATAGTGTAACCTCTCGTTACACTATTTTTTGATTTATTATTCTTCTTTAATTTCTGATAATTTTTCTAAACATTTATCACAAACTAATTTACCTTTGTATTCAGATAATTTTTTAGAATTTCCACAGAATATACAGTTTGGTTCATATTTTTTTAATATTATATTTGAGCCATCAACATATATTTCAATTGGGTCTTTTTCTGCAATTCCAAATTTATTTCTTAGTTCAATAGGAATAACAACTCTTCCTAATTCATCCACTCTTCTTACAATACCAGTAGCTTTCATGAAAAACCTCCTTAAAATAACATTTTTCGACAAATTTATTACATATTGATAATATCACAAAAGCTTTGTAATTGCAAGCAAATATCGACAAAAAATTAACATTTTCTGTAATTTTATTGTGTTGATTGGTCGAATTTTGTCGAAAGACATCTTTTGTAATAAAAAACAAGCTTAAGAATACAATTAAATAATAAGAGGTGATTTTTTTTGTTAAATATAATTTGGCCTGCATTTATTATAATTTCTGTTATATACGCCTTAATTTCTGGAAATATTGAAAATGTAAGTAATGGCATTTTTGATTCTGCAAATTCTGCGGTTCAGCTTACACTTACTTTTTTTGGTACAATTTGTTTATGGAATGGAATAATGGAAATTGCTAAAAAAACTAGTTTAACTAATGCTTTAAGTAAAGCTTTAAAACCATTTATAAATTTTCTATTTCCAGAATTAAAAAATAATAAACAAGCACAAGATGAAATTTCTATGAATATGGTTGCTAATTTACTTGGCCTTGGAAATGCGGCCACTCCTCTTGGCTTAAAGGCTATGAAAACAATGCAACAAGATAACCCCAAAAAAGATACTTTAACTAATTCTATGGCAATGTTTATTGTTATAAATACTGCATCTTTACAACTTATACCTACTAATGTAATTGCTATTAGAAGTTCCCTTGGTTCTAATTCTCCCAGTGGAATTATTATTCAAGTTTGGTTTGCAACAATTATAGCAGGTATAGTTGGAATTACGTCAGCTAAACTTTTAATGAAAAAATTTTAATAAAAAAGGACTGTATATATGCAAGTAGTTAATTTTTTATCAGCCTTAGCAATTCCTGCTACAATAATAATTATTATTTTTTATGGTATAAAAGAAAAAGTAAAAATTTTTGACACTTTTTTAGATGGTGCTAAAGAAGGCATGCAAATAGTAGTTGAACTATTTCCTACTTTATTAGGAATTTTTCTAGCAATTGGACTTCTTAGAACCTCTGGGGTTTTGGAGTTTATAATTTCGATTATTTCGCCAATTACAAACATTTTAAATATTCCTAGCCAAATTTTACCTTTAGCAATGTTAAGGCCAATTTCAGGTAGTGCATCAATTGGTGTAGCTGTAGATATTATGAAAAATTACGGTGTTGATAGTTTAATAGGGGTTATTGCTTCTACAATTATGGGATCCACAGAGACTACTTTCTATACAATTGCTGTATATACAGCTTGTATTAAAATAAAAAAAATCCGCTTTGTTTTATTAGCGGCTTTATTGGCAGACTTTGCTGGAATGATTGCGTCTGTAGTTATTTGTCGATTTTTGTCGTGAAGTTTTTATTGACAAGTTGAACTTTTTATAGTAGTATATGTTCATAGTTTATAACTTTTGTTTCAAAAAGGACAAATAATATGTTATTTCAAATTATATTTTTTATTTCTTTATATTTTATTCTTAAAAATTTAATTTCTAAATTTTTAGCTATAAGAATTCTAAAGAAAATTTTAGATTAATGATTTTATTTTTGTAGAGGGAATTTTTTAATTCATATATCCCCTATATATGTTTTTTTCAATGGCAATCTCCCAATTTTAATTTTAATTACAAAGCCCCGTTTTTATAATAACTTTGAAGTTCCTTGAAGTTTCCTCTACAATACCAATATATTAATGATGATAAGTTTCATTATGTTGAATTTTGAAGCCTCTAAATAATTGCTCTAACAAAAATACACGTATTAATTGATGTGGAAATGTCATTTTTGAAAATGATATTAATTCGTTAGCTCTTGATAATAATTGATTTGACATTCCTAGTGTTCCACCAATTAAAAAAGTAATATGTGAAGAATATTGTGTGATTTGCTCTATTTTTTCTGAAAACTCTTCAGATGTATATTGTTTTCCATTTAAATCTAGTGCAATTACACAACTATTTTCTTTTATATTCGCTAAAATGTTATTACTTTCTTTTTCAATTATTTTTAGTTTTTCAGCTTCACTTAAATTTGATGGAACTTTTTCATCTTGTAATTCCACAATATTAAAAATGCAATACTTAGAAAGTCTTTTTGAATATTCTAATATTGCATTTTTTAAATAATCTTCTTTTAATTTTCCGACACATATACAGTCAATATGTAACATTTATGATACCTCTAAATTTAATATTTCGCTCGGATTTGAACGGTTTGCAATCCCAACTTTAATTTTATTTTCATCAAAATTATTAGCACATAATTCATCAATAACAGTTTTGTATGCTAATTCTGGAAAATTACTTTCCTTGCTTAAATGTCCTAGCATAACATTTTGCAAACCTGAATTTAATAAACATGAAATGGTTTTTCCAGCTGCCTCATTTGATAAGTGTCCATTTGGACCTGCTATTCTTTGTTTTAAAGAATATGGATATCTTGAATATGCTAATATATTTGGATCATAATTTGCTTCTAATAATACAAATGAACTGCCTTCTAGATTTTTTATTATAGCTTTGTCCATATGTCCAATATCAGTTGCAATACTAATTTTTTGATTATTATAAAATATATTAAACCCGCATGGGTTTGCAGCATCATGTGGTATGCTAAAAGGTATTACTTTTAAATCACCTATTTCAAAATTTTCATTTACATTAAACAAATTTTGATTTTGTGTTTTTTCTGCCACTTGTGGCATTGCTTCCCATGTTTCTTTATTTGCATATATTGGTATGTTGAATTTTTTTGATATTGTTGCTAGCCCTTTTATATGGTCTGTATGTTCATGTGTTACAAGAACCGCATCAATTTCATTTATATCTACATCTATACTATTTAAAGCTGTTTCAATTTTTTTTGCACTTTCTCCTGCATCAACTAAAATTTTAGTATTATCAGTTTGCACAAATAAACTATTTCCACTACTTCCACTATATAAACTACAAAATTTAAACATTTGTGTATTCGTCCTTTACTCTGTAACTCTTTGTATATTTGCTCCTAGTTTTCTAAACTTTTCCTCAATATTTTCATATCCTCTGTCAATATGTTCAATGTTATATAATTGAGTTTCACCTTTGGCTACAATACCAGCAATAATCAATGCTGCTCCTGCTCTTAAGTCTGTTGCATATACTGGTGCTCCTGTTAATTCATTTACACCTTCAAATACTGCTGATTTTCCTTGTGCTGTAATTTTTGCTCCCATTTTGTTTAGTTCAGAAGTATATTGAAATCTTGATTCCCATATACTTTCATGAATCATGCTTGTACCATCTGCCATTGAAAGTACAACTCCCATTTGTGGTTGCATATCTGTTGGGAACCCTGGATATGGAAGAGTTTTTACAGTTGCTTTATTAGGTCTTTTATTCATAGTAACTCTTATTGAGTCACCCATATCTTTTACGTTTCCACCTATTTCTAATATTTTAGCTGTAATACAGTCTAAGTGTTCAGGTATACAATTTTTAATAGTAATATCTCCTCTAGAAGCCACTGCTGCAAGCATAAAAGTACCTGCTTCTATTTGGTCTGGAACTACTGAATATGTAGCATTTCCTTTTAATTCTTTTACACCATTTATTTTTATAACATCTGTACCTGCTCCACGAATGTCTGCTCCCATAGTGTTTAAAAAGTTTGCAACATCAACTATATGTGGTTCTTTTGCCGCATTATCTATTGTTGTTGTTCCTTCTGCTAACACAGCTGCAAGCATTGCATTGATTGTAGCTCCAACAGAAACTACGTCCATATATATTGATGTTCCTACCATCTTTTTAGCTTTTGCAGTTACTTTTCCTTGTGCAACTACTACTTTTGCACCTAAAGCTTCAAAAGCTTTAATATGTTGGTCAATTGGTCTTGCTCCTAAATTGCATCCACCTGGCAAACCAACTTCTGCTTGCCCACATCTACTAAGTAATGCACCTAACAAATAATATGATGCTCTAAATTTGCTAGTCATATCAAGAGGTGCTTGTGTGCAACAAATATTTCTTGTATCTATTTCAATTTCGTTGTCTGATAACCATGTAATTTTAGCACCTAATTCAGCTAAAATTTTGCATGACATTTTTACATCACTGATATTAGGTAAATTCTCTATTTTGCATACTCCATTAACTAATAAAGTGGCTGGTAATATTGCGACTGCTGCATTTTTAGCTCCGCTTATTACTACTTCACCTTTTAATTTTGTAGGTCCGCTTATTACTAATTTATCCAAAGGGATTACCTCCATTTTTATTTTCTCCTACTTTTATACCATACTTTACACTTTATTGCAAGATATTAGTATGTAAAATGTAAAAGGCAGAGTTTTTTCTCTGCCTAATATAATATTTGATGCGCTAAAGTACGTGTTAAACGCATTAGTGCTAACATCGTATTTATTCATTTTTTCTGGTTC
>FR889078.1 GCA_000435755.1 Clostridium sp. CAG:508
AAAATTGCAAATTCAGTTGCAGAGTTTTTAGGAACAGAGAATGGAAAAAGATATTTAAAAGTATTATTAAAAGATGGAAGTACCAAAAACATTTCATATTAAAATATTTAAGCAACATTTTAAAAAGATGTTGCTTTTTTCATGTTAGTAAAGTATAATAAGTATGAAAAGTATAACTGGGCCGAAAGGAGAAAATTATGAATAAAGATAAATATGTTGGTATTTGCAAAGTTGGTGAAAAGGGACAAATTGTAATACCAAAAGAGGCTAGAGATATGTTTAATATAAATCCAGGAGATTCAATAGTTGTTTTATGTGATAAAAAACAAGGAATAGCTTTAGTAAAGTCTGATATTATTGAAGATTTATCAAATAAAATATTTCAAAAAGGAGATGAGTAAAAATGTACTCAATTGAAATTGAAAATCTAACTAAAAAATTCAAAGAAAAAACAGCAGTTAATAATGTTAGTTTAAAAATAAAACAAGGAGAGCTTTTTTCTTTGTTAGGTACAAATGGAGCAGGAAAGACCACTACAATAAAAATGTTATCTACTTTGATTTTACCTACTAGTGGAAACATAAAAATAAATGGATTAGATATAAATAAAGACAAACAAAAGATAAAAGAAATTTTAAATGTATCACCACAAGAAACTGCAATTGCAATGAACTTATCTGTAAAAGAAAATTTGGAATTTATAGCAGGAGTATATCAGATAAAAAATCCAAAAGAAAAAATTGATGAATTGGTAAAAACATTCAAATTAGAAGAAGTACTAAATCAAAAAGCAAAAACTTTATCTGGAGGATGGCAAAGAAAAGTATCTATTGCAATGGCTCTAATAAATAACCCACAAATATTATTTCTTGATGAACCTACATTAGGCTTAGATGTTATTGCAAGAAGAGAATTATGGAGTATTATAGAGAGCCAAAAAGGAAAAATAACAATTATACTAACTACACATTATATGGAAGAAGCAGAAAGTTTATCTGATAGAGTTGGAATAATGGCAAAAGGAAGTTTAATAGATGTAGGAACTCCAAAAGAGTTAATAGAAAAATCAAATGCAAAAGATTTTGAAGATGCTTTTGTAAAAATAGCAACAGGAGGAGAATTATGAGAATAATAAACTTTGCCAAAAGAAATTTTAAAGAAATAATAAGAGATCCATTAAGTATAATATTTGCAATTTTATTGCCATTATTTTTACTTTTTATATTTCAACAATTTAATATACCAAGTGAAAACTATAAATTAGAAAACTTTACACCAGGAATAATTATTTTTGGATTCTCTTTTCTAACACTTTTTACAGCTATGCTTGTTGCAAAAGATAGAAGCACATCATTACTAATTAGACTTGGCACAAGCCCAATGAAACCAGTAGAATATATATTAGGCTATATAATCTCAATAATTCCTATAATAATTATTCAAAATGTATTATTCTTTATATTAGCCATAATCTTAGGGTTAAGCTTTAGTATAAACATTATATGGGCAATTTTAGTATCTATTGTTGTTGCAATACTATTTATAGCAATAGGAATATTGATAGGAAGTACATTTACAGAAAAAGCATCATCAGGAGTATCAAGTATTGTAGTACAATTAGTGTGCTTCACAGGAGAAATGTATTTTCCAAAAGAAATGCTAGGAGATGTATTTGCGAAAATATGTAACATACTTCCATTTGAAAGTTGTGTAACAATTATAAAAGGAATAATGAACAATAACATTCAAATAATAAGCCTAAGAAATATAATAGTATTTTTAACATACACTATTGTAGTTTTAGCAATATCAATAATAGTGTTTAAAAGAAAAATGATTAGTGATAATAAATAGAACATGAATTATTTACTAAATTCTACTATTTATGTTATAATTGGTAAAAGGGAAGTGATATTATAATGAATAAAAAAGAAGTAAAAAATATTTTAATATCAATGAGAACACCAGAAAACGAAATAGCAGTAAATCATTTGCTTGGTCAATTAGATATGAAAAGTGATAATGAAATTGAACAAATTACAGAAAAATTGGAGAATAGTGAAGAGAATATAAGAGAGAACTTGTCAAAGAAAATAGAAGAAATTTCTCAAAGTAAAAATGAGGAAAAACATCCTATTAATGATATGTTTACTTATGGAATATCAGGGAATTGTATTCACTTACACTTACCAACAGACTTGCATGAACTAATGACAAAAAATGGAATATCAAAAACAATAGCTCTAGTTAACTTGCAGTTATTAGATGCAATTGATAAAATAAAAGAAATGAGAGATGGAGGATTTTATAGATTCAAAGATAAAAATAGTATATATATGATATCTCCAGCAGTAATAAAAAGAGAAATGAAATTTTTAGAAGAATTAGACTTTACAACTCATTCATATAGTAAAAAACAACTTAGTGATGAAAAGTTTGTACAAGAAACTCCAGAAGCTCAGCTTGCTACACACATTTTTGGACATGATAAAAACGTTGGAACCGCATTAATAAGATTTGAACAAATAAATTCAAAGCAATGGCAAGAAAAGAAAAATGAAATAGTAGCAGATTTAAGAGAAAAAACAGCAGGTATAGAGCATAATAAAAATGTAGAGAGGTAAAATGAAAGCAGGTAATTGAAAGTTATCTGCTTTTATGATATAAAATAGACAAGAAAGAAGGATAGAAATATGTATACGTTAATTACAGGAACTACAAGTGGTATTAGGAAAGAGTTGAAACAGAACTGCAAAATAAAATAGGAGTGAGATTATGAAAAGACTTAATTTAATAGTAGTATTTAATAAAAATTTAACAAAAGCTCTATTTTGTATTAGAGCAAAAGAGCCATACAAAGGTCTGTATAATTTTGTTGGAGGCAAAGTAGAAGAAAATGAACCAAATGATGAAGCGGCTTATAGAGAGTTATTTGAAGAAACAGGAATAAGCAGTCATGATATTGAGTTAGATCATTTTATGGATTTAAATTACTTTAAATATGAAAACAATTTACAAGTATACTATGGAATATTAAAAAATGAAGTAACTTTGGTAGAAGAAAAAAATAAACTTGAATGGGTAACTATAAATGAAGAATTATTAAATAATGAAAAATTTGCAGGCAACTATAATATCCCTCATATTATAAAACAAATAAAAGTATATTTGAGAGATGGAATTAAATAATTATTGCAAGGAAGAGATATGAAAATAGAAGAATTAAATGTAGAATATGATAAGTTACAAAAAATATATGGAGCAAAAGAATTAATGTCTATATATAATGGAGGATGTACTAAAAATCCAAATATTTGCTTTGTGTTTATGAATCCAACAGGTAGAAATATTGCTTCATGCCCACAATGGAAAGGAAGAAGATCACCTTGGATAGGTACAAAAAATATATGGAAGTTATTTTATAAAATTGGATTATTAGATGAAGAAATATATCAAGGAATTATTTCAAAAAAACCACAAGAATGGGATGAAGAATTTGCTGATATGGTATATTCAAATGTAGAGAAACACAAATATTTCATTACTAATTTAGGAAAATGTACTCAAACAGATGCAAGGGTACTGACTAATTCAGTTTATAGCCAATATCTTGATTTACTTTGCAAAGAGATAGAAATTATCAATCCTAAAATAATTATAACACTTGGAAACCAAGTAAGTTCTATAGTTTTAGACAAAAACATATCTGTATCACAATGCAGAAAACAAAGCTTTTCTAAGAAAATAGGTAAGAAAAATTATAAAATATATCCAGTTTATTATCCTATAGGAAATGGAATGATGAATATAGATAAGGCTATAGAAGATTTAAAATTTATTATAGAAACAAATAAATAAGGAGGAGATTTTATGAATTTAGTAACAGGTTTAGCAATACCTTTTTTAGGAACAACACTTGGCTCAGCAATGGTATTTTTAATGAAAAACAAGATGAACTCAAAAGTAGAAAAATTACTATTAGGTTTTGCATCAGGAGTAATGCTTGCAGCTTCGATATGGTCTTTAATTATACCATCAATTGATATGGCAAGTGAACAAGGAAAAGTAGCATGGATTCCAGCAGCAGTTGGATTTATACTAGGAATAGCCTTTTTACTTGTACTTGATAGTGTAATTCCGCATTTACACTTAAATAATGATAAAACAGAAGGAATAAAAGCAAAACTTAAGAAAACAACAATGATGGTATTTGCAGTTACACTTCACAATATACCAGAAGGAATGGCAGTAGGTGTTACATTTGCTGGTGCACTTATTGGAAATACTGGAATAACAATGGCAGGAGCATTTGCTTTAGCAATAGGAATTGCAATACAAAACTTTCCTGAAGGCGCAATTATATCAATGCCATTAAAAAGCGAAGGAATGTCAAAATCAAAAGCCTTTTTGTATGGAACACTTTCGGGCATAGTAGAACCAATAGGAGCAATTATTACAATATTACTTACAAGCACAGTAGTACCAATACTACCATATTTATTATCATTTGCAGCAGGAGCCATGATTTATGTAGTTGTTGAAGAGCTAATACCAGAATCTCAAAATGGTGAACATTCAAATATAGGAACAATAGGAGTTGCTCTTGGATTTGTAATAATGATGATTTTAGATGTAGCACTAGGGTAAGAGCACTTAATAATAGGGGTAAAATATTATGAAATTTATAAACAAACAAGAATTGCATAAACTTTTTGCAGAGCTAAAAATGAATAAGCAAGAAGAAGCATTTAATGAATTATATAATGAATGTAGTAATTTGGTATATAGAATAGCATTTTCGATATTAAAAAATAAAGAAAATAGTGAAGACATTAAACAAATGGTATTTTTAAAAATATGGAAAATGAATAAAGAAATTTTACCAGACAAAAATGAAGCAAGTTGGCTATATGCTGTAACTAAAAATGAAGCTATAACTTTTCTAAAGAAACAAAAAAATACAATTAATATAGATGAAATTTATTATATAAGTGATGAATGTGACAATATATTTAATGTAGAAGACAAAGAATCATATAATAAGATAATATCAGTACTAGATAAAAAAGAACAAGAAATAGTATCACTAAAAGTCATATCTAATCTATCATTTAGGCAAATATCGCAAATACTAGGAGAACCAATAGGAACAATACAATGGAGATATTATAAAGCTGTTCATTCTTTAAAAATATTATTAAGCAATTTATCTATGTTTATTATATCTGTTACTATATTTGCAAGTAGAATACTAAAAAAGAAAGAGAATATACCACAAACTACTATAAAAAATGAAGTGACTGAGAATAACGAAATAGCGAGTGATACTGTGTATGACAATACTAAGAAGAACGATACAACTGAAACAACAGCGATTAAAGAAGATGCAAACATTCAATTGGACAACTATGATATAGGGATTCTAGGAATTTCAGGATTATTTTTAGTATTAACTATAGTTTTTGGAATTATTTATAAAAATCACCAACAAAAAGCAAGAAAAAAGAAGTCTAAATAATAGAAAGGTTAAGAGGTGATAAATATGAAAAAAACATTTATTATAATAGGAGTGATATTTGCAGTTTGTATAAGCTTTGTCATTGGTTTATTAGTAGGACAATATAATAAAGCAAAAACTGATTTATTAATACGTAAAGCAGAAGGAACAACATTCTATGCAAAAATTGATAGTATAAGGGAAAATAATGGAACAATACATATAAGTGCAACAGGACTTGATGTAAATAACATAAACTGGAGAGGAAAATACAATTTTTCTATAAAAGAAAGTACTGATATTGTATGGAGAGGTGTAAAAATACCTGTATCTGATTTAGGTGTAAAAAATAATATTGCAATAACAATTACAGATGAAACTATACCAGATGTAGTGCCAACACCATTACAAGAAATAGAAAAAATAGAACTTCTAGATGACAAAAAATATGGTGAATATGAAAAGGTAGCAGATTTTAAAGAAGGTAAATATGCAGAAGAACCATTAGTAAAATTTAATGGAACATTATATACTAAATCAAATAAAATAATTGATTATATTGGTGGAGCAGCTCAAATAGGAACTATTGACCAATTAATTGATTCCGACTATGTACCAAAAGTAGATGGAGAAACAAACTCAAAAGAATTATTAAATGCAGGAGTTTATCCAGGTGGAGACAATGAAATAGTGCTTAATTATAATAATGATTATGTGCTATATGAAAAGGTCTAATACTCTACGATAAGTAAGTCGTGAATTTATCTGTTTTAGAAGCGAAAATAGAAGATTAAAATAAGTTATAAAAATATAATTTCATTAGAATAGCAGATAATTATTTAAAATTATCTGCTATATTGCTTTGAAAAATTTTTACAAAATCTTAAAATAAACATTGACATATTAGTTAATTTGCTATATAATACGAACAATAGTTTTAAAATAATATATGAAAATTATATATAATAATATACGTAGCTATACTAAATTTTGTAAAAAAGGAAGTGTTTCTATGGAAGAAAAAAAGAATGAAATTATTTTATTTGAAAATCAAGGAGTGAAGTTAGAGGTAAGTCTAAGAGAAGAAACAGTATGGCTTACACAAGCACAAATGGCAGAACTATTTGATGTAAAACAATCTACATTAAGTGAACACATTAATAATATTTTTAAAGAAGGCGAACTTGAAGAAAAAACTTCTATCGGAATTTCCGATAAAAGTTCTGGAGGTAGAAAATCAAAATTATACAATTTAGATGTTATAATATCAGTTGGCTATAGAGTTAAGTCGAGAAATGGAGTTATCTTCAGAAAATGGGCTACACAAATACTAAAAGATTATATGCTAAAAGGTTATGCAGTAAATCAAAAAAGATTAGAATATTTAGAAAAAACAATTAAATTAATAGACATAGCAAACCGCATGGATGAACGACTAGAAGGGAATGATGCAAAAGAAATTTTAAAGGTAATTGGTGAATATTCAAAAGCACTAGATTTACTTGACGATTATGATCATAAAACATTAAAGAAAATAGATGGAAGTGTAGATGAAAGAAAAATTGAATATAAAAATTGTATTGAGATAATAAACAAACTAAGATTTAATGAAGAAAGTACACTATTTGCAGTAGAAAGAGATAGAGGATTAGAATCAATTATAGGCAATATTTATCAAAGTTTTGCTGGAAAAGAAATATATAAAAGTGTTGAAGAAAAGGGAGCAAACTTTTTATATCTAATAGTGAAAAATCATGTGTTTGCAGATGGAAACAAAAGAATTGCAGCTACATTGTTTATATATTTTTTAAACTTTTATGGAATACTATACAAAAATGGAGAACAAACAATAGACAACAATACATTAGCGGCATTAACATTATTAATTGCAGAATCAAACCCAAAAGAAAAAGATGTTATTATAGATTTAGTAATGAATTTCTTGAATAATTAAAATCTTTGGAAAAGAGGCAGATATTTAGTTGAAAATATCTGCCTTTTTGTTATATAATAACAACTAGAAAACTTAAGGAGTGGAAATATGAGTAAATATGAACCATTATGGAACTATCTAAAAGAAAATAAAAAGAAAAGTTATAAACTAACTTATGAAAAAATAAAAAACATTCTTGGATTTGAAATAGATCATTCCTTTTTAAGTTATAAAAAAGCTAAAATCAGGAGAAAGCTTATATAAGTTTGAAATTTAATAAAAAATGAAATAAAAAGTGTGGCAGATAATTGGTTGAAATTATCTGCCACTTATTATATAATTACACAGTAATAAAAAACAAAAGAAATAAGAGGCGAAAAAATGAAAGAAGATTGGAAAGAACTTATAAAGAAAAATCTAAAATGGGTTGTACTATTTATTTGTCTAGTAGGTTTTTTAGCATTAGCAGAAGATGTTTTTAATAAAGAAATAATGAATGGAGACATTATTGGATATAAACTTATATCAACATTTTTAATATCTGATTTTGTAACACCAATAGCAAAATTTATAACTAATTTTGGCGGGGCAATATTTTTATCAATAGCAACAGTTATGTTATTTTTACTTATAAAAAATAAAAAAATAGGTCTATCAATTATTTCGAACATAGTTATTATTACAATTCTAAATCAATTATTAAAAAGAATATTGCAAAGACCAAGACCAACTGAATTTAGAATAGTTGAAGAAACAGGATATAGTTTTCCTTCAGGACATTCAATGGTAAGCATGGCTTTTTATGGATATTTAATATATTTAATTTATAGATATATAAAAAATAAATATGTAAAATGGACATTGATTACAATATTAAGCATACTAATTTGTTTAATAGGTATAAGCAGAATTTATTTAGGAGTACATTATACAAGTGATGTACTAGGTGGATTCTTGTTATCAATATCATATTTAGTTATATATATAAGTTCAATTAAAAAATTAATACCAGAAGAATAAGTATAATTTGTAGGAGGAGAATTAAATATGAATAAGAATGAAATTGTAATAGCAACTATGATTATGAATAAGAAAATAATATGAGTAAATATTTTGTTCAAAAGAAAGGTACAGCATTATGACAAGATGTAAATGGTGCAACTTAAAAAATGAAAAATACATAGAATACCACGATAAAGAATGGGGAGTTCCTGTATATGATGACAAACATTTATATGAAATGCTAATCTTAGAATCTTTCCAAGCTGGTTTATCTTGGGAGTGTGTGTTAAATAAAAGAGAAGATTTTAGAAAAGCATTTGATAATTTCGAAATAGACAAGGTATCTGATTATGATGAAAAAAAGGTACAAGAGCTATTAAAGAATGAAAATATTATAAGAAATAAATTAAAAATAAATGCAGCTATAAACAATAGTAAAATATTTAAAGAAATACAAAATGAATACAAAACATTTTCAAATTATATTTGGAGCTTTACAAACAACAAAGTAATATATGAAATAGGAAAAACAAGCTCAGAGTTATCAGATATAATTTCAAAAGATTTGCAAAAAAGAGGAATGAGATTTGTAGGAACAACAATTATATATTCTTATTTACAAGCAATAGGTGTGATTTATTCACACGATAAAGAATGTTTTTTGTATAAAATTAAATAGGATGTATCTTCAAATATTCTTAATTTTGTGGATTTTAAAAATAGAAAATGCTATAATAATAATCTGAATTTGTTTTAAGAATCGGACATGCTTTTATGGATTGGGAAAAATATTTAAAAGATACATAAATTAGATGAATGTTATAAGATATAATAGAAATATTATATCTTTTCAGACTGTTGACAAAGTATATAAAAATATTTTGTTCCTAAAT
>FR889079.1:0-1367 GCA_000435755.1 Clostridium sp. CAG:508
AAATGTCATAACATTATCATAAGGAATATTTAAAACAGTTTGATAAAATTTAAACATGAATAATTCTAACACTGTGCTTAAAGCAATCATAACAAACTCAGATAATAATGCTTTTAGCCAACTAGCTTTAAAAACAAATTTAATAGAGCATAATATAAATAGGATGTTAATAAAACTTCCAAAAGGGTCTGGAATAAATATTCTAATAATAGATCCAACAATAGCTACTAAAAATACATAGATAATTTTAGATTTTCTAGAAGACTTCATATCAAAAATCGTGGTAAATAGTAACATGCTAACACTAGCCTCAATAAAAGAAAGTAGAAAAAAGATAATGCTTAAAGCGATATCATTCTGTGTCGTCATTGCTGTCCAAATTGTCTGAAAAATTTGCATAATTAAAAACCTCCATAATTTTATTTTTATATTTAGGACCTATAAAACATTTACAGTCCACATTATCATTTAGGAAAATAACATTGTTAGAAAAGTCTACACTAGTTATTTTTTTAGTATTAACAATATATGATTTATGGCATTGTATAAAAGTGTCTGGCAATTGTAACATTATAACTTTAAAAGAACTATAAGTTTCATATTCTCTGGTATCAGTATAAAAGATAGTTTTCATCCCCTCTTTTTGAATATACAAAATGCTATCTTGCCTGATAATAGTTCTGTTATTATCAAGTCTTACAAACTTGGGTTCAGAACCCGAATAATCTTCAACTAACCTAGTTATAGTATCTTTTAATCTCTCTACAGTTATTGGTTTGGGTATATAATCAAAAGTTTTATACTTATATGCCATTAAACCATATTCTAAATGACCAGTCGTAAAGATAATATAAATGTTTCTATCCTTTTTACGGATAATATCAGCTAAATCTAGTCCAGTAATGTTAGATTTTAAATCAATATCCAAAAATACAACATTAACCTTGTTAACTTTTACATATTCAATTAATTCTTCAGGATTTGTTGTACTTAATGCAATACGCGCGTTAATTTTACACTCGATAAATAAAGACTCTAGCATCTTTTCTAATCTTGTTAAAGCGTTAAAATTATCATCACATAATACAAAATCTAACATATATTTTTCCTCCGTATAATATAATAAATATAAATTAACACAACAAAAACGCGCAATGGTAATTCGACAAAACAATATAAAATTACCCATTTTTTTCCAATTGCCTATATAAATATAATGCAAATAAATAATATTGTCAAGAAGAATTTTATAAAAAACTATAAAATGTCGAAAAAATAAAAGCGTTGTTATTAAAAGAAAAGAGGGATAAAATGAAAAAAAAATCAAACTTTATTGTAATTATATCATCAATTTTATTGGTATTTAT
>FR889079.1:1430-24352 GCA_000435755.1 Clostridium sp. CAG:508
AATTCAAATAATACAACAGAAACAGGTGCGAGTTCAATTAGTGAAAAAAGAATAGGTTGGGGAATAAAAAGATCTAACAATAATGAACAACCAGATTTAGGAAGTATAAATAAAAAAATAATAGATACATATGAAGGAATTGCAATGGGAAATAAATACTCAAAATATGTATATCTTACTTTTGACAATGGATATGAAGCTGGTTATACTCCTAAAATATTAGCAGTATTAAAGGAAAATCAAGTTCCGGCTACATTTTTTATAACAGCCCATTATCTAAACACTGCATCAGATTTAGTAAAGCAGATGATAGATGAAGGCCATACTATTGGAAATCATACAGTGAATCATAAAAGTATGCCAGATTTAACAAATGAACAAATACAAAAAGAAGTAATGGATTTGCATACAGCAGTTTACCAAAAATTTAATTATGAAATGAAATACATTCGTCCACCAAAAGGAGAATACAGTGAAAGAACTGTAGCATATACCAATACATTAGGCTATAAAACTGTTATGTGGAGTTTTGCCTATGATGATTGGGACAAAAATAAACAAGGCAGAGAAGATTATGGAAAAAAGATGATTTTAAATAACATACATCCTCGGAGCAGTTATATTACTACATGCAACTTCAAAAGATAATAGTAATATTCTAGATTATTGTATTAAGGAGATTAAGAAGATGGGGTATGAGTTTAAGTCTTTAGACGATTTCCAAAGGTAAATGGTTGCAAAATAATTACAATTTTTAATGTGTCAAATTTAATTCTTTGACAACTATAAAGAAATAGCATAGGGGAGATGAGAAAGTTTGAGAAAAGCTTCTAAGAAAAATAAAAGTATACAAAGTAGAATAAATCGTTTATTAGAAATCCCTCAAGAAATATCAACTAATTTACCGAAAATAACAGTAATAGGTTTTAAACAAATGTTGATTGAAAATTATAAAGGAATATTAGAGTATCAAGACTTCTATATTAGGATTAGTACACATATTGGAATTTTAAACATAAATGGCTATGATTTGTATTTAGAAGAAATGACAACAGACGATTTATTAGTTACTGGAAAAATAGAAAGCATTGATTTTGAAACAATTACAGATGAAGAATAGGAGGGAAAAGTTTGTATTTTAAAATACTATTAGCTTACATTTTAGGATATGTAAATATTGAAGTAGAAGGATATTTTATAGAACGTTTTATAAATATTTGTAATAGTAAAAAAATATTTTTGTGGAATATGAAAAGAAAACACTCCACAATTATAAGAGTAAATATTGGAATCAGGGATTTTAAAAAAATAAAAGAAATAGCTAAAAAAACTAAATGTAGAGTAAAAATACAAAAGAAAAGAGGAATACCATTTATCTTACATAAATATAAAAAAAGAAAAATCTTTGCTATATTTTTTATACTTTTAATAATTGTAGTTATTGCATTATCAAACTTCGTATGGAATATTGAAGTAATAGGGAATAATAAAATTTCGGCAGAAGAAATTATTAAAGACTTAGCAGATGATAATTTTAAAGTTGGAACATCTAAAACAAATTTAAACACCAAAAATATAATTGATAAAATACGATTAAAAAGAAGTGATTTAGCATGGATAGGAATAGAGATAAAAGGAACAAATGCAATTGTAAAAATAGTAGAAGCAGATTTGAAACCTGATATAATCAAAGAAGAAGAGTATTGTAATATTGTTGCAACAAAAGATGCGATGATAGTAAAAATAAATGCTCAAAATGGCACAGCCGTAGTAAAAGAAGGAGACATAGTTACAAAAGGAACTGTGCTAATACAAGGGTGGCTTGAAGGTCAGTTTACAGGAATACGCTATGTGCATGCAAATGGCGAAGTTCAAGCAAAAGTATGGTATTCTCAAAAAATAAGTGTGCCTTTAAAACAGACTAAAAAAATAAAAACAGACAAGGAGGAAAATAAATATTCCGTAAAGATAAATAATTTTGAAATAAATTTGCCAAAAGGGGTTCCAAAATTTCAAAATTATGATACAATAGAGACGAGTAAAAAACTAAAACTATTTTCAGATTTTTATTTGCCAATAGAAATACACCAAAAAACATACCAAGAGTATGAAGAACAAGAAATTACATATAGTATAGAAGAAGCAAAAGAGCTTGGAATAGCACAAGCTGACGAGAGCCTAAAAGAGCAAATAGAAGGAAAACAAGTAACAAATAAAAAAATAAATGCAGAACAAATAGGAGCAAATATTGAAGTTGAAGTTATTTACGAAGTACTCGAAAGTATTGGGACAAAAGAAAAAATAGTATTTTGAAAGGAACAGATGCCATGGAAGAAAGAAGTTTGAGAATATACCAAGAAAAAACATTTTTTTCAAAAATTAGTAACACAATTACTAAAATACTAACTCCAACAAAAATTGGAATCAATGGAATGTTAATTTCAATAAAAAGAAACAATGCTCTAAAAGCTTATGAAGCATATAAAGCAAGCGAGGATATTCAAAATCAAGAAAAACAAGAAGCAATTGAAAAGAAATTTGAAGATGTATACGCTTTATATCTAGAATCAATAGACAAATATATTATGGATTCTATTTATAAAAAAGTAAAGAATGATGTAGCGAGTGATTTTGAAAAAAATGCATTATCTGAGTATTATTCAGTTGTTCATTTAAAAGAAACAGAATATTTAGAATACAAGTATAAAAAGCAAATGTATTTATTAAACCTAGACTATGAAACTGTTGATAGTCTTAATAAAGAACAGCTATTACAAAGATATCAAACATTATATGTTTCTCAAATGGAATCATTATATAAAGGGTTGTTAAAACATTATTCAATTAAACTTGCAGACAATTTAACACCAGGAGCTAAAGATGAAGTATATAACAAAATATTTGATACATTAGAGAAATATATTGAAAATATATTACCATTAAAAATGAAACAAGATCCAGATAACAAAGTATATAAAGAAATAATTGAAGATTATCAAAGCTTTGAAAGATTTACAGTTGGTAAATTAGATCAAAACGATACCATTGAAAAAAATATGATATTATTAAGTTTAAGCAGAAAACTATTTACACATAGTTTACCACTTATAGTAGCAGAACAATGCTATGAAAAATTATTAAATGACGTTAGAAGTTTAATAGTAGATACAAAAGTAATTAGAAAACAAGAAAAAGCATATTCTTTACTTATTACTTTAATAGAAGAATATAATGTAAAATTACAATCTACTAAAGTATATTGGGAGAAACCAGCAGAAAGGGAAGCATATAAAGACTTTTACAAACAATATCAAGCAATTCAAAAAGGAAAAGAGAAAAATTATATTGAATATTCTAAAGATAAGCAAGTTTTATTCTTAAGAAACGATTTGAAAAAATTAAGAAAAGAGCCAAATAGATATTATAAAATTATTCAATTTTACTGTGCAAAATTGGTAGAATTAGATGCTATGAAAAACTTGAAAAATTCATTTATCTCAGAAGGTGCTTACACTAAAGGACCAAAAAAAGTTAAGAGAAGAGGTAGACCTAAAAAGGTTGTTAATGCATAATTTAGATAGAAGGAAAATATAATGAATTCAGTAACAGAAATTGTTTGGAAAGATATCCAACAAAATGAAGAGCTAGAGGCTATAATTGAAAAAGTAATACAAAAATGTTTTGAGGTAGAGCATATAAATCCTACCTCTTTATATATTTGTGTTACATTAACAGATCCTAAAAATATACGTGAAATAAATAAGGAATATAGAAATATAGATAAAGAGACAGATGTACTTTCTTTTCCTATGTTTGAAAAAGATGAATTGGACAAACTTGTTGACGAGACAGCTGACACTCAAGTAGAAACATTACAAGATATAATGGGTGATATCATAATTTCTATTGAAAGAGTGGAGGAACAAGCAAAAGAATATGAACATAGTTTTGAAAGAGAATTTGCATATATGCTTGTTCATGGATTTTATCACCTAAGAGGTTATGACCATATGGAGAAAGAGGAAAAAGCTCAAATGAGAGAAAAAGAGGAAAATGTTTTGTCTCAATTAAATATAACAAGGGGAGAATAATGAAAAAAGAAAACAAGGAACTAAAAAATCATAATTTTATAGATGCTTGGAAAAATGCATTTAATGGAATAATATATGCAACAACCACACAAGGTAATATACAAAAACAATTAATAATTGCAGTAATTGTAGTAATTGTTAGCTTATTTTTTAATTTAAACCGCGCAGAATTTTTATGTTTTTTATTTACCATAGTGCTTATCATATTTGCAGAAATGGTAAATACAGCAATTGAAACAGTTGTAGACCTATATGTTGATGTATATCATCCAAAAGCAAAAATAGCTAAAGACGTTGCAGCAGGAGGAGTAGTAATAACTACTATAAATGCAATAATAGTAGCATACTTCTTATTCTTTGATAAAATAGCAGATATAGGATTAGCATTTTTAAAAAATGTAACAAGTAATCCAGTACATTTATCATTTGCTATTATGGTAATTGTAATGATTGCAGCACTAGCATTAGTTGCTTATGCAAAATCTAATAAACATAAAGGATTAAATTCAAAATTTGTCCCAAGTGGGCACGCAGCTATTGGATTTGCAGCAAACACATTGATTTGGCTATTAACAGATAATATAGTAATCTTAATGTTATCATTAGTAACTGCTATTTTACTAGCTGAAAGTAGAATTGCGGCAAAAGAACATAAATTATCAGAAATAATATTTAGTGGATGCTTTGCCACTGTATTAGTACTTGTGCTATATGGAATAGCAATGGCAATTGTTTAAAAAGGAGATGTTTTCAAATGGCAAGAAAAAAATCTAAAAAAAGTGTAAAACCAATAATCGTATTATTGTTATTAGCAATATTAGCAGTAAGTGTATGGTTAGGAATTGAAAAGTTTAAAAATAGTCAAGAAGTTGGAAGTACAGAAAATAAAACAAAAACAGAAGCTCCAAAGAAAGAATTAAAACCTAAAACTTTTGCAGGAACAGAAAGACCACTTGCATTTATGATAGATAATAATATAAATGCAATGCCACAAGCAGGTTTGGAACAAGCAGATTTAGTATATGAAATGATTGTTGAAGGTGGAGAAACCAGATTAATGGCGGTAATAAAAAATAAAGACATAAGCAAAATCGGACCATTAAGAAGTGTTAGACATTATTATCTAGATTATATGCTAGAAAATGATGCAATTTGTGTTCATTATGGACAAAGTCCACAAGCAAAAGCAGATATTACAAAATTAAAAGTTGATGATATAAATGGAATATATGAAAGTGCAACAGACTTTTGGAGAGATAGCAGTAGATATGCTCCACATAATGCTGTAACCTCAACAGCTAAGTTAACAAAACTTATTGAAAACAAAGAATTTAGAACTACAACTAGCAAAAAAACAGTACTTAACTATGTAGTTGACGAAGTAAATTTGCCAGATGAAAGAGAAGAACCAGCAGAAGGTGAAACAGAAGGAAAGATTACGAACCTAGCAAATACAGTTACAATTCCATATTCAGCATATAACACAGTAAGATATGAATATGACGAAGAGAGCAAAGAATATGTTAGGTATTCAAGAGATAAAAAACAAACAGACTGGAATACAAAAAATACAGTAAAAACTAAAAATATTATTATAACAAAATGTAAAAATACTACTTTGGATGATGGCAGTGGAAAAGGAAGACAAACATTAGATAATGTGAAAACATTAGACGGATATTACATTACAAATGGAAAATATATACCAATTAAATGCTATAAAACTTCAAGAAGTAGCCAAACAGTATATAAAGATTTAGATGGAAATGAAATAAAAGTGAACGATGGAAAAACTTTCATTCAAATCTGCCCAATAAATAGTAAAATTAGTTTTAAATAATTAAGAAGCTCCTCTATGATAAAATAAATTTATCATAGGGTGAGCTTTTTTGTCGTATTTTGTTGTATAAAAACTACTGATTTGATATAATAAACTCGTAAAAGTAAAATACAAATATACAAGGGGGACTTTTATCCAATGAATTGTGTAGAACAAAAATTAAAGCAAGAAGTAAAAAAAATTCTAGAGCAATATACAACTGCCAAAGATAATCTAGTACCTATACTAAATGATGTGCAAGTAAAATATGGATATATTCCACAAATTGCACAAAGTGAAATATCAGAATACTTAAATATCCCAATGGCAGAAATTTATGGAGTAATTACTTTTTATTCTAGATTTACATTAAAACCAAAGGGAAAATATGCAATTTCAGTATGCTTAGGAACAGCATGTTTTGTAAAAGGCTCTGAGAAACTAATGAATAGATTAAAAGAAAGACTAGGCATTAAAGAAGGAGAAACAACAAAAGATGGAAAGTTTTCAATTGATAGTACTCGTTGTTTGGGCGCATGTGGAATAGCACCAGTATTTACTGTAAATGGAGAAGTTTACGGAAGAGCTACTGTAAAAAAACTTGATGAAGTTTTAGATGAATTGATGAGTAAATAGGAAAGGAGTAATGATTTGAAAACTTTAGAAGAGATAAGAAAAATAAGAGAAGAAAAGCGAAAAGAACTAAATATTAGAGTAGATACATCAGTTGGAGGAAGAGAAAAACATATTTTAGTATGCCATGGAACAGGATGTACATCTTCAAAATCTACACAAGTTATAGAGAATTTTAAAAGAATAGTAAAAGAAAAAAATTTAGAAAATGTACGTGTAATTCAAACAGGATGTTTTGGGTTATGTGCCAAAGGACCAATAGTAATCATTAGACCAGAAGACACATTTTATGCAATGGTAAAGCCAGAAGACTGTGAAGAAATTATACAAAAGCACATTATAGATGGTGAAATAGTTGAAAGACTATTATGCAAAGACATTGATGGAACTAGAGTAAACAAACTAGACGACTTGACTTTTTATAAAAAACAAAAAAGAATTGCTCTTCAAAACAGTGGGAAAATTGACCCTGAAAATATTGATGAATACATAGCTTTTGATGGATACAAAGCATTAGAAAAAGTACTTTTAGAAATGATACCAGATGAAGTAATTAAAACAATAGAAGATTCTGGACTAAGAGGACGAGGTGGAGCAGGATTTCCGACAGGTAAGAAATGGGCATTAACTAAGGCAGTAGAATCAGAACAAAAATATGTGGTATGTAATGCAGACGAAGGTGACCCAGGTGCATTTATGGACAGAAGTATTTTAGAAGGAGATCCACATTCTGTATTAGAGGCAATGATAATTGCCGGTTATGCAATTGGAGCAAATCAAGGGTATATTTATGTAAGAGCTGAATATCCAATTGCAGTAGATAGATTTAGAGTAGCAATAAAACAAGCAAGAGATTATGGGCTACTTGGAAAAAATATATTTGGAACAGACTTCAGCTTTGATGTAGATATTAGATTAGGTGCAGGAGCATTTGTATGTGGAGAAGAAACAGCACTTTTAGAATCTATTGAAGGAAAACGTGGTCAACCAAGATTAAAACCACCATATCCTGCAAATTCAGGTTTATGGGGTAAACCAACATTAATAAATAATGTTGAAACTTATGCGAATATAACGAAAATAATATTAAATGGAGCAGAATGGTATTCAAGTATTGGGACAGAAACCTCAAAAGGAACAAAAGTATTTGCGTTAGGTGGAAATGTTGTAAATATTGGGTTAGTTGAGGTTCCAATGGGAACAACCTTAAGAGAAATTGTTTATGATATTGGTGGAGGAATACCAAACAACAGAGAGTTTAAAGCTGCACAAACTGGCGGCCCATCAGGTGGATGTATTCCAAAAGAGCATTTAGATACACCAATAGATTATGAATCATTAAAACAAATAGGTTCAATGATGGGTTCAGGAGGACTTATAGTAATGGATGATACAAAATGTATGGTAAACATTGCTAAGTTCTACTTAGAATTTACTGTGGATGAGTCTTGTGGAAAGTGTACACCATGCAGAATTGGAACTAAAAGAATGCTTGAAATACTAGAGAAAATAACTAATGGAGAAGCAACAAAACAAGACTTAGAAAAATTAGAAGAATTGGCGAAAATTATACCAAAGACTTCGGTATGTGGATTAGGACAATCAGCACCAAATCCAGTAATTTCAACACTAAAGTATTTTAGAGAAGAATACTTAGAGCATATAGAAGAGAAGAAATGCAGAACAGGAGAATGTAAAGCATTAGCAAAAATACAAATTGATCCTGAAAAGTGTAGAGGATGTACAAAATGTAGTCGTAATTGTCCAGTTGGAGCAATTACAGGAGAGCCAGGTAAAACACATCATATTAACGAGGAGAAGTGTATTAAGTGTGGGACTTGCTTAAATATCTGCCCATTCCACGCCATAGGTTAAAATTTCCAAAATAATAGTCTCACTACGAATTAAAAATGAAATCAACGTACAAAAAGTACGCCTCATTCATTTTTAATTCTTGTCCCTAGCAATATAACTATTCTTTTGAAAATTTAAAGATACACAAAGAAATTTTTGAAAATTTGTGAGAAATAAAAAAAGGAGGAAGTTATGAAATATTTTAAAAAATTGGTTGGAGAGAGAATATATTTGTCTCCAAGAAATGCAGAAGATGTGGAACAATTTACAGAATGGATGAATGATTTTGAAGTAACTGATTATATTGGAAGAACTGCTCAAATGATAAGCTTGAGTGGAGAAAAAGAATTTTTAGAAAAGAATGCAAATCCAGAATCAACATTTGTAATTGTTGATTTGAAAGATGATGTTATGGTTGGTACAGTTTCACTAGAAAAGATTGATAGAACAGATAGTAAAGCAACTTTAGGGATTTTTATAGGCAGAAGTGAGTACAGAAGCAAAGGCTATGGAGCAGAAGCAATCAATTTAATTTTAGATTTTGGATTTAATTACATGAACTTAAATAGTATTAATCTTACTGTTTTAGATTGTAATGAAAGAGCAAAAGCATGTTATAAAAAGTGCGGATTTAAAGAAATGGGAAGAGAAAGACAAGGTAAGTTTGTGAATGGTAAATACTATGATGCAATAATGATGGACATTTTAAGAGAAGAGTTTAAAGGAAGAGAGTATATTAAAAATAAAAACGTGAAATAGGAAGTGGTTGAAAAATAGATTTCAACTTAATATACCTATAGGAAGGATAATAGATATGATAAACCTAACAATAGATGGTAGAAACATAGAAGTACGAGAAGGTACAACAATTTTACAAGCTGCAGCAAAATTAAATATAGATATTCCAACATTATGCTATCTAAAAGAAATAAATGAAATTGGAGATTGTAGAATGTGCCTTGTAGAAGTGGAAGGTAAAAGAGGCTTTGCTACTTCTTGTATTCAAAAGGTAGAAGAGGGTATGGTTGTACACACCAAAACACCAGAAGTTTTAGAAGCTAGAAAAACTATGTTAGACTTAATATTATCTAACCATTATCAAGACTGTGATAATTGTGTAAGAAAAGAAAATTGTGAATTACAAGACCTTATAAAACAATTTGATAAGGAGAAAACTGTATATGAGGGAACAAAAAACACATATGAAATAGACGATAAATCTCCATCTATTGTACGTGATCCTAATAAATGCATATTATGTAGAAGATGTGTTTCAATGTGCAATAAAGTACAAAAAATAGGTGCTATAGGTGTAACAGAAAGAGGATTTAATTCATGTGTTTCAACAGCTGGACACAATAGTTTAAATGATGTGAATTGTACTTTTTGTGGTCAATGTATAGAGGTGTGCCCAACAGGAGCCTTAAGGGAAAAAGACTCTACACAAATTGTATGGGACAAAATAAATGATAAAAATACATATGTAATAGTGCAAACAGCTCCTTCTGTAAGAGTTGCATTAGGAGAAGAATTTGGAATGCCAATAGGTACAAATGTAGAAGGAAAAATGGTAAATGCATTAAAACAAATGGGATTTGATAAAGTATTTGACACAAATACTGGGGCAGATTTTACAATTGTTGAAGAAGGAACAGAATTCATAAAAAGACTGCAAAATAATGACAACTTACCAATGATAACTTCATGTTGCCCTGGCTGGGTAAAATATATTGAAATGAATTATCCAGAAAATATAGGACATTTATCTAGTTGCAAATCACCACATGAAATGTTTGGAGCATTATTAAAAACATATTATGCTAAAAAAGAAGAAATTGATCCAAGCAAAATGTTTGTAGTGTCTGTGATGCCATGCATTGCAAAAAAATATGAAAGACAAAGAGAAGAAATGAAGCAAGATGTTGATGCAGTTATTACTACAAGAGAACTTGCAAGAATGATTAAACAGGCTAAAATAGATTTTGTAAATCTAGAAGATGCTAAATTTGATGACCCAATGGGAGAAGCAACTGGTGCAGCAGCTATTTTTGGAGTAACTGGTGGTGTTATGGAAGCGGCTCTTAGAAGTGTTTCTGAAATTGTAACAGGAAAACCTTTAGATAAAATTTCATTTGAACAAGTAAGAGGAGAAAGTGTAATAAAAAGAGCCGAAATAGAGATTGGAGATAAAAAAGTAAAAGTTGCAGTAGCACATGGATTAGCAAATGCACAAACTATTATGGAAGAGATAAAATCTGGCAAAGCAGATTATCAATTTGTTGAAATTATGGCTTGCCCAGGTGGATGTATTACAGGTGGAGGTCAACCTATAAAAAATGCTAAAATTCAAGAGAATGTCGATGTACATAAAAAACGTGCTGAAGCAATGTATTCAATTGATGAAAAAAGCGTTATTAGAAAATCACATGAAAATCCGGTATTGAAGCAAATTTACAAAGAATTTTTAGGAGAGCCTAATGGAGAATTAGCTCATAAATTATTACATACTCATTATTCTAAAAAAGAAAAATATAAATTTGTCAAGTAAAAATAGTAGAAAAAAAGTGGAAATTTGTTTACATTTTTCTACAAAATTTGTATTATAATAGTAGTATGATTTAATCATAATAAATATTAAACTATATATTTATAGTACATTCAACTTAGAAATTATATGTAGAACGCAGGCAACTTTGTCTATGCGGAACGAGTATTAGAAATTGTTTTGAGGCGAGTAGGGAATCTCGGTTGTACTGAGGGCGCTACGAGCCGAATATTACAATTTCTTTCACAGTGAAGTCTGACAGTTGCAAGTGGCACATATAATTTCTAAGCTAAAAAATATAGATATTAAAATATAATTAGGAGAAGATATGGAAAAATTTAAATCAGGATTTGTAGCAATTGTTGGAAGAACAAATGTCGGAAAATCAAGTATATTAAATGATATGGTTGGACAAAAGGTAGCAGTGGTTGTTAATAAACCACAAACTACAAGAACAGCTATTAAAGCAATAGTAAATAGAGAAAACTCACAAATAATATTCACAGATACACCAGGAATTCATAAACCAAAATCAAAATTAGGTAACACTATGAATGACACAGCTTGGGGCAGTATTCCAGATGCAGATGTGCTTTTATTTGTTGTGGAAGCTACTTCAGATGGAATTGGCAAAGGTGACCAAATGATTTTAGACAAAATTAAAGAAGCGAAGGCTAATACAATTTTGATAATAAATAAAATCGATTTGGTTAAAAAAGAGCAAGTTTTTAAGCTAATAGAAACGTTTAAAGATGAGTATAATTTTAAAGCTATTATTCCAATTTCTGCTTTAAAAGCAAAAGACACAGAAGTTATACTTGAAGAAATCGAAAAGAACCTTAAAGAAGGTCCTGCATATTATGATATAGATGAATATACAGACCAAACTTTAAGAGATATAGCTTCTGAAACAATTCGTGAAAAGGCTTTAAAACTTTTACAAGACGAAGTGCCACACGGAATATTTGTAGAAGTTGAAAAAATGAAAAGAGGTAAAACAAGAGATAATGAGCCAATTTTCAATATAGAAGCTACAATTTATTGCTTAAGAGATTCGCACAAAGGTATAATCATTGGAAAGAATGGTGCTATGCTTAAAAAAATTGGAACTTATGCAAGAGAAGATTTAGAAAAAGAACTACAAGATAAAGTTAATTTACAATTGTGGGTAAAAGTACGCGAAGACTGGATAAATAATGATAAATTTGTAAAACTATTTAAAAATACAGACTAGTTTTACAAATTATACCAGTATAAAATTTAAGAAGAAGCGAAAGATAAAGTTAGAAGTAAAACTTCTAGAACAGGAGATGATGTGTAAATGATGGAAAAGCAAATTAAAGACCTAGCATGGAATACTTTTAAACAAACAGGAAACATTGACACATTTATGGAACTAATGCAAGTAGAAAATATAGAAAAAAATGCAAAGCAAGATATAGCTAAAAATGTAGAGGAAACACAATATGGGAATATTAAAAACGAAGGGGATAATCCTTTCAGAAAGTAACATGAATGATTTTGATAAAATGGTAACTATACTTACTCCAAATGGTAAAATTGGGTGTGCGGCAAAAGGGGCTAGAAGACCAAAAAGCCTTTTAATGTCAGGCACTCAATTTTTGTGCTTTGGAGAATATTTGCTATATCAAAGTAGTAACAGTTATCATATGAACTCATGTGACACAATTGAAGTTTTTTATAATATTCGCACAGATTTAGACAAGCTTAAATATGCTTCATACATTACAAAAATAATAAATGATGTAACAGATGAAAATCAAAATACATATAAAATTTTGCAATTATACTTAAACACTTTATACATGATATCAGAAGAAGAAAAAAACTTGGACTTCGTAATATCAGTATTTAAACTAAGACTTTGTTGTTTACTTGGTTTTATGCCAGAGATAAGAAAATGTGGCAATTGCAAAGCGCAAGAAGAATTGAACTATTTTAGTTTAAAAGATAATTGTTTGAAATGCACAGCATGTGGTAAAATAGACAAAAGTGCAATACAAATATCAGATTCAACTAGAACTGCAATCCAATATATAGTATTAGCAGATGCAAAAAAAATATTTTCATTTAATATTTCAGATGAAAGCTTAAAAGAATTAGAACTAGTTACAAAGCTATATCTAAATGATAAATTAGAAAAAGAATACAAATTAGAAGAGCTATTTTAAAGGGGATTTTATGAGTAATAATCAAAAGGTAAAATGGAGAAAATTAGATAATTCAGCAAAATTATTTCCGATAATATCAACAAAAAAATTTAGCACAATATTTCGTGTATCTGTTGTGTTAACAGAAACTATAGATCCAAAAAAATTAAAAAAGGCAACAGAAAAGGCATTATCTACTTTTGCAAATTTTAAAGTTAGACTAAGAACAGGATTTTTTTGGTATTATTTAGAGGAAAACAATAGAGAAATTATAGTGTATCCAGAGGATAGGTATCCTTGTAGATATATAGGTTATAGAACAAATAATGGATACTTATTTAGAGTTTCTTATTACAACAATAAAATAAATGTAGAAGTGTTTCATGCCTTAACAGATGGCACAACAGCTACAGAATTTGTAAAAACAATAGTATATGAATATTTGAATTTATGTCATGATTTTAATGAAAAATTTTCAGCAAAACAAATACAGCTACAAGTGCAAGACATAGAAGATAGCTATTTGAAAAATTATGATAAAAGTCTACATTTTAAAGACAATACAGGAAGAGCATACATTTTAAAAGGAAAAAAATTATTGCCATATCAAGCAGGAACTACTCAAGTATTTATAGACTTAAAACCAATAATTAAAACCTGTAGAAGTCTAAAGGTTACAGTAACTGAGTATTTTACAGCTGTACTAATATATTGTATATATCAACAACAAAAGAAAACTAAAGATAAAAAGAGTATAAAAGTATGTATACCAGTAAATTTGAAAAAGTTTTTTCCATCTAATACAATAACAAACTTTTTTACATATATGACTGTTGTTGCAGAAGCAGAAAAAATAGATTTGAATAATTTTGAAGCGATATTAGAATATGTAAGAGAATTCTTCCACGATAACTTACAAAAAGAAAGCTTAGCTAAAACTATGGCACATAATGTTAAGCTGGGCAATCAAATACTTATAAGAATAATACCACTTTTTATAAAAAAATTGATATTGAAATTAGTATATGGAGAAATACAAAAATACACAACCACAACATTTTCAAACTTAGGAAAAGTGAACTTTCTGCCAGAATATGAGCAATATATACAAAATTTCTTTTTTATAATTGCACCGGAAAAAGCAGAAAAAATAAAATGCACGATATGCTCATATAAAGACAATATTGTGTTTTCAGTGGGATCTATTTTACAAGAAAATGATATTGAAAAAAGCTTTGCAGAATTCTTAGAAAAGCAAGGAATTAAAACTAAAATCATAACAAATGACATTTATGCAAAAGAGGCAAATGAATTATATCCTAAAATTGATAGTTCACCACTAATGAACATAATTAAACAAAGAAAACAAAAAGTAAAAAATGGAGTGACATTTAAGGAGACATTTAAAAGAAAATTCCATATATAAAATAGTTAGGAAGCAGAATATGAAGAAAGTAATAAAAGTAATTGTAATAATATTTATAGCTATATTGCTAGGAGCGTTAATTGGAGCAATTTATTGGCTTAGTGGCAACATAGAAGCTAAACCAAGTGAAGAGAAAAACTATAATATGGCTGAAGAAAAATTTGCAAAAAGGAAAGTATTTGTTCTTACACCAAAGACTGAGAAATCAAACAAAGTGATATTGTATTTACATGGTGGAGCTTATGTTGGAGAAATCGAACAGGAACATTGGCTATTTTTCAATGAAGTAATAAAAGACACAAATGCTACTATAATAGTGCCAGATTACCCTTTAGCACCACAGTATAACTATGAAGATGCATTTAATATGGTTTTACCACTATATGAAAAAATATTAGAAAAAGTTAAACAAGAAAACTTAATACTAATGGGAGACTCAGCAGGAGCAGGAATGAGTTTATCACTTGTACAAAAAATAGCAGAAGATAAGCTTGTACAGCCAAGCAAAACAATTCTAATTTCACCATGGTTAGATGTAACTATGTCAAATAAAGAAATAGATGAAGTTCAAAAAAGAGATACAAAATTAAACAAAAACATTCTAAAAATAGTGGGAATAGTTTATGCAAAAACAGAAGAAAATACAACAAATTATCTAGTAAGCCCAATTTATGGAAAGCTAGAGGATTTAAAGAATATAGTTGTATATACAGGAACAAACGATATTTTAAATCCAGATGTGCATATATTAGAACAGAAATTGGATGGAATTAAAATAAATGAATATGAAGGAGCAATACATAACTGGATATTAGAAAAATATGTTGACGAAAAATACAACAATGAACTGTCACAGAAAGCTTATGAAAATTTAATTTATGAATTAAATAATTAAAGCTTAAAAAATCAATGTTAAAGTACTTGCAAAGTGCTATAAATCAACAAAAACTAGAAATTGACACAAAACGCAAAATATGATATAATTTTATAGTTAGATTTTGTGATTTTATAGTACGAATGTTAAGGAGAAGAGCATGGGCAAGACGATTCAATTTGGGTTGGGTTTTGTAACAGGAAGACCTAATGTATGTAAAGTAATAAATAATACTTATGAACAATTAGTAAACCAATTTAAAGATTTAGATGACAAAGTTGAACTAACAGCCTTTGTTTTATTTGATTTAGGGTATCAATATACAACAAGGGTTGATTTTTATGGCTTAATGCCGAATGTGTATAAAGATATAAAAATTAAA
Organism: Clostridium sp. CAG:508; assembly: GCA_000435755.1. Lineage (GTDB taxonomy): Bacteria > Bacillota > Clostridia > TANB77 > CAG-508 > CAG-273. The sequence continues at coordinate 17,226 of FR889079.1, forward strand.
TATATTACTCCAGAAGACATTGAAGAAATGAAAAAAAGGTTAATAGGAAGAGAAAGGCTAACTAAGGAAGAAGCAGAATTATTTTTTGGACATGGACATGCAAAAGGCAGAAACACTTTAATGTATTATGCACTATTAAGAGGTATGGACTATTTGCTATTTTGGGATGATGATGAATATCCTGTAGCTTGTATAAAAGATGAAGGTGCAAAAGAAATTACATGGAAACAGCAAGATAATGTGCGTATGCATTATAACTATATACAGGATGCAGATGTAACAATAGGATATCATTGTGGATATATATCACCTATTCCATATGTTGAACTAAATGAAGATGTTGACGAAGGCCTATTTAGGCAATACATAGAAGCAATTAGTAATGATATAATTTCATGGGATTCAATAAAAGAAAAATTTACAAAATATAATGGAGTTACATATGCAAATAATGAAATTAGTAATGGAGAAGGAGCATATGAACTTGAAAGTGATGGAATAGGAAAATGGGTTGCAGGTTCTACCTTATGTTTAAACCTAAAACATATTGATAAAATACCAGCATTTTATAATCCAGAAGGTGCAAGAGGAGAAGACACATTCTTTTCTACTAAATTAAATGACTCAAAGGTAGTAAGAGTACCTGTTTATCATTTCCATGATGGATTTTTAAAATATACAAATATATTAAGGGAAAAATACCCAAAAACTTTAAGAAAAATAAAAGTTGAAGATGAACAAATTGCTAAGAGATTTATTCAAGCTTCAAGAGGCTGGATTAAATATAAACCACTATTTCAATACATAACACATAAAGAAATATATAAAGAGAAAATTCAAGAGACATACGAAAAATTAAAAACAGGAATTATAGAAGTAAATAAATTATTTGAAAATGAAGATTGTAATGTATTGCTAGAAGACTTAACTAAGTATGACAAAAATGTAAAAAAACATTATAATGAATATTTAAAAACAAATGAGATTTGGAATAAGCTAAAATCAGAAATATAAAGGAAATTGTATTTATGAAAAAAAGTGTTAATTTAGTTAATGTTAAAATTGTTGAAGATAGAATTGCAAACATTGAGATTTTATATAAAACAAATAATGAAACTCATAATATAAAAGCATATTTAAAAACTGAACATCAAAACTATGATTTTGATGTTCAAACATATTCATTTTCACAAGAAGTGAATTATAATAAACTTACTTTAAATATAAAAATTGACACCGAAAATATATACAAATTTATCTTAGAGGATAATAACCAAAAGTTTGAAGATGTAGAATTCTTAGACAACAAAGACCAAAAAATAAATGAACTAGAAATACCATATAAAGTTTTTATAAAAGGCTCTACTCTAGCTATAGACGGTGAAACGGCAACATTTACTGTGACAAAATACAAAGTATTTGGAAAACTTAAATATGAATTATCTAAAATATTTAAAGCTAGAAAATTATATCACAAATGGTATATTCTAAATTTGTTTAAAACAGGAGAAAAATATTATTTATTAAATGACAGAATTATGTATGGAGACGATAATGCAGAGCAATTGTTTAGATACATAAATCAAGAAGACAAAAATTTTAGTAAATACACGTATTTCGTGTTAGATAAAAATTCCCCTAATTTTAAAGATATTAGCAAAGCTGGAAAAGTGCTAAAATATGGGTCTTTAAAGCATAAATTAAAATACATAAATAGCAAAATGATAATGTCATCACATGCTAGTTATTATGACAGAGTATTTAATCCATTTAATGAACAAGAAATGTCAGTTTATAAAGATAAAATAAATAAACAATTTGTATTTTTACAACATGGAGTTATAATGAATGATGTCCATAACTTTTTGAACAGAGAGCACATTATAGCAGATTTATTTATTACAACTACAAAGCCAGAATATGAGGATATAGTACAAAACTATATGTATGATAAAAATGCAATTGTATGTACTGGACTTGCTAGGTTTGATAGACTAAAAGATGAAAGAAAAAAGATAATTTTAATAGCACCTACTTGGAGAGCGTTTTTAGAAAATGTAGAATACTCAAATGACAAAGAAAACTCACTAGAGGAGTCAGAGTTTTATAAAAAATATCAAAGCTTATTAAACAAAAAAGAAATATTAGATGAAATAAAAAAATATGGATACAAAATTCAGTTTTTGTTACATCCAGCATCAGAAAAATATAAGCAAAGCTTTTTAAATTTACAAAATGAAAACGTAGAGGTTTTATCAACCAAAGATATAAGATACTCTACATTATTTAAAGAATGTGCATTATTTATTACAGACTATTCAAGCACACATTTTGATGTAGCATTTTTACAAAAACCAATTATATATTATCAATTTGACCAAGAAAAATTCTTTACAGCACATTATAATAGAGGCTATTTTGACTATGGAAAAGATGGATTTGGAGAATTGATTAAAGATGAAGACGATATAGTAAACAAAATTATTTTTTACATAAAAAATAATTGCCAAATAGAAGAAAAATATAAAAACACTATAGAAAACACATTTCATTATTTAGATCATAATAATTCAAAAAGAACTTTAGAAGAAATAAAAAAATTAAGTAAAAAACATGAAAAAAATTATAGATTTAATTTAGTACACTAAAATATGTAAAAAGGGATGATGTAATAAATGGAAAACTATATTGTAAAAAGATATGAAGAAAATGCTCAATTAGAAAAAGCAATAAAAAGTTTAACTAATCAAATTATGGTTGTAGAAAATCGGCTTTGAAATTTTTAGCAAGAACTATTTAGAAAAAAACTACAATGACAAGAATTTATACATATGGTATATAGAGCAAGAAGGCAAAATACTAGCGACAATGATGCTTAAGAAGTTGAAAGACAGTGTTGGCAGAATTGAAAATGTTTGTTGTGATATAGAATATAGAGGCAAAGGATTAGCAAAGCAGTTATTAGACGAAGTGTTTAGTTTTGCAGTTCAAACTTTAAATTTAGAAAAATTACAATTAGGCACTTATGAAAGCTTAGGTAGAGCAATAAATTTTTATCTAAAAAATGGATTTGTTGAAAAAGAAGAACTAAGAAATTCTACAACACATGCTAGATATTATGAAATGATATTAAATTAAAGAGGAAAATTAAATGTATTTAATAGTAGGACTAGGAAATCCTGAGCCAGAGTATAGTTATACAAGGCATAATATGGGATTTGACGTAATTAATAAAATAGCAAGAAAATGTGAAATTGATATTTCAAGAACAAAATTTAATGGTTTATATGGAAGTGGGATTATAAAAGACGAAAAGGTTATTTTATTAAAACCACAAACGTATATGAATCTAAGTGGTCAATCCATAAAACCATTTGTGGACTTTTACAAAATACCATTGGAAAATGTAATAGTTATATATGATGATATGGACGTTTCAGTAGGAAATATCAAAATAAGAAAAAAAGGTGGACCAGGAACACATAATGGAGCAAAGTCTGTAGTACATGAACTTGTATCAGAAGACTTTCCAAGAATTAGAGTTGGTATTGGTAAGCCGGCAGATGAATACGATGCAATTGATTATGTTATAGGAAAATTAGACGAAGAAAAATATAAAGCATTAGAAGCGGGAATAAATAGGGCAGCAGATGCAACTATTTATTATATTGAATACGGAATAGATAATGCAATGAATAAGTTTAATTAACAGTTATAGAAAGGAAAAGTATGCAAGAGGTAATAATTAGTCAGGACAAGCAAAAAAATAAAATAGTTGCTCTAGTAGAAAATGGAAAATTAGTTGAAAAATACGAGGAAAGACCAGAGCAAAAGAGACTAGAGGGAAATATATATTTAGGAAAAGTAGAAAATGTATTAGTTGGTATGCAAGCAGCTTTTGTTGATATTGGAGTAGAAAAAAATACTTTTATACATATAAAAGATATTATTCCAAAAGTAAGTAATGAAACAGGCAACAAAAACGAAACATTAAGCAAATATGATATAAAAAATTATATACACACAGGAATGCCAATATTAGTGCAAGTAAAAAGAGACAGTACAAATAAAAAAGGTGCAAGAGTTTCTACACACATTACCATTCCGGGCAGATTTGTAGTGTTAATGCCAAATTCAGAGTTTATTACAATTTCTAAAAAAATAGAAAAAGACCAAGAAAGAAAAAGGCTTACTGACTTAGCTAAAAGTGTTTTATCACAAGGTTTTGGAATTATTATAAGAACTTCAGCAGAAGGAAAAGAAAAAGAACTAATACAAAAAGATATAGAGGGAGTTATACAACAATATAACGAAATAATTAAAAAGGCTCAAGCTCTTGAAAAATCAAGCAACTTTAATCCAGTAGCTCTATATTCAAACAATGGAATTGTAGAAAAAATATTAACTGATATTATTGACCAAGATTTACAAAGAATAATAACTAACAATGTAGAAATAAATAAATACGTTCAAAAATTCTTACAAGATACAGGTCTTGAATCAAAGGTAAAATTAGAGTTAAAACAAAATGAAAATGTGCTAAATATATATGACATAGAAGACCAAATAGAAAAATCAAATAATCGTAAAATCTGGTTAAAATGTGGAGGTTTTATAACTATTGATAAAACAGAAGCATTAACAGCAATTGATGTAAATTCAGGTAAGTATGTAGGTAACAAAGATTTAGAACAAACAGTATTTACAGTTAATAAAGAGGCAACTATTGAAATTGCAAAACAACTACGATTAAGAGATATCGGCGGAATTGTAATTATAGATTACATAGATATGGAGAAAAAAGAAACAAAACAAAAAATACTAGAAATATTAGAAGAACACGTAAAAAAAGACCGTTCAAAAATCCAGATAGTAGGGTTCACACCATTAGACCTACTTGAAGTTACAAGAAAGCATATGTGTAGTAATGATTAGTGAAAGGGATGTATAAATGAAAAAAGTACCAGAGTGGAATTACAAATTTCTAAGACCACTAGCAATAGTATTATTAAAAATTATATATCAACCTAAGGTAATAAATAAACAAGCAATACCCAAAGAGGGACCAATAATTTTAGCAGGAAATCATAAAGCATATCCAGACCCAGTATTAGTAGGAAGCTGTACTAGAAGAGTAATACACTTTTTTATAAAAGATGTATATACAAATAGCATATTAGGTCCATTTTTTAAGAGTTTGCGGGGTATTACCAGTACATGTAGGAAAATTGCATAAGGAATCTTTTGAAAATGCAATAAATCTACTAAAAGAAGAGAAATCGATAGGTATATTCCCGGAAGGAACTAGAAATAAGACGGATCAATTACTATTACCATTAAGAAAAGGAACTACATTATTAGCCAAAAAAACAAATGCAAAAATAATACCATTTGCAATTACAGGAAAATACAGACCATTTGGAGGTTTGACAATAGAATTTGGAGAACCAATAGATGTGACGAATATGGATACGACAGAAGCAAATACAGTACTAACCGAGAAAATAATGGATTTATTATTAAAAAGAATAGGTGATAAAAAATGAAGTATATATTTATAGTTAATCCTGAGTCAGCAAAAGGTAATGCAATGAAAATAATAGGAAACATTGAAAAGGTATGCAAACAAGAACATATAGAATATGAAGTATGCTATACTTTAGCACAAGGAGATGCCACTAGATTAGCCCAAAGTTATAAAGACGATGAAAACATTATATATGCTGTTGGAGGAGATGGAACATTATCTGAAGTACTAAATGGGGTAGTAGGAACAAAAAACAAAATCGGTATAATACCAGCAGGTTCAGGTAATGACTTTTATCGTACAGTAAAAGAGCTTGGCAAAGCAGAGATAGAATCAGATGTTGGAGTGGTAAATGGCAAATACTTTTTAAATATTGCATGTGTTGGAATTGATGCAGAAGTTGCTAACAATGTACCTTTAATGAAAAAGAAAAATGTTAAAGTGAAAAATCTATACACTGCAAGTATTTTATACACTTTTACACATTTTAAATTTAAACAAATACACTTCAAATCACAAGAAAAAGATAAAAAAGGAAACTTTACAATACTTAGTATTTGTAATGGTAGGTATTATGGTGGAGGCTATAACATATCTCCAAAAGCAAGTTTAGAGGATAACTATTTTGATGTATATTATATAAATAAACTAAGATTACCATCAATTATAAACTTACTTTTGAAATTAAAAAAAGGAAAACTTGAACAAGATAAAAGAACAAACCATTTTAAAACAAACAATATTACAGTAACATCAGAAGAACCAATTAGATTTAATGTTGATGGAGAAACAATAGAAAATACAAAATTTGAAATAAAAATCATACCAAAAGCAATAAAAATATATCATAATGCAGAATTAGAAAGTAAATTTTTGTCAGTTTAGAGTTTATAACTCTAACTGACATTTTGTTAAAGGAGAAAACAGTGAGAATCAGATATAAGCCATGGGCTAGAAAAGAACTAGAAGAAAGTAAATTTTATAGAGAACATCCAGAAGAAATAATAGGAAACTGGAAGAATGAATATACAAGACCAGACCAACCTTTATTTGTTGAGCTAGGTTGCGGAAAAGGTGGATTTATATCACAAAAAGCATTTTTACATCCAGAAAATAACTATTTGGCAATTGATTTAGTAGACCCAATGCTAGGTTTGGCAAAAAGAAAAGTTGAAGAAGTATATACTCAAGGCAATAGAGATATAGACAACATTATACTTACTCGTTTTGATATTGAAAGAATTTTATTGATTTTAAATAAACAAGATTCAATTGAAGGAATATACATAAATTTCTGTAACCCTTGGCCAAGAGGCAAACATCACAAAAAAAGATTAACATATACTAGACAACTTGAACACTACAAAGAATTCTTAAAAAATGGTGGAAAAATTTATTTTAAAACAGATGACGATAATTTATTTGAAGAGAGTATACATTACTTTGAAGATGCAGGTTTTAAAATTGAAAAACTGACAAGAGATTTACAAAAAGAACCAGACTTTTGGGAAAACATTGAAACAGAACATGAGAAAATGTTCTCAGAACAAGGAATAAAAATAAAAGCACTTATCGCCGGATAAGTGCTTAATTAATTGCA
>FR889080.1:0-78994 GCA_000435755.1 Clostridium sp. CAG:508
TAGATATTTTAAATTTAATATAAAATTAGAGAATATGACAAGGAAAAATAAGGTTTTATTTGTTATAAATACTTTACTTGGAATATTAGCAATTGGCACACAGTTTTATTTAATTGTATTTTATAGTGATAAAATGCCAATTTATATTACTATAACAAGTATTTTAAGTTTATTAGCATATTTTGTTATTAGTTTTTATAGTTTGTTAAGTACAGATAAATTAGATACTACAACTAGAGATTTAGAAGAAGCACAATTATATAATAAAACTTTAACTATTTTACATGATAGTATTAGAGGTTTTAAACATGATTTTCACAATATTGTTCAAAGTATTGGTGGTTATGCTGATAGAGGAGACTTAGAAGGATTACGTGTCTACTATAGACAACTTTTACAAGATTGTGGACGTACTAATAACTTAACTGCATTAAATCCAGAAGTTATTAATAATCCAGCTATATACAATGTTTTAGCTACTAAATATCATAAAGCTGATGAAATTGGTGTTCAAATAAATTTAGGTATTTTTATAAATTTAAATGAAATTGAAAAACATATGAAAATTTATGAATTTACTAGAATATTAGGTATACTTTTAGATAATGCTATTGAAGCTGCAGCTGAATGTGAAAATAAAATAATTCATGTAAGTTTTAGAAAAGAGCAAAATCGTAGAAGATTACTTGTAATAATTGATAACACATATAAGAATAAAGATATAAATGTAGATAAAATTTATGAAAAAGATTTTTCTACTAAATCTAAGGAAACTAATAGTGGACTTGGTTTATGGGAAGTTAGGCAAATATTAAAGAAGAATAATAATTTAAATTTATTTACTACCAAAAGTGAAGAATTTTTCTCACAACAATTTGAAATATATTATTAAAAGCAATTACAAAGAGGTATCTTGATATTTAAGATACCTCTTTGTAATTGTCTTGTCGTTTTAAGGAAATATTTATATTTATTTATATTATAATTAATCTTTTTTGATTAATGATGCAGGCATTTTAGGTTGATGTGCAATTCCAAAAAGAATGCATGCAGTATTTGTAGATTTTGCATATTTTTCTGCTACTTTAGCTAATAATTTTAACATTTATATTCCTCCTTATATTTTTATTTTTATATCATAAACATTGCCGGCCAATGCATTATAATCTTAAATTGTTTCCTCTGTATATACCTCATAACCATGTTTGTTATTTGTTAACTTATATGAAATTGGTAATACTGTTAGATTTTGCAAAAATATTGCATAAATTATCATGTATGAAAATTGTTTGTATGGGTTAAATATTATTATTGATAATAAAATTACTAATGCTATATATGACTTAATCTTTTTAGATTTTATTTCTTTTTTACTTAAAATTGGTATATTTTCTGTATCTGCTGGAGCATATCTAGCAATTATGATAATACTAAATATTGTTATCAATCCTGCTAATATATAAAGAATATTTTTATCTGATATTAAAATGTATTTTGATAATATAATTGGTAATAAATATAAAATAGATGTTGTAATCATACAACCTAAATGTGTTTTCAAATGAATGCCACCTGTAAAACTTCTATAAGGTGCTATTAAGAAAAATAATAATAAAGTTTGCCATCCCATACTTAATAAAAATCCTATAATGAATAATATTAAAATTTTAGGTAATTCTCCAAAAATTAATCTTACACCAAAGTTAATAATTAATTCTCTTTCCTCATCTATGTCTGTAACCTTTGATTTAATTTTTTCAGTTATCAAATCACAAAATTTATCAATCATTTTCTTACCTCGTTCTTTGTTATCTGTATTTTATATTTTTAAAACGCAAAAATAAAAAAACTTTATAAAGATATAAAAATTGTGTGCAAAATTTGTCGTTTTTTGTTTTAGTCACAATTTTTATATTTTCATAAAGTTTAGTTTAATTTTACAAATATATAATGTTTCATAATTGAATATCTTTTAGTATTGCCCAACTTCCAAGCATTTGCGGTACGTCTTTAAATTCCATTAGTTCATTTGTAATAGGATGATATAGTTTTAATTCATATGCCCAAAGTGCAATTTGTTTTCCATGACCTCTTCCACCATATTTTTGATCTCCATATATGCTGTGATTTCTGCTAGATAATTGAACTCTAATTTGGTGATGCCTACCTGTATGTAGGTTTATCCTTAAAACTGATAAGTTTAATTCTTTATCATATTTTAAAACTTCATAATCTAATATTGCTAATTTGCTATTCTTCGTTCCTTCTTTCACAACTTTGCTCATATTAGCTTTTTCGTTTTTTAATAAGTAGTCTTGTAAGGTTCCTTTTTGCTCTTCCATTTTTCCATTTACTATTACTAAATATGTTTTTTGAAATTGTTTTTCTCTTACTTGATTGCTTAGTCTTCCTGCCGATTTTGAAGTTTTAGCAAATACCATTACTCCACCAACAGGTCTATCTAGTCTATGCACTAAACCTAAATAGACATTTCCTGGTTTATTATACTTTTCTTTTAAATAGGCTTTTATTATTGTAAGCAAATCTATATCTCCAGTTTTATCTGCTTGTGATGGTATGTTTACTGGCTTTTCTACTACTATTATATGGTTATCTTCAAATATTACTTTTAAATTTTGCATTTAACTCTCCCATCTTCCATAAATACCACATGGTAAAACCATTTTTGAGTTAGTCATAGGAAGACCTATTTCTCCATTTGATACTTTTCCTTTATATTTTTTTGATATTGTAAGTTCCAAAATATTTTGCAAAACTGTGCTTGATATTCCTGTTGTATATGAATTGATTAAGAAAAATAATGGCTTGTCTGATAACACTTGTGCACATAAATTTACAAGCTCTGGTAAGTTTTCTTCAAATTTCCAAACTTCTCCGTTTGCACCTCTACCATAAGATGGAGGATCCATGATTATTGCATCATATTTATTACCTCTACGAATTTCTCTATTTACAAATTTAATAACATCATCAACTATATATCTAACTGGTCTGTCTTGTAATCCTGAAGCTTGTATATTTTCTTTTGCCCATGCTACCATTCCTTTTGAGCTATCTACATGACAAACTTGAGCACCAGCATAGCTACATGCTACTGTTGCTCCTCCTGTATATGCAAATAGATTTAATACTTTTATTTCTCTATTTGCTTTTTGAATTTTTTCTATCATCCAGTCCCAATTAACTGCCTGCTCTGGAAATAAGCCAGTGTGTTTAAATCCCATTGGCTTTATATTAAAGGTTAAATTCTTGTATTTAACTTGCCATGCATCCGGCATTTTTTTATTGTATTCCCAGTTTCCACCACCTGTTGAGCTTCTGTGGTATTTAGCATTAACATTTTTCCACTTTTCTGGAAAACTTTTTTGTGTCCATATTATTTGTGGGTCTGGTCTTACTAAAATAACATTTTTCCATCTTTCTAGTTTTTCACCATTTGCCATGTCTAATATTTCGTAATCTTGCCAATCTTTTGCTACATTCATTTCTAAATATCCTTCCTTATTTTTTATACAACTTTATCATATCTTAGCCCTTTATTTTAGTATGCAATATTATACTACATTGGCTATTGTGGATACTCCTCATAACGAAGAAAAGTATAATATTACATAGTATCTATCTCAAATTTTTAAATGCTTTGTAAAATATGCATAAAATTTGTAACCAACATCACATCCATAACTACAAATGTTAAAAATATTGCCAATGTAGTTACTACTAATTTATGTTTTTTTATTTTTTGTATCAATTTGCTTGTCCATTTTGGTGCCTTCAAACGTAAAGTATTGCTACTTTCATCATAACGTATATTTAAAATTAAATCTTTTGTGTACTCCATAAAATAAAATCCTCCTAATATATTTTCTAATAATATATATTCACATATTCGGATTTTATGATAAAAATCGTAACACAAATTATTACATTATTCGCTTAATTTCTGCTTTATACTTTTAGCTAGCTTTTCTGTAATTCCTGATACCTCTGTCAATTCTTCTATACTAGCATTTTGTATGTTGTTTATAGTTTTAAATTTCTTTAATAAAGCTTTTTTCTTTGCTTCTCCTATTCCGTCTATTTCGTCTAAAACTGAATGTGTTGTTTGTTTATCTCTTAATTGTCTATGATAATTTATTGCAGTATCATGTATGTTATCTTGAAAATTTGTAATTACTTTCATTAAATTTTCAGATAATTCAAATTCATTTTTATTTTCGTCTATAAGTGCCCTAGTACTATGTTTATCGTCTTTTACCATTCCATATACAGGTATAGATAAGCCTAGCTCTTTAATTGCTTGTTTAGTTGCTCTTATTTGCGTAATTCCACCATCTGCAAATATTACATCTGGTAAGTCACCAAATGCTCCATTTGGGTTATCTATTGAATGAAGTAACCTTCTTTTTACTACCTCTTGCATACATTTAGGGTCATCTTGACTAATTACTGTTTTTATTTTAAATTTTCTTGATAAGTTCTTTTTTAGCTCTCCATCTTTTAATACACACATTGAAGCAACCATAAATTGTCCTGATAAATTTGATATATCATATCCCTCAATTTTTCTAGGTATTTTATCTAATTTTAGCACTTCTTTTAACTCATTTACAACACTATATTTTTCCTTTTCTTTATTCATTATGGTAATTTTAGCATTGTTTTCTGCCATCTCAACTAGCCTTAGTTTTTCTCCCTTTTGAGGTACTTTTATTTCTACCTTATGACTTGAATTTTCTGAAAGTAATTGCTCTAATATTTCTTTATCTTCAATTGCTTCTTTTATCATAATTTTATTTGGTAAAAATACATCATTTATATAATATTGTTTAATAAAACTTGATAAGATTTCTGCATCTGATTCATCTTGCAATCCTTCAAAAAAGTAGTGATGTCTTTCTATCATTTTACTATTACGAATTAAAAATATTTCAACACATACTTGAGTTTGTCCTTTAGCTATACCTATTACATCAATATTGTGTTCTGATATATTAGAAACCTTTTGTCTTTCTTCTGTAATTCTTTGAATAGCATATTTTTTGTCTCTTAATTCTGCTGCTCTTTCAAATTCTAATTTGTCTGCCGCTTCTTTAATATCTTTATCAAGCTCTTTCATTATTTGGTTTGTATTACCTTCTAATAGGCTAATAATTTGATTTATTTCTTTTCTATAATCTTCTTTTGAAATTTTACCAATACAAGGTCCAGAGCATTTTTTAATATGATAATTTAAACATGCTCTACCTTTATATTTAAATGTTTTACATTGTCTAATTTTATATTTTGAATTTATAAAATCTAGCATTGCTTTTGCACTGCCACTATTTGCATATGGTCCAAAATATCTTGCACCATCATTTAGTATTCTTCTAGTTAAGTATATGTTTGGGAATTCTAATTTTGTGTTTATTTTAATATATGGGTATGTTTTGTCATCTTTTAATAAAACATTGAATTTTGGCATATTCTTTTTTATTAAGTTACACTCTAAAATAAGTGCCTCTGATTCATTATCTGTAACAATATATTCAAAGTGGTCTATTAAAGACACCATATTTTCAATTCTTTTTGTTTTATTGTTTTTTCTAAAATATTGCCTTACCCTATTTTTTAGAGAAATTGCTTTACCCACATATATAATCTTATCATCTTTGTCATGCATAATATATACGCCTGGTTTGCTAGGCAACTTTTTTAGTTCCTCTTCTATATTAAACACCTTTAGTTTTCCCCCTTAGCATAATATATATTGTAGCATATTTTGCTGCATTTTACAAGGTAAACTTAGACCTGTGTACATATAAGAAAATAAAATTTGACACATTTTGCATTTTATAGTAATATATTAGCACTAGGAATACAAATTAAAGAAATATCCTTTAGGAGGGTTGTATATATTTAGCGCCAGGACAGTGTTTATACACTGTTGACGAGGTTAGAGTTTATCGAAAGATTCGGCGGATGGCTCTATGGCATGCGTTACTGCCATTACATATTAACCAAAAAATTATAGTGATATAATATAACAAATTTAATATGAGTACGCTTTAATTTGTATGCCTTACTTTAAATTTTAAGGAGGTATATTTTTTATGTGTGGCATTATAGGTTATATAGGAGACAAAAAGGCCACTCCAGTTTTAATAAATGGTTTATTATGTTTAGAATACAGAGGTTATGACTCTGCTGGTATTGCTGTTATCGAAGACGGCAAAATTACTGTAATGAAAGATAAAGGAAGAGTTGCAAATTTAGAAGCAATTGATGGTATAAATGATTTAAAATCTACTATTGGTATTGCACATACAAGATGGGCAACTCATGGAAAACCTGCAAAAGAAAATTCTCATCCTCATATGGATAATAGCGGTGAATTTGCAGTTGTGCACAATGGTATTATTGAAAATTACCATGAATTAAAAGAATTTTTAGCTTCTAAAGGATATTACTTTTTATCACAAACAGACACAGAAATAATTCCTAATTTGATTCATTACTATTACACAAATGGAATAAATGATGATGACAAATTCTTAAGAGCCGTAAAATCTGCAGTCGATGATTTAAAAGGAAGTTATGCACTAGAAATTATTTCTAACTTACATCCTGATAGAGTTATTGTAGTTAGAAAAGATAGTCCTTTAGTTTTAGGAAAAGGAAATGGTGAAAACTTTATTGCATCAGATATTCCTGCTGTTTTTAAATATACAAAGGAATTTTATTTGTTAGATGACCAAGAGTATGCAGTTGTTTATAAAGACCATATAGATTTTTATGATAATAGCTTAACTTCTCATAGCAAAGCTATTAAGAATATTGAATGGGATGCTACTGCTGCAGAAAAAAATGGCTATGAAGATTATATGTTAAAAGAAATATTTGAACAACCAACTGCAATTCGTGAAACTATTGGTTCTAGATTTAAACTTGGAGAAAAATGCAGTTTTGATGATATTGATATTTCAAAGGAATATTTAAAGAAAATAAACAAAATATATATTGTTGCCTGTGGTACAGCTATGCATGCAGGTTTAGTTGGAAAAAATGCAATTGAAAAACTTTGCAAAATTCCTACTGTAGTCGATATTGCATCTGAGTTCCGTTATCGTGACCCTATTATAGATGATAAAACACTTTGTATCTATATTAGTCAATCTGGCGAAACTGCTGATACAATTGCAGCTTTAAAACTTGCTAAGGCTAAAGGTGCTAAAACATTAGCTGTTTCAAATGTGATTGGAAGTTCAATTACTCGTGAGGCTGATTATACAATATATACTCATGCCGGTCCTGAAATTGCTGTTGCTTCTACAAAAGCGTATACTTCACAAGTTGTGTTAATGGTAATTTTAGCTATGTATTTTGCTGAAGTTTTAGGATCATATGATGGAATTGAAAAATTAAAAGCTGATATTTTAGATTTACCTGCTAAAGTTGAAGCCATGTTAGATGAAACAGATGCTATTAAAGAGTTTTCTAACAAAGTATATACTGAGCATGATATGTACTTTTTAGGTAGAGGTACTGATTACAATGTTGCAATGGAAGGTTCTTTGAAATTAAAAGAAATTTCATATATTCATTCTGAGGCATATGCTTCTGGCGAATTAAAACATGGACCTATTGCTTTAATTGAAAATGGTATAACTGTAATTAGTATTTTAACAGATCCTAATTTAGTTGAAAAATCTATTAGCAATATTCAAGAAGTTATAACAAGAGGTGCTAAAACTTTAGTAATTACAAACCAAAAATTATCAAATAATTCATTTAATTATGTTATAAATATTCCTGAAACTAATAGCCTAATTTCACCTATCCTTTCTGTTATCCCACTTCAGTTACTTTCTTACTACATTGCTAAAAATAAAGGATTAGATGTTGATAAACCAAGAAACTTAGCTAAATCAGTTACAGTTGAATAAACTAAGGTGACATGGTCAAAAAGCGCCCACCTAATTACACCCAATTATGGCTAACAAAACAAAGTCATAATTGGGTGCTTTTTGTTCTCGTCTCTATTGGCACACTTTAGATAAATAGTTTTAATATTATTAACAGTATTGCCCCTGGAATTCCTAAAAGCCCTACTAATACTGCTGTAACAACATTTAACCCTATATGAAATCCCCACGCTGAACATATTAGATTTATTATAAATATAAGTAGTCCACCTAATACAGAGTTTACTATTAATTTAAACAATGCTTTTAATGGAACTGAAAATATTTTTCCTACAATCCATAAAACTACTATACATCCTAAAATAACCAAAGCATTAGAAAAATCCAATTTTTATCACCATTCCTTTAGTAATATGTATGATAAAAATTGGACAAATATTACTTATCCTACCTGATTTTTTTTGAAATAAATTTCTTCTATCATATTTAGAGATAGTCCCTTGTCTTTGGCTTTATTTACTAAAAAATCTACTTTACTTTTACTAGCTTTAATTTGATATACATAATAGTCCACTAAACCTTCTTCTGCCGTTTCAAAATTCTTAGTTGCTAAATTCAATTCTTTTTTTGCTTTTATTAAGCTCATTATAAGTTCTATCTTTTTATCTTCATCGGTTTTATCTTTTATATTTGTTTCTTTTTGATATTCTTCAAACATTGCTTGTCTCCCTTTTTGTAGTTTCTTATTATATTATATACTTTAATTACCAATTTATTCGTTATACTTTAAGAAATATTGATTTTTGAAGAATGATTTGCTATAATTACTATGTAAATTATTTGAAATAGAGGTATAATTATGATAGACATTAAATTTTTAAGAGAAAACCCAGATGTAGTTAAGGAAAATATAAAAAAGAAATTCCAAGACCATAAACTTGTATTAGTTGATGAAGTCCTTGAATTAGATGCTAAAAACCGTGAAGCAAAACTAAATGGTGATGATTTAAGAAGTAAAAGAAATTCATTAAGTAGTGAAATCGGTAACTTAATGAAACAAGGCAAAAAAGCTGAAGCAGAAAGTATAAAAGCACAAGTACAAGAAATTAACAACAAATTACTTGAAAATGAAAAACTTGAAGAAGAATATTCTGCACAAATTCAAGAAAAAATGATGAAAATTCCTAACATTATTCATGAGTCAGTTCCTATTGGAAAAGATGATAGTGAAAATGTTGAGATTCAAAAGTTTGGAGAACCAGTTGTTCCAAGTTATGAAATTCCATATCATACAGATATTATGGAAGCATTTGAAGGTATTGACTTAGACGCTGCTCGTAGAGTTGCTGGTAATGGCTTTTATTATTTAATGGGTGATATTGCTAGACTTCATTCTGCAGTTATTTCTTATGCTAGAGATTTTATGATAAATAAAGGGTTTACCTATTGTGTTCCACCTTTTATGATTCGTAGCAGTGTAGTGACTGGTGTTATGAGCTTTGAAGAAATGGACGCAATGATGTATAAAATAGAAGGAGAAGATTTATATTTAATTGGTACAAGTGAACATTCTATGATTGGTAAATTTAAAGACCAAATTCTTCAAAAGGATAAAGTTCCTTATACAATGACTTCATATTCTCCTTGTTTTAGAAAAGAAAAAGGTGCTCATGGTATTGAAGAACGTGGCGTTTACCGTATTCATCAATTTGAAAAGCAAGAAATGATTGTTGTTTGTGAACCTGAAGATAGTTGGAATTGGTATGATAAATTATGGTCATACACAGTTGAGTTGTTTAGAAACATGGATATTCCAGTTCGTACTCTTGAATGTTGCAGTGGTGATTTAGCTGACTTAAAAGCTAAAAGCTGTGATGTTGAAGCTTGGAGCCCTAGACAACAAAAATACTTTGAAGTTGGTAGCTGTTCTAACTTAACTGATGCTCAAGCTAGACGTTTAGGTATTAGAATTAAGGGAGAAAAACAAAATTATTTTGCTCATACTTTGAACAATACAGTTGTTGCCCCACCTCGTATGTTAATTGCTTTACTTGAAAATAATTATCAAGAAGATGGAAGTGTTAAAATTCCTGAAGTTTTATGGCCATATATGGGTGGAACTAAGGTTTTGGAGGTTAAAAATGTTCATTAAAAATCCAGAATTTAGAATTTCTGCAGTTAGTCCTAAGCAATATCCTGATGATGGATTACCTCAAGTTGTATTGGTTGGAAAGTCTAATGTTGGAAAGTCTAGTTTTATAAATACATTAGTTAATCGAAAAAAATTAGCTAGAACCAGCAGTGAGCCTGGTAAAACAAGACAAATAAATTTTTATAATATGGATGAAAAGTTTTACTTAGTTGACTTGCCTGGTTATGGTTTTAGTAAAATGTCTAAGCAAGAACAAGCGAAAGTTGGAACTTTTATTGAAGAATACTTACAAAAAAGTAAAAATATTTCTTTAATAATATTTTTAATAGATATTAGGCATGACCCTACTGCTAATGATAAACTTATGTATGATTACATTTTTAAAACTAATTTACCTTGTATTGTAATCGCAAATAAAGCAGATAAAATAGCTGTTACAAAGGTAGATAATGCAGTAACTAATTTGCAAAATATTTTAAATCCATTAAAAGATATTGCATTTTTTCCATGTTCTAGTGAGAGAAAAATATATACAGACAGAGTTTGGGAAGAAATAGAAAAATATATATAGTTAAAAAATCGACAAGATATGACATATTTTGTCGATTTTCATTGACTATTTACTCCTAAAGTATTATAATAAGTTCACGCTCTTAGTAAGAGCAAATTTTTTATTGGAGGATTTCGACTATGGGTAAATTGCGGAGATTTATTATTGTAAGTTTTATGACAGAAGAGCATGCAAAAGCTGCGCTTCTCGAAACGAAGTCGAACTTCTATCAAGGAGTTCGTGCAAATGCTCACGATTTTAATCACGTAAAGGGCAATACCGTGTTTTTTATGAGTACTAGGGACAGTGCTCGTGACCATAAAATCAAAGAATTTTTGATGTCGCAGGAAGGTTCGCTTCCTCATGTATGTCGTTTCCAGGTTGGATAATCTTTTAATAAAGAGGGTGGTTTTAATAAACCATCCTCTTTGTTTGTTATCTTTCTTTTTTAGTTATTGCTTTCAATGCTTTAGGACGTTCTAAAACAACTACATGTCCACATCCTAAACACTTCATTTTAAAATCAACACCAACTCTAGTCAATTCCCATAGTTTACTTCCACAAGGATGTTGTTTTTTTGTTCTAACAATATCGCCTACATTATATTCCATAGGAACTCACTCCTTTTTTTATTTTTCAATTATATTTTTAAATCTTTTTTCTACGCTTTCTTTTCCTAATACTTGCATAATTTCATATAAGTCTGGCGTTTGTTGTCTTCCTGTTAACGAAACCCTTAATACTGTACTAACATCGCCAACATGTGCTTTCCATTTTTCAGGTTCTTGTTTGAACATTTTTACTTCTCTAGCATATCCTAATTCTTCTGATAAATCTTTTATTTTATCAAACCATGTTTGTTTATCATCATTTATATTAAAATATTTTTCTAGGTATAATGATAATATTTTTTTAATTTCTTCTTTATCATTTATTTTAGCATATTCAAAGTTATTGTCTAAACTAAAGAATTTTTCATCATACATATAGTAAATTGCATTTTTTATTTCTGCCCATTTAGATATATCTTTTCTAGGTTTAGCTGTTCCTCTTTCAATTCCAAATACTTTTAAAGCATATTCTTTATCTTGTAACATTTCTTCAAGTTCTTTGTCATAACGTTTTGCCCAGTTTAAAGAATCTTCATATACTCTTTCTTTAGAATATGTAGATATAACATTTTTTGATATGTCTAATAATTTTATCATATCAAAAATTGCTCCACTTACACTCATTTTGTTAAGTTCAAATTCAAATTCTGATATATCTTTATCTGGATTTGATCTTTTCCATGTTTCAAAGTTTGAATTTGCTATATTTAATAAATATTGATATACAGCTTCTGCTGGTATTCCTTCTTCATGATAATAACTAACTGCTGCTTCTGGGTCTTTACGTTTACTAATTTTACGTTTTTTGCCTTCATCATCTTTTAATATTGCTGATGTATGTGCATATTTAGGTACTGCAAATCCTAAGGCTTTAAATAACTCTAAATGAAGTGGTACTGAGGATAACCATTCGTCAGCACGAATTACATGTGTAACTCTCATTAAGTGGTCATCAACAGCGTGTGCAAAATGGTATGTTGGTAAACCATCTGCTTTTATAATAACTATATCTTGATCATTTTCAGGAAATTCAACATTTCCTTTTATTACATCATGATGTCTAATTTTTCTTTCTTCATTTCCCATAGATTTAAATCTAACTATATATGGTTCACCAGCTTTTATTTTTTTTGCCGCTTCTTCTACTGATAAATTACGGTATGTTGCCCATACTCCATAATAACCAGGTCTAATTTTAGCTGCTTCTTGTTTTTTACGCATTTCATCAAGTTCTTCTGGAGTTGCAAAACATGGGTATGCTCTACCTTGTTCTATTAAATATTTAGCAAAAGCCTGATATATGTCCTTTCTGGCACTTTGTTTATATGGTCCATAATTACCTTTTTCTTCAGTTTCATTTATCATACCTTCGTCAAATACAATTCCAAAATCTTTAACTGCTTCTACTATTTGTACTACACCATTTTCAATTAACCTTTTTTGGTCTGTATCTTCTATCCTTAATATACTAACACCTTTAGTTTGTTTTGCAAGTGTTGTACATATAATGCTTTGATATAACCCACCAATATGAACATACCCTGTTGGGCTTGGTGCAAAACGCACTACCATTGCTCCTTCTGGTAAGTTTCTTTCTGGATATTTTTCCTCATAATATGAAATTGGCTTTGCATTTGGAAATATTAAATTTGCTAAATCCTTATAATCCATTTTTCTCTTCCCCTTTTCAAAATAATTTAATTCTAAATGTTTAATTTTGAAATAATTAAACTTCGGTAATAATTGGTAAAATCATAGGATTTCTTTTTGTTTTTTCAAATATATAGTCTCTTAGAGTATCTTTTAGGTTTGATTTTATTGTTGACCAGTCTGTAATGTGACCTTCTTCACATTTTTTTACTTCTTCATAAATTACTCTTTTAATGTCTTCCATTAAATTTTCTGATTCTCTAACATATACGAAACCTCTTGATACTACATCTGGTTCTGATACTATTTCTCCTGTATCTGAATCCATTGCAACAACTATAACTATTAATCCATCTTGTGATAAGTGTTGTCTGTCACGAAGTACTATATTTCCAACGTCTCCAACGCCTAGTCCATCTACTAAAACTTTTCCATTTGGTACTGAAGTAGTAAGTGTTGCTTCATTTTCATTTAGTTCTAATATTCTACCATTTGTCATCATAAATATATTTTTAGCTTCTATTCCTAGTTTTTTAGCTGTTTCTGAATGTGCTCTAAGTTGTCTATATTCACCATGTACTGGTATAAAGAATTTTGGTTTTGCTAAAGTGATTATCAATTTTTGTTCTTCTTGACATGCGTGACCTGATACGTGCACATCTTCTAATGAGCTATATATAACCTCTGCTCCTATTTTCATAAGGTCATCTATTACTTTTGATACGTATTTTTCATTTCCCGGAATTGGAGTAGCTGATATTATTACCATATCATTTGGAGTTATAGTAACTTTTTTATGGTCTCCATTTGCCATTCTAGTTAATGCAGACATTGCTTCTCCTTGGCTTCCTGTAGTTATAATAACTAATTGATCATCTCTATAGTTTTTGATATTATCAATATCAATAAATACATTCTCGGCATCTTGTATATAACCAAGCTCCATTGCTGCTTCTATCATATTCATCATGCTTCTACCACATACAGCAATTTTTCTTCCATATTTAATTGAAGAATTTACTATTTGTTGTACACGGTGTACATTTGATGCAAATGTTGCAACAACTATTCTTTTTGAATTATTTAAGAATAGTTTATCAAATACTTCTCCAACAGAGCTTTCAGACATTGTAAATCCTTTTCTTTCACTGTTTGTACTATCTGAAAGTAATGCTAAAATTCCTTCATTACCTAATTCTGCAATTCTGTTTAAGTCAATTACTTTATCATCTATTGGTGTATAATCTATTTTAAAGTCACCTGTGTGAAGTATTGTTCCCACTGGTGTTTTAATTGCAAGCATTACGGCATCTGGAATACTATGGTTACTGCTAATAAATTCCACTTGCATATTTTTAAATTTAACTGTTTGACCTTGTTCTACAATGTTTAATTTTGTAGTATTTACTAAGTTATGTTCCTCTAATTTATTTTTGATTAATGATACTGTTAATCTAGTAGCATATATTGGAATGTTAATTTGTTTTAATATATATGGAATTGCTCCAATATGATCCTCATGTCCGTGTGTTATAACTAACCCTTTTACTTTTTCTTGATTTTTTAATAAATATGTTATATCAGGTATTACTAAGTCTACACCTAGCATATCATTTCCTGGAAACTCTAATCCACAGTCTACTAATATTATCTCGTCTTCATATTCAAAAACTGTAATATTTTTTCCTATTTCTTGTAATCCACCTAATGGAATAATTTTTAAATTAGGTTTTTTGAAATTAAATTGCATAATTTCTTTGTTAGTTGACCTATTATTTCTTGTTCTAGTATTTGTATTTCTTTTTGTAGTAGGTCTTTTCTTTTCTACTGTGGCCTTTTTTTCTCCTTCTATTTCTTTTTTGTTTTGATTAACTCTGTTGTTTTTTCTAACTGAGTATCCTTTTTTCTCTCTTCTCTCAGTACTCTCTTTTTGTCTAGTATCCTTTTGTTTTAATTCATTTGTCATTAAAAATTTCTCTCCTTCTTTTTTAAATTGTTGTTTTTCTCATTATTTTATTTATTACATCAACAATAATATATCTGTAGCTTTTGCACAGATATTTTATCCAAAACTTTTAAATATATTTCCTTTTCCGCCCTAAAATATATTTTTTAAGTTTCTATTTTTAATTTTAAATCCGCTCTTATAATAAACAATATAAATCTCTTCTTTACCATATTGGTAACAACTGTTAATTATTATACTATTTTTTCTCACTTTTGTCAAATAGTTGCTCCAATGATGCCTGCATCATTGCCAAGAAGTGTTAATTCTATATCTGGAATTCTATCTTTATAAAAAGATTTTCTTCCATTATAGTATTTTTCTAAAAATGGTTTGTATAATATTTCTTCAAAATATACAAAACCTCCACCTAAACATATTGCTTGTGGTGCAAATATGTCTATAATATTTGATAAGCCAATATTTAGGTTGTCAATATATTCCTCTAATATCTTTTTAATATTTTCTTCTTTAGCTCTCCATTTCAAAATTTCTAATAAGTCTTTTGAAGAAACTTCTTTTGACAAATTCATTTCATCTATTAATTTATCTTTTAATCTTTTAACAGAACAAAGTGTTTCGAAACATCCAGTTTTTCCACAATTACATTTAATCCCATTTTTATCAATTACCATATGTCCTATTTCCATTCCTGGATTTTGTATTGGTTTTAATTCCTTACCATTCATAAATACACTTGCTCCAATACCAGTTCCTAAACATAAAAATACTGCATCTTGATATTCTTTTAATGCTCCATACGTTTTTTCAGCTAGTCCCGCACATTTAGCATCATTCTTTAACAGTACAGGTATATCAAAATGTTCCATCAAAATAGATGAAATATCAAATTCTTTTATCTTTAGATTTATAAGATTTGTTAATACACCATCTCTTGGCGTTCCTGGTGATCCTATTCCAATTTTTTCTATGTTATGGTTCTCTTTAATTTTTGATATAATTTCTATAATGTATGTAGATATTTCTGCTTTAGCTTGATCTCCTACAGTTTTTATATCTTTTTCAAATTTTTCTATAATTTTCCCGTTTTCATTTACTATTCCTATAGCAACATGACTGCCACCCATATCAATTCCAATTTTCATTTTATTCTCCTTTACAATGCTAAAAAGCTCCGTTTATAACAGAGCTTTTTATATTTTACTATATATCTAGACCATCTAACATGAATCCACCCATATATAAGTTGATACATGGTACAAGAAGGACCACAACAAGGAATATTATTAATGTACCAACAAATAAGTACGAAATCTCTGGTAATACTTTCATGATTTTACTTAGGCTATTTTGAATATCCACATCCATATAATCTAATAATTTTTCCATCATATCTGGAAGGTCAGTTTGCATACCTATTTTTAACATTTCTACTTCCATAGCTGAGCATAAACCTGATTTTTCAAATGGCTCAATCCATGAAGCTCCTATTAATATATTATTTATAGAAGTTTCTACTATTGAAAGTAAAACGTAGTTTTTTATAACTGATTTACTAACTTCTAGTGCCTCTTGAATTCTCATTCCATTTCTTAAATTCAATAGCATCGCTCTCATAAGTCTTGAAAAATCGATTCCAAATACTAATCTACCAAATACTGGAGCTTTATATTTAAAATAGTGCCAGTTGTATTTTCCCTTTGGCGTATTTATATATCCCATAATTAATAATAGAATAACTCCTATAATTGCGACAGGAATATACCAAATTTTTCCAAAGTTATCAACCAGATTCATAAACCATAAAGTTGGACCAGGCAGTGTAGTTCCCTGACCTATTGATGCAAATACTTTCTGGATTTCCGGTAATATAAATATTGTTCCACCAATTAATAATAGAAATATACCTATAAATTGTAGTAAATTAGGTATTAATATTTTCTTTATTCTTTTGCTTCTCGTAGTTGTATCTTCCAAGTATTCAACTGCTTGTTGTAGAGAATTTGTAAGCGAACCAGAAAGTTCTCCTACTTTTATCATGTTAATATATACATATGGAAAAATATTAGAATAGTATTCCATTGTTGTATACATATATTCTCCGCCTTCTACACCTGCTAATATATCCTCTAATACTCCTTTAAAAGATAAGTTTTCTGTACTATTTATTATAGTGCTTAGAGCATGAATATTATTGAAGTCTGCCTTTTTTAATAAGTAAAAATTCTGTGTAAATATAATAACATCTTTTATAGTTATTTTCTGTCCAGCAGCTAGGATTAAGTTTATTTTCTCCCTAGCACTTGGTCTATAATCTTCTCTACCTTGAAGTACGCTTGCCGAATTAGCAGTTTTCATTATACCATCAATATCAATAATGTTCTTTTTTGGAACTTTGCTTTTCTTACTTCTATAGCTAACTTGTATAACTTCTATAGGCATCAAATCATTTGATTTTAATTTTTTTACTAGAGTATTTTTACTAGATTCTTCAACCTTATTTCGTACAATTTGCCCTCTTCTAGTTACAGCTCTATATATATATTCAGGCATGAGTTTACCTCCTTTTCCTAGCTTTCCATATTAAGTCTTTTATTTTCATTTTCCTTTTTTATTTTTAATTGCATAATTGTTCTATTTAAAATTTCAATATTCTTCTCTTCAATTTGAGCTTTTGCTTGATCTAATGAAATTCTATCATCAACAAACAATTGAGCAAGTGAATTTATTAATCCTATACTTCCTTTATCTGATCCACTTTGAATAGCATCTTCTATCTCTGAAACTCCAAGTTTTTCTTTTCTTATTACACCAGCAATTGTATTATCTACTACCATTACTTCTGGAACCAACACAAGTGAGTCATCTCTTCCTTTTAATAGTCTTTGTGAAACAACCAATTTTAATAATGATGCTATTAAGTATTTTATAGTTTGTTGATCTCTAATATCATAAAAGTTTATCATTCTGTCTATAGTTTCTGCACAAGACTTTGTATGTAATGTTCCTATTACTAAATGTCCTGCCTCTGCTGTTTCAATAGCTGCATCCATGGTTTCTCTATCACGAATCTCACCGATTATTAGAATGTCACAATCTTCTCTTAAGCAGTTTTTTACACCTGAGCTATAGTCTGGACAATCTCTTCCTATTCCTACTTCTTTTTGTACAATTATAGATTTTTTACATTTGTGCTTATACTCAACTGGGCTTTCAAGTGATAATATTTTTTTATTTTCATTTTCATTTACTTCATTTATTAACGCATTCAAAGTTGTAGTTTTACCAGAGTTTGTCTTTCCTGTTACTAATATTAGTCCTTGTGGTTGACTCATCATTCTTCTAACTATATCTGGCACTCCCAATTCCTCATATTTTGGTAGTTTACTTTTTATTAATCTCAATACTACTACTGGTAAATCATCTGATACAGAAATATTTACCCTTATTCTAGTTCCTTCAAATTCATAAGAAGAATCTAGTTTCTTTTCTTCTTTGAATACTTCATCTTTTTCTATGTTTCCTCTTACAAAGTAATCATATATTTCAAACATATCTTCTTCTGTTAATGCATCAAAGCCATCTATATCTATCAAATCTCTTCTCACTCTTAAACAAGGTTTTATTCCCCCAATTAAGTGTATATCTGAAGCATCTTTCTCTATTGCTATTCTTAAAATCTTATCTATATCAACCATGATTTCCTCCTAAGTTACTTAATAAATTATAAGCTTATTATTTATTTCATCTAATGTTGTCATTCCGTCTACAACTTTTTTAAGTCCGTCTATTAAAAGTGGTTTGTAACCTGACTCCAAAGCTTTTTTTCTAATTTCCATACTAGAAGCATCACGTGAAATCAATTCTTTAATTTCATCATCTATAGTTAATACTTCAAATATTCCTATTCTATCAAGATATCCACTTTGGTTACATTTTTTACATCCTACAATTTCATACGTCTTTTTATTTGTAAAGTCAAAATTTACGTTGTATTTTTCCCCTATTTTATTTATAATTTCTTTCTCTTGCTCTGTAAAATCTCTTTTTTTAGCACAATGAGGGCAAACTTTTCTTACTAATCTTTGTGAAACAGAAGTTGCTAAAATACTTGCAATATCATAGTTTGACATACCCATTTTTCTAAGTCTGGTAATAACCTCTATACTGTCAATTGTATGTATTGTTGATAGTACATAGTGTCCTGTTTGTCCAGCTTGCATTGCAATTTCGGCTGTTTCCCTATCACGAATTTCTCCTACTAGGATAATATCTGGATCTTGTCTTAATACTGTTCTCAATGAATCTGAAAAAGTAGTTTTAGAATCCATTTCTATTTGATTTAATCCATCAATTCTTATTTCAACAGGGTCTTCAATTGTAGTAATGTTTATTTGTGGTCTATTTAGATAATCAATTATACTATATAATGTAGTAGTTTTACCTTCACCAGTTGGTGCTGCTACTATTGTAATACAGTTCTTTTTATTGAAACACTTTCTAACTAGTTGTTCATCATTTGGAAATCCTAATTCAAATATTTGACGAATATTTCCATTTTTCTTTAATAATCTTAATACGAATTTCTCTCCATATACATTTTTTTGTGAAGAAACACGAATATTATAATCAGGATAAGCAAGTATTCTACCATCTTGTGATTCTTGTTTTTCTTGATGCATGTTAGAAATTGCCTTTAATCTACCTATTATTTGGGTTTGTTTTTCTTTTTCAATCTCAACAGCTGTAACAAGTTGTCCATCTATTCTATACCTAACTCTTAATAGATTTTCAAGTGGTTCAATATGTATATCACTCGCTCTTTTTTCCATAGCTGTTTTTATAATACTATCAACCAAACCTGAGATGTCTGCATTTGTATTAATATTGTCAGATACCCCTCCTTCTAAAGACTCGATTATTTTTTCAATATTTGTTTCAAAAGTTATATATTTTTCCATTACTAGTCCTTTATTTAATAATAAAAGCCTAATAACCTCTATAGATTTTTTATTAGAAGTATCTGCAAAACATACTTTTATTTTACCAGAAGCAATTTCAAATGGAATAGCTTTATTTTGTTTCATTATATCTAGTGATATGTATTCCAAAGCATCTATCCTAACATCTTTTTCTTGTAAATATATTGCTTTTTCATCTAAAATTTCTCCCATAGCGTTGATTAAAATATCAGAATCACATAGCTTTAATATATCCAATATATCACCAATTTTTTTGTTTGGATGTGTTTTTTGATAGTCTAAAGCTTTTTCTATGTCTGCTTCTCTTACAACACCTTTTTTTACTAATTCAATTCCTATTGGTTGTCTTTTTTCCATTTGTAGTTCTCCTTTCTCTTTTTCCTTAGTCTATATTTATTATACTATAAAATTCGATAAATAAATATAATTTTTTTAATTTACAATAATTTACCAGTATCTTAAAACATACTCAATTTGTTTTACATATGACTTCTCATCTTCGCCAACATCTAAATTAACTGTTATTATATTTTTAGTTGTCCAGTCAACTTGATAAGTTTCTTGTGAGAACACAGCACTTTTAATATTAGTTGCAATTTCTTTGTCATTACGATATATACTTCCGTTTTCATATTTATATTTAGTTCCATCTTCAAATATTATGCTATTCGTTGTAACATCTGCTGTTGTGTTGCTTTTCACATCTTGAACAAAAAACATATTAAATTTGTTATATTCAACTACATAATTACTATCAGTTTTTATCAATTTCATATTAGTATAAAAATATGAACTCAAAAGTCCCATAGTACTTATTACCACTGTGGCTACAGCAATATATATGACCAGTGCCGTTAAGGTAACGCCTTTTTCTGACCTCATAATCAATCAATCTCCTTATAATTCTTTTATTTTTAGTCTTTGAATACGTATATTTCTTGAATCATTTGCAAAATTATATGCTAAATTTATATCAACTTCTTTTACACAAGATAGAGTTTCTCCATCCGGTTTATAGTCTGAAACATCTATTGTAACAGTGAAATTGGCTGGTACATTAAACATGCTAGCTAATGAATCACCCATTCCACTCTCTACATCGTCAAAGCTAATTTTGTCTATATATTCTGCTATTTGAATAGCATATAAAGTTCCTACCTCATCAACTTGACTATCAGATTGAACTCTGAATGTTGCTACAATTGCAGTTCCTATTATTCCAGCAAATAATGTAAAAATTGCTATTGCAATTATTAAATCTTGCATTGTAAAACCATTATTAGATTTTAACTTTAAAAATCGTTGTTTTTCCATACTTCCCTCTAAATTATAAAATAAAAAAATTAGTTACTATTAAGCATACAATATTAGTCAGACACAAATAAAATCCTATAGGTATTTGAGTTATATTTTCATTCTTTCTTACATTCTTCTTTTTGCTCAATTTAGCCAGTAAAGTTTGAAATGCAATACAAAGTAATGTGAAAATAATAGTCAATATTGTAATTGTTTCATATGTATAACCTAACATTAACACACAAAGTAATAAGTTCTCTATAACGTAGCTGTTTTTTGCTTTTTTTCTTAAAATAAATATATCAATTAACATTAGTATACATATAATGCTCAAATATATAACATATCTATATATATTAAAATTATTTTCTACTATATATAGATAAATTATATATATAGTTTGTATAATAAATCCAAATAAAAGTACAGATTTTTGAATATAAGTTCTATCTTTATCAATACCAGCAATAATAAATAAGCTTGCAAGGTATAATATACCAAATATAAAGTAAATCCATGTATTCATATCTGTATGTAATATATCTAAATTTAAAGATAAAGCAAATAAAACAAAAACTACTCCAGACATTATTTCTAGTAAGAAATATCTTGGACGTATTTTTTGTTTACAATATCTACATTTCCCTCCTAAAAATAAATAACTTAATATAGGAATTAAATCTAAAAATTCTAGTCTATGATTGCAGTTTGGACAAAAAGATCTCTCATGAGTTATATCTTTTCCAAGTGGTATACGATAAACTGCTAATGTAAAAAAGCTTCCAAATAAAGCTCCTATGCAAAATATTAAAATGTATAATATTATATTCATATTTTCTCCGTTAACTTTAAAGTGTTTTTATATAAATCAAGGCATATACTTTATGCATATGCCCTAATCATAATTGATTTTTCTATCAAATTATTTTTTTACAGCTGTAATTTCAGTAACTACACCATTTGCAATTGTAACAGTGTGTGTATAACTACTTGTTGCAACTGTTACTGTTCCTGCTATAACTCCACCAGTAATTGTTGGTGCTGTTGTAGCTGTTACTGACCATCCTGATGGTACATATTTTGAAATCAAATCTTTAGCTTCTGTTTTAGTTGTTTTGCTTGCATCATAATATTCCATCATGCATTCTGCTTGTGCACTGCTAACAGCGTCTCTAATAGTTGCTTGCTCAGATACCATTCCTGCTTCTTGAGCTTTTGTAAATATTCCATTATTTGATAAAGCATAAGTAATTGTTACCCCTGCTAAAATTAATAATACAACTATTGTAACAACTAAAGCAACTAATGTAATACCTCTTTCGTTTCTCATTGTATATTACTCCTTTCTCTTTAGATTTTTTGTATATATTTATTTAAATAAATATAACCTATAATTATTTTGTACCCGTATCATTGTAGAAAGTTCCTGTTGATTTTGGGTCTACATTTGTATTTGTGTCAATAACTTCATTGTTGCTTGTATTTTCTTCATTTTCTACAGTATTACTTGCCGCAAAAGGGTTTGCCTTACCTGTAGTATATGAATTAGTTTGTCTATATAATTTTAAGTCCGAACCGTCAATTTCATATGAAATTTCTTGTTTTTCTTCTTCAGAAGTTTTTTGATCTATTTCGGTTCTTACATTTTCTGGAGTGCTATATTCTGCCAATTTATTAGGTATGGTTTTATTTGTAGGAATATAGTTATAAAACATAACTCCTAAAATTAATACAATAGCCACACATAGCAATAGCATTATAAAAATTTCTTTAAAAACTGATTTTAACATTCTTATCTCCTTTGTCTAGTCTTATGGTTGTGTTGTCTCAGTTGTTGAATTTGTATTTTGTGTATTTGTGTCTGGCGTATTTGTTGGTGCACTTTCTGTTATTATAGTACTTTGAACTGCAGTATTTACGCCTTCTGTTTTTATATTAATGTTTCTTGTTTCAAACGTAGCTTGCAAGTTGTTTCCACCTGGTATTAGTTTGAAGTTTTCGATTCTAAATCCTAGTTTACTATCATTTTCAATAGCTGAAACAAAACTTAAAATTGGAATATAATCTCCTGAAACAGTAAACTTAATACTATTATTTGTAGGTGTATAACTTAAGTATACGCCTTCTGCTGTTGCATGTCTTCCTAATCTAGTCCATAAAAATTCTACTGTGTAAGTTTCTACTGTAGTAGCCTTATTTATTTCTGACTTTGTACTTACATCTGCTAAGTCTTGATATTCCTCTTTGGCTGCTAACAAACTAGAAACAGTACTATCTAAAGTTTCCAATTCAGTTGGATAATTGCTTCTGATTAATTTTTCTGTTTCTGAAATTTCTGCTGTTAATTTGTCATTGCCTTCAATGATTTGTTTTACACTTAAAATTTTAAAATTGCCAATTGTTAAACCTTTAGTAATTACTAAAACTGCCATGACAATTAACAATATTGTTAAAATACCTATTAGAATTTTTCTCATGGCAAATCTCCTTCTATCCTAACTTTAACTACTTCGCCACTTCTTTCTCCATCTGAAGATACTACAGTACTTGGTGATAATATTCCTTGAGTTTTTAAGATAGCTTTAAAATATCCTAATTGCTCATATTTTTGTGATTGTGCTTGTATTATAATATGTTTTGCGCTCGGATTCTCAATAGATGTAATTTGTACACCTTGTGGTATAGAATGCATTATTTGGCTAAGTAAGTTTGGTATATTATTTCTATTTTTATTATCTTCTGACACTTGATTGCTAATATTTCTTAGATTTTCTGCCAAGCGTTGATACTCACTTGTTTTACTTTGTACATCTTTTATATCTTTTTCTACTTTTGTTATTTTATAAGCTGTGTCTTGTTTTACTTCTGCTACTTCTAGATTTTTCTTATCAATTTCTTTATTCAAAAATATTGAAAATCCTGAATACATAACAGTTAATATTAAAGCTCCACCTAGCACTCTAAGCATCCATCTTTCAGATGAACTTAATTTGCCTCTAAAATTTGTGCTAAATATGTTAGATAATACTTTATTTTGTTTTTTATCTGTTTTGTCTTCTCTACTTATATTAAGCTTTGCAAATATATCATCTATATTGTCTTTAAATGTATGTTTTTTAAAATTCATATCTTTCAAGCCATATTCTAAGCCTTGTAAAGCTAATGATATTGCAGAGTTAACTTCAATATAATCTTTTATATTGATTTTTACTGTATCTTTAATAAAGAATGGTTTTAATATCTCAACTTTTTCATTTTGTAATACTTCTTGAAAGTATAGGTCAATATTATTAACTACCGACAAGGTTCCTGTCAAATATACCCTGTCTATTTTTATTGTATCATTTTCTATTATTTCTTTTACTTTACTAGCAATAGTATATAAAGTAGGCATTATATCATCTAAATATTCGTTTTTATCTTCTTTAAGTTCTTGTCCTTCCATAGTATATATAGTGCTATTTTTACAAATTTCATATGCCTTTGAGTATGAATTTTCTTTTATTCTAATTCCCTCTAAAACCTCTGATGCACCATTTTGTATTTTTTCTACTTGATAAATTCTTTGATCAATTACTGTTGTAATTGTTGTTTCATTTTCCATATTAATAATAAGTGCATTTTCTTTTGATTTTAAATTTGCAATATTAGATATACTAATTGATACTGGAGCTATAGTCGAAAGTTTATAATTAAGAAATGGTTGCTCTTGTTCAAGAATTGATGATTTGTTTGCTGATACATGAATTACCTTAATTTTTTCTTTATCATCTAAACTGTTTACTAATGCGTATCTTGCTTCAACACCATTTTTATTTATTCCTTTATCTGTGCAAAAAGATTCAAATTCTGTTTGAATAGCTTTCTTCATGTCAACTTTATTTAATAGTGTAAACATATAAAAATATTGATAGCTTTCTTCTGACAGATTGATGCTTATTTGTGTTTTAAAACTATATGTGTCGCTTATTACTTGATCTATAGCATCTCCTAATTTATCGTAAAATTTTATTCCAAAGGATTCAACTCTTAAAATGTCATGGTCTTTTGAAATTTTGGCGTATTTTATAAAGTTAGGTTCTATATAAATTCCTA
Source organism: Clostridium sp. CAG:508 (assembly GCA_000435755.1). Lineage (GTDB taxonomy): Bacteria > Bacillota > Clostridia > TANB77 > CAG-508 > CAG-273. The sequence goes on from FR889080.1 coordinate 25,232, forward strand.
AGCAACTAGTCATTGTCTTCTCCTTCGTTAAAAATAATTTTTTCATTATTATATTTTGCAAATCAAAATAAAAAATACTTGTAATTCTTTTTAATTTGACAATTTTTTACCATTCATATTATTATTTTATATGTTTTTATAGAAAAGTCAATATTATTTTTTTATATTTAATACAACTGTAATATTTTTGTAATATTTTTGTAATATTGTGTTTTTATATAATAAAAAACGTTTCTTTTTTGAAACGTTTTTTAGCTTTATTGGTTCTATTTATCCTCTTATTATTAGAAGCGTAATTATTATTATTCCAAATATAATACGGTAAATTGCAAAAATTTTGAAACTTCCTTTTTTTAAATAATCTAATAAAAATTTTATAACAAGAAATCCCACTATAAAGCTTGTAATAATTCCTATAAAAAAAGGTATACTAAATACAAATTCTTTTAATTTAAATACTGTTGCAGCTAGAACAATTGGTGCTGACAACATAAAAGAATATTTTGCTGCAGATTCTCTTGTTACTCCCATTGCTCTTGCAGTTGTCATTGTTACTCCAGAACGCGAAACTCCTGGTATAAAAGCTAAAGCTTGTGATAAACCAATTAAAAATGTTTGTCTTAGTGTCATGTCTTCATATTTTGTTGTTGATTTTGATTTTTTATCCACAAAATATAATACTATTCCCATTACAATAAGTGCTATTGCAATTATAATTGGTTTTGTTAAGGTATCTTCCAAAAATTTGTCTAAAATAAATCCAATTATTCCTCCTGGTATAGTTGCTAGAACTATGTACCAAAACATTCTGCCTTCTACAGTTTTTTTCTTTTTAACAACTTGATCAAAACCACCCTTTATTAAATTAAGCCAATCTTTGAAAAAATAAATTGCTATAGCTAATAAAGTTCCAAAGTGAAGTGCAACATCGAAACCTTCAAATGCTTCTGTGAAACCAGGATTATTAATCCACCCAAACATCCATGGAATAATATTCAAATGTGCAGAACTTGATATTGGCAAAAGTTCTGTCAATCCTTGAACCATTCCTAAAATTACTGATTGATATATTTCCATTACTTCATTCTCCTTAGTATTATTATATTATTTTTTTCTGTCATTATTCTTTTTGTTTTTCTTCTTTATCAATTTGGTTTTGTTTATTATTTTTCATAATTTGTATATCTTCTTTGCTTAAGTTTTTCACCAATATACACGTTTTCATTAAATGCCTATTTACTTTCTTTTCCTCATTTGTTAAGTGACTTGGTTTTGTTTCTTGTTCTTTTTCTTCTGGTGGGTTTATCTCTTCTTTTATAGGTGTAAACACTGGGTCCCTTTGAGCTTGTTTATATACTTTTGGGTCCAACTGTACTGCGACATTCATATAGTTTTTAGCTTTTTCTTCATCTCCTTTTAGTAAGGCAATTTGCGAAAGATAATAATATGAACCCGCTTCTAAATCCTCTTGTTTGCTTGATTGCATAAAATAATTTTCTGCTTCATCTAAATCACCATAAATCAATGCAATTTGTCCTAAATTTAATTTAGCATTATAAGCCAAGCTATTTATCTCTGCTGCTTTTTCATAAAAATCTTTTGCTCTTTGAAAGTCATTTATCATAGTATATGCCATTCCTAGGCTATAATACAAATCATAACTTGCTGGATGGTATCTAAGTGCTGTCATATATACTGATATAGCATCCTTATACCTTTCTTCTTCTATAAATACCTCTCCAAGCAAATTACTAGCTTTTTCATATTCTGGCTTTTGCTTTAGAATATCCTCAAGTATACTTATAGCTTCTTCATTTTGCTTGTTTTTATTTAAAACCTCACATAATTTATAAGTAGAGGTAAAGTCATTTCTTCTTAAATCTGTAACTCTCATGTACGCGCTAACAGCTGCTTCATAATTTTCTTCTTTCTCATAAAATTCCGCCAACAATTTATTTGTAATATAACTGTTTGGATTTTTATTCAAAAAAGTTAATATCATTGTTTTGGCTTGTTCATGTTTTCCAAATCTATCTAGAATTTTAGCAATTGTTACATTAAATAATTCTGGAAAATCTGCTTTTTTTACTTTTTCCATCCATAATATTATAGCTGGTATAATTACCGAAAAAAAATAGGTAATTGTTTTTAAAAACCAGTTTAACTTAATAGAAAATATCAGTCCAATAAAACTTATAACAATACCAATAAACTCTAAAGCAAGTACATATATATAACTTGTGTCATTTTTTTTAATTAATTTTAGTACAGTAATCGTAAAAAGTGCAAATGCCAATACATTAAAAATTATTTTTTCAAGCATTTTTTCTTCCTCTATTTACTAAATTTTTTATCATAATTATCCATACATTTTTGAATTATTTCTTCTGCTTCTTTTCTTCCTAATATTTTATCTACTGCTGTTTGTTTTCCTTCTAATTGTTTATACACTTCAAAAAAGTGTTTTATTTCTAATGACTTTTGTGCTGGTAACTCTGAAATGTCTTGATAGCAATTTAAAAATGGATCTTGCTTACATATTGCAATAATTTTTTCGTCTTGTTCATTATTATCTGTCATTATCAATACTCCAACAGGATAACATTCTACTAATGTTAATGGTACAATCTCTTCCTGACATAGAACTAATACATCTAATGGATCATGGTCCTCAGCATATGTTCTTGGAATAAATCCATAATTTGCAGGATAGTGTGTTGATGTATATAATACTCTGTCTAATCTAAGCCTTCCCGTTTCTTTATCTAATTCATATTTATTTCTGCCGTTTTTACTAATTTCAATAACTGATATAAAATCATCTTTTTTTATTCTTTCTTTATTAATGTCATGCCAAATATTCATACTTTTATTTCTCCTTTTTTTGTTTTGTTTCTTTGTATATTTTTTTACACAATTCTGGAAATTTAATGCCTGAAGCATAACTAATTGATGGACCAGTCAAATAATTATTCTTTACAGCAATCTTATTCCATTCTTTTTCTGTAGGTATAATTCTAGTATCTGTGATGTACTTTGTCAATACTTCTATACTTTCTTTATAATATTTTTCGTAATCTGCCATATTTTAACCTCTCTTTTTTCTATTTTATTTTAACATTAAATTAGTTTTAAGTCAATTTAGTTCAAAAAATGAAAAAGACACCTTAAAATACTAGGTTTGTCTAATATTTTAAGTGTCCTTTATATTATACTAATACAAAGTCTTCTAAGATATCTCTTAGTGATGTAGGTGTTACTTTATTTTTTAGTAGTAATTCAAGCATATCGTCTGCATCATTTTCTTTACTGAAAATATGATTAAATTCTCTTTTTTCAACATCTAATTCTGTTTCGTTAGAACATCTCTTTATTACTCCTATTCCATATGGTTTTCTTTCATCTTGTTTTTCGCTATTATATATTTTGTAATATTCTAACTGAATTGGGTTATATCCTATTTCTCCTATTGCGTGCTTAATTTCAGTATTTCCATATACTTTCACGTCTCTTCCCAATGTTTTTCCCCTCCTTTTCATTGGTGTAATTTCTATTATATACCTTTATTTCAAAATAGCAAGAAAAATCGTATGCCAAAATTCGACATATTTTGTCGAATTTATATGTTACCTTTTCAAAATTTAATTTTATTATCACTAAATATCAACTTCTACTAAATATTTTTAATATTTTTAAATTTTTTTTGCAATATATCTTGACAATTGTAATCATCTCGTAGTAAAATTATTATTGTCAGTTCAAACAAATGCAGATGTGGCGGAACTGGCAGACGCACAGGACTTAAAATCCTGCGAGACTTAACTCTCGTGCCGGTTCGATTCCGGCCATCTGCACCAAAAACGAAAAACCATACAAGTATTGAAAAATCAATGTTTTGTATGGTTCTTTTTTATGTCAACTACAGCCATTTCAAGATGCTTAAAGTCATTACAAAATAATTGAAAAATTTAGTTCTAAAAAAGTTTGTTGCATAAAAAAAGTCAATATGATATACTGAAGAAAAATTCAAATGAGAAATAGAATGAATGTGAATATCAATGAAAAAGAATCTTTTAAAATTGTTGGTTATAGCAATTTTATGTGCAATTATAACTTTGTTTTTTTGCTTTTGTTCAATAAAATATAATTCTTCATTTACTTCATTTACAACAACTGAACAAGTTATAAATGAAGTAAATGAAGGTATTGATTCACCAGGTGCTGGTTGGTATTTATTATTCGCAGGAGGAACTGCTGTTGCAATAGATTTTGCTATGGCTATAAGTATTATGATTTTTACTTTAATAATACCAGGATTTTTGTTGTTTATGATAGTTGTTTCACAAAGTATTGCAAGATTAATACAAATTGGTACTGAAAAGAAATGGAAAAACACAACAAGTAAGGTTTTTACATATATCTCAATAGTTTTGCAAGTTTTAGTATGTCTTTCATTATTATTTAATATATTAAGCAATCTTATTGTAAATAAAATGCTATTAGTTATTGCTTTAGTTTTAAATATAGTTTGTGTAGTTTTATTTATTAAGGAATTATCAAAAATTAAGAAAAATAATACTGAAATAATATAAAAAATGAGGAGTTTTAAGAAATGAAAATAAATTTATTATTTTTTGCAATATTTATATCTGTAGCTTTAATACTGCTAATTCTATCATTAATATTTAAGAGCAAAGATAAAAAAATGGTTAAGCAATGTAATCAAACAACGAAAGGAAAAGTTATAAAATATACATTATGGAATAATAATGGAGTATATTTTCCTATAGTAGAATACATTGTTAACAATGTTAAATATAATCAAAGACTTAAATATGGCTGGATTATAAATAAATCATCATCTTTTAATAAAGTGAAATCTGAAGTAGAAAATGATGTTAAAAATGATAATTTAGTAATTAGAAGTAATACACATATTTCTACTAATGCACTAAAAGAACATTTTCCTGTTGGAACTGAATTAGATGTTTTCTATAACCCACATAATCCAAATAAAAGCTATGTAATGAGATTTGTAAAAAGTCCAGCAGTAAAAGTTTTATTATTTACAGGATTACTATTTATTATTTTAGCATTTATTGGACTTGCCTTTCTACCAGCATAGAAAAAATATTATAAAAATATTATTTAATGAAATTTAAAGGAGAAACTAAAAAAAGAAAAATGGATTAAAAATATTATTAATCATTATAGTTATTATTGTAATAATACTTATTGCTTTAGGAATCTTTATGTCCATAAAAGGAAATAAAAAACCAATAAGTACAGAGCAATTTATTAATATTACAACTGAATTAGGATATAATACTTCAAAAGTTACAACATCATCAACAGTTATAGATTCTTATACTGCAAAAAAAGATGATTTCGAGATTGGAATGTAAATTTATTTTTAGAGTTATCGTGGACAGCAAGAATATTGGTAATAGCAATTGCATTAGGAGTTTTGTTTACTGGCAAAAAAGAGGATGTTCCATCTCCAGCAGAATTGAGATTCTATGATGATTATTTACTATTATTTATTGAGAGAAAATATTATAGCGAAAGAAATATTAAGCAAGAATATTTAAAAATGAAATACAGTGATATTACTAAAGTTAAATATCTTCCTAATACATCTAATAAAAGATTTCAAATATGTGGTAATGGGCATTCATTACAATATGCTGTAAAGAAAGATGGCAGTATAGCAAAACAACCATCTAAAGATAAGATATTTGAAGATGGTATGATTTATTTTTCTACTAATTTAAATCAAAATATTGATTTTATAGAAGAGATTGAAAAACATTCACCTTTAAAAGTAGAAATCGATAATACAAATTTTTAATTAAATATTATATTGATTGATTCTTATATCAATCGTCTTTGAGAGAAAGTTGTAGATTACTACGACAATTGCACCAGAAACGAAAAACCATACAAGTATTGAAAAATCAATGTTTTGTATGGTTCTTTTTTTGAAAAAGTAGGCAATAGATAATTGTTCTATATTTTCTATTTTTTCTCGTCTATTTCTATTATTTTTCCGTCTTTTACAAGTACTCTTGGTACCCAGTCATTTATCATACATGAGCCTTCATATACGCTAGTACCCATATATCTCGCTGCTTCTAGCATTGGTATTTGTTCACCTATTAATGTAACCTTATCTCCTTGTTTAACTGTTTCATCCACTTTAGCAATAACCATTCCCATATTTATTGCACCAATTAATGGATATCTTTTATTATTTATAACTATTTCTCTTCCCTTGTTTCTTGTACTAAATCCATCTGCATATCCTATAGGTATTATAGATACATAAATATCTTCATTTGCCTCATAAATTCTACCATATCCAACAAAGCTACCTTTTTTTATTTTTTTTGTTTGCATTACTTCACTATATAAAGAAAAAGCAGTTTTTACATCTATTTTATTATCTATAGTTGTTTTACTAATATGATGTTTTTTATTATACCATTCTCTTTTTATTTTTCTTAATCTATTTATAAAATCGTTTGGTAACGGCCTTGGACTTGTATTATATCCATACATTATAATTCCTAACCTAATTCCATTTGCAAAAGAAATTTTTTCATGATTTAGTAATGTTTGACTTCTTCCTAAATGAATAATTGGAATTTTTGTTAAGTCAATTTCAGAGGTTAATTCTATAAATCTTTTATATTGATTATCCCATGAAACATCATAAACTCCATCTGTAGCAAAATGTGTAAAAATTCCTTCCACTTGAACATTTTCTTTTTTCATTAATCCTTCTACCACTTCTTTTACTTGGTCTTTATCATACAATCCCAATCTACAAAGTCCACTATCTATTTTTATATGAACTTTCAAAGGACTTTTTATATCAATTTTCTCTAATTCTTTAAAATATTCATAATCATGTACTGTTATTGTAATATTATTTTCAATACATTTTTCAATGTATTTTAAGTCAATTGGTTCTAAACATAAAATTGGAATTTTTACTCCACCATTACGTAGGCTAATTGCTTCTTCTAACGAAGAAATCGCAAAATAATTTATGCCACTTTCTACTAGATATTTACATATTTTATCGCTATGTCCATATGCATTTCCCTTAACTACTCCAAAATAATAGTCATATTCTGGATATTTTTTTATAATTTGTTTAACATTATTCTGCAAATTGTCGATATTTATTTCAGCATAAGTATTTCTATACATATATGCCCTCCTTATATGTTTTTTTGAATTATACCACAATAGTAACTTATTTTGAATAATTTTATAAAAAAAGATGTAGTTTTTACTACATCTTTTGATATGAATTCATATATTTTATATAAATTTCAAATTATTTTTTGTTTACTAATTCTTTTAAAGCTTTTCCTGCTTTGAATACAGGTGCTTTAGATGCTGGTATTTTGATTTCTTCTTTAGTTTGTGGGTTTCTACCTTTTCTAGCAGCTCTTTTTCTTACTTCAAAAGAACCAAATCCAACTAATTGAACTTTGTCTCCTTTAACTAAAGCTTCTGTTACAACGCTAACGAATGCATTTAGTGCTGCTTCTGCGTCTTTCTTTGTTTCTCCTGTTTTTGCTGCCATAGCTGCGATTAATTCTGATTTGTTCATTTTAAATTACCTCCTATAAGATTTTAAAATCTGTAGTTCATAGCCTACTACTATCATTATTCGTCATTTTTTTCAAAAATCCTTCTTTTTTATTTAAAAAAGTTGTATTTTTCAGTGCTTTGCTCTTCTTTATCTCTTGTAAGTATACATTTAATCGGCATTTAAGCTGTTTCCGTACAGCCCCAACTTTTTCAAAAAATAATATATTTTCTGTCCGAATGGTATCATAAAAAGTTCTTCTTTAGAAAATATTTTTAATATAGCTAGGACAACTATATATATTATTGCACACATTAATAGTGATAATAACGTTACAATTTTATCATTAATTCTTGTTATCATTACTAAATAAAAAGTATATGCAAATACACTCATAATTATACTTGCTAACATAGGTTTAAATACAAATTTTTTCTTATCTAGCTTTAAGTCTATATTTTTATTTAATATTTTAAGTTCTATAATTACTGCAATCATATGGCATATTACTGTTGAAATTGCTGCTCCTGCTGTTCCCCCAAGAAAAAAATCTTTTGTATCTATTGGTATTAGATATAAGTTTAATATAAATTTAATTACAACTCCTATTGACAAAGCCATTGCTGGTGCAAGTACTTTGCCTAATCCATGCAAAGCTCCACTAATTATTTGTTCTATTACAATAAATATTATGCTTAAACAACTTATTTGATATATAAATGCTCCAGAAGTAGCATTCGGAAATAGCAATTCTAAAATTGGTTTGGCAAATATAATCATTGCTATCATGCAAGGCATTCCAATTAAAATAGATACCAACAAAGAAAATGATATTCTATTTTTAACTGTTTCCATATTTCCTATTGCTTTAGATGATGAAATTGATGGAACCAAAGCTGTTGCAAACGCCATATTTAGCGACATTGGCAAAGTGACTAAGGTATCTACTTTTCCACTTAAAATACCATATTGAATTTTTGCTTGCTCTTCTGTTAAAAATTTTTTTAGTCCTCTCACAACTGTTAATGAATCAATATTTTTATTCACTGACGCTAGAATTGCACTCATTGACATAGGTATAGAAACTGATAATATTTGTTTTATAGTTTTTATTATTCTAGTTCTTTTGTATTTTTGACTTCTTTTTAATTCCCACGCAATTTCCTTTCTCATTTTTGCATAATACTTATATAAATAGAAGAAACATAAAATTGTAGCCAAAGTAGTAGCCAAATTGGCTCCAGCTGCCATTATAACTGTGTCTGTACCTGTAGTCATAGCAATAAATTCTACAATTATTACAGAAAACACTGTTTTAAAAAATTGCTCTAAAGTGTGTGCATCTGCTGTAACTTTTAAATTTTGTCTTCCTGTAAAATATCCTTTAATTACACAAGATATTGCTACAAAGAATATTGATGGCGATAGTGCCACAAGAGTAAGCTCTGCTTCTGGAATTTGTAAAATAACCTTTGATATATATTCTGCTCCACAAAACAATATTGCACTACTTAAAAATCCTATCAAACCAAAGGTTACAAAGGCTATTTTGAAAATTCTATGTGCACCCTTAGTATCTCCTACAGCAACTCTTTCTGAAACAAGTTTTGATAAAGCTCCCGGTATACCAACTGAAGATATTGTTAAAAATAAAGCATATACTTGAAATCCGCTGCTGTATATACCATTTCCTTTGTCTCCAAATCCATCTCTATTTGTTAAATATAATTTATATATAAGGCCAAGTGCTTTGATTAAAATTTGTGAAATCATTAAGAATAAAACACCCTTCATAAATCCTTCTTTTTTCTTTTTCATATAAACTCCTTTTTTTCTCTTTAATACATACGAAAAAGATTTGGTATTTATGAATATATATTATGAAGAAAATCTGCGATTTTTTCTACATTTTTCGCAAAAGCTCTTGTAATTTTCGCGATTTTATAGGATAATATAGTAGTATAGATTTGAAAATGAAAGTGGTGAATTTTTTGAAACTCTTTGATAAATTTTTAAAAGTTTTAAAAACAGATAGAAACACATTTATGACATATATTCTAACACTTATATCTGCATATATATTAGTGGACAGAATAATGGAATTATTATTTATAATTTTTACGGGTGTTGGTTTTAGTTATTGGGGACCTATTAAGTACTTTTTCGCATTTGCTTGCTTAGCATTTGCATTCTTCTTCTCAGGTTCTTCAAAATTTGCTAAAGCTGATGTTAACAAATTAAGATTTTTCCATGCATTTATAGTTAGCTTTTATATTTTAGTTGTATCTGCTGTAGTACAATGGTTAAATCAGATAATTTGGATTAATTTATTATCACTACCAAATTATCCAGAACTTGCAAGAGATTTCTTTTATTTGTTTAAACCAGCATTTACAGCATTAGGAGTATATATTCCACTTGTTACTTTTTATAAAGTACTTAAATGGCTTATCTTTAGTATTAATGATGTTAAAGATATTCGTGATTCAATCTTTGATTATGGTGGAATTAAATTAACATCTGATAAAGAAGCTCATGGTGTTTATACTTGTGAAGTAAAAGTATGTGTAGATAGTGAAAGTGGTGAAGATGTTTGCATACCGGAAAAGAAACGTTATGAATCTTTATTAGTAGTTGGTGTTTCTGGTTCTGGTAAAACAACAATGGTTTATGAACCAATGCTTGCAAGAGATATTGAAAGAAAATCATTTTTTAAAGAAGTATCTAAAGAAATGGGATTTACAGCATTAAAAACTGGGTTGGCTAGTTTAAACTGTCCATATGATAACGATTATATAAACGAAAATTTCTCATTGGATATGTTAATTCCAAAAGAGGAAAAATTAGATACATATAAAAACTATATGAAGAAAATGATAATTTCAAGTTCAGGTAGTAAAATTATTTATCGTAATATGGGTATTACTTATGTTTCAGCTGAAATTGAGTCAGTATCAAAAATTGCTAAAGTTGCTGAAAACTTCCATATTCCTGTTAATATAGTAGATCCAAATCGTGCAGACTCACCTGGCTTAAACCCATTCGTATATAAGGATCCTATCAAAACAGGACTTGCAGTTTCTTCAGTTTTAAAAGGTTTATACTTACACAGTAGACCAGATACAGAACTTGCATTTAGAGAAAATGAAGCTGTCCAAGTAATTGAAAATATATCTATTTTGTTAAAAGAAATGTATCCATTAGAACATGAAGGCTTGTTACCTAACTTAGAAGATGTATTAGATTTACTTACAGACTTCGACTTAGTAGTAGACTATGTAGAAAAAATGAAACAAATTCCAGAATTTGCTGAAAAATATCGTATTTTAATTAGATATTTTGAAAATAATTTTTACCCAGATAGTTCAAACTTATTAAATGCAAAACGTTCTACAACAACTGCTTCTGCTGAGATTGATAACTTACTACGTTATCCTGGTGTAAAAACAATATTGTGTAATCGTTCAAATAACTTGGATTATGAAAAAATATTATCAGAAGGTCAAGTTACTTTACTATGTACTCGTAGAGGAGACTTAGGCGAAACTGCTCATAAAGCTTTTGGTTTATTTTTCTTATTGTTAATGCAACAAGCAATTCTTGCTAGACCAGGAAATGACAGTACTCGTATTCCTCATTTCTTATATATAGATGACTTCCCTGCATACATTTGTAAAGCAACAGAACCTATTTATACATTATATAGAAAATACAATGTTGCAACCGTGTTAGATTCTCAAAACTTAACACAATTAAAAGGTGACTTATCTGCTGACCCTAGAGGAGATTATTACAAAAACTTAATTTTATCAAATACAGTTAATAAATTAATCTTTGGTAATGCAACTCCAGAAGATGTTGCATGGTGGGAAACAGCAATGCAAGATAAGAGAGAATGGACATTTAGCAATACTTATTTGGCTGATAAGACTGAGTATGACTCTAAGAAAGGTAATATCGAATACAAGTGGAAAGCTAATTTTGCAAAAGGTAAAATAATGGCATTGAAAGGAAAGCAAGTTATTTACAAGGTTAAAGACTTAGGTGGAAAAAGCGCTGTCAATAAAGGTAAAGTTGATTTTATGGAAGCTAAGTATAAGGATGTTCAAAAGGTTAAAACATATAACTTTACAAAATTTGGAGGTAGCTTGCTAGACCCAGAATCTGCTGCTAGAAAAGCTCTAAATAAGAAAAAAGTTGATTATGCAGCTGTTACTGCAAGCAATGATAATTATGATGTAGACCGTGAAGTTGATCCAATTCAAACAGATACTTCAGATTCTAAATATTTATTTGATAATGAAGAGGCAATTGTAGTTAACTTCAAAAACAAAAAGAAAACAAATTAAAAAAAATAACACTCTTTTTATAGAGTGTTATTTTTTTTATTATATTCCTAATAATTTGACTTCAATATTTTCCATCTTATATTTTTTTGTTTCTGAGTCTACTACAAATTGTACTAATGTTTTTTCTAGAGTCTCTTCATTTTGTCTTAAATCCGTAGTGAAGTATAATCTTATATTAGAAATTTCTACTTTATTCATAACTATTGCTTTAAATGTTTCTGCCATATGTTTATCATCTTCACATATTATTATTAATTGTGGTAAATTCATATATCCTGAATCACCTGCCTGGAAGTTTTCGTAAAAGTCTTTATATAATTTCATTTTATCAACTAACTTTTTCTCCCAGTCATCTTCTCTTCTAATTACTTCAAATACAAATTCTAAAGATTTATTGTTCTTAGTTAATTTTACACTTCCACCACTTGCCTTAAATACTTTTCCTGCTTGTTTAGCAGTAAAACTTGGCTTTGGTATATATGACTCAAAAGCTTTTACCTTTCTTAAATATGCTATTAAAGTTTGATTTCCTGCCAGTCTTTTCTTTATCATTGCAACTGGTTTTGTGTTGTCTGTTGGTTGCCATTTACATTCAGTTCCACGAGAATTCAATAAATATTTTCCCATTTTCTCTAAGCAATAAATTCTATAAATTCCCTTTCCATCTTCTGAATTAAAATAATATCTAGTTAATATTTTAGTTTTTACCAATTGTTCTAACTTATTGTTTAGCTTGTCTTGTGATCCTACTTCTATTCCTTTCCATTCTAACATTTGTAGCAATTGTCTTGATGTCATAAATTCAAATTCGTTTACTAATTCAATAATGGCAAAGTGTATATCTGAAATATGTCCTATGTTTATTCTATGTATAATTTGGTTCATAGAAACATATCCATCTTTACCATCAAATACCTTTAATTCTCCTTCTCTAATTGCAAAAGGCGATACAGTTGCCTTTATCTCATTATCTTTTACCATTTTACTCCTCCTTCTAATCTTTAATAAAGATTAAAAAATTTTATTAAGCATAGCCAATAGGTATACGCATAGTAGTTTGCTATATAATTGTTCATACAACCAGTATCAACAACTGTTAATATATTAACACATATTTTAAATTTAGTCAAAATTATGTTAATATTTGTTTTACTTCTTTATTAGTTAAATATCTAAACTCTCCTAATTTTAAATCTTTTACTTCAATATCTCCAATTTTGCTTCTATGTAAAGCTAGTACTTTTTTTCCTATTGCTTCACACATTCTTCTTACTTGTCTATTCTTTCCCTCATGTATTGTAATTTCTATTCTGGAAATATTTTTTTCTTCATCTACTTTCATTATTCTAACTTGTGCAGGCTTTGTTATATAGCCTCCTATATCTACACCATTTCTTAAATTTTCTACTTCTTCGTTAGTAATTTTTCCTTTTACAGTTACTTGATATGTTTTATTTATTTCATGTTTTGGATGTGTAACTTGATATATAAAATCTCCATCATTGCTTAATATCAAAGCTCCCGAGGTATACATATCAAGTCTTCCAACAGGTACTACACTTTCTTTAATCCTTTTTAAAAGTTCCATTACTGTTGGCCTATTAAATTGATCTTTTACTGTACTAACATACCCTATAGGCTTATTAAGTAATATATATACCTTTTTTACATCAGTTTCAACTAGTTTGTCATTATATTTTATTTTATCTTTTTCAGGATTTATTTTAGTTCCAAGCTCTGTTACAACTTGTCCATTTACTTTTACTTTACCTGCTAAAATATATTCTTCTGCTTTTCTTCTAGAGCAAATTCCTTGATTCGCCAAAAATTTTTGTAATCTTTCTTCCATTTTTACTCCTGTTTTAATCTATTTAAAATTTCCGTAAAGTATTCTGGCAATGGTGCTTCCAAATGCATTTGTTTTCCTGTTATAGGGTGTTTAAATTCTAGGCTTTTAGCGTGTAGCATTTGGCCTTGAATATTAAATTCATTCTTACCATTTGAATATGTATAATCACCTACCACAGGATGTCCTATCTCTGCCATATGCACTCTAATTTGATGTGTTCTCCCTGTCTCTATGGCAACTTCTAGGTATGTATATTTTTCAAATCTTTCTAATACTTTAAAATGCGTAATAGCTACTTTTCCTTTTTTATCAACTGCCATTTTCTTTCTATCCTTTGTGCTTCTTGCTATTGGCATATTTATAGTCGCCTCATTCTCTGGAATAACTCCTCGAACTAATGCTAAATAAACTTTTTTCACTTCTCTATTTTGAATTTGTTCGCTCAAATTTATATGAGCTTTATCATTTTTTGCAACAATTATCAATCCTGAGGTATCTTTATCAAGTCTGTGTACAATTCCTGGTCTAAACTCTCCACCAATTCCAGATAGTTTGCCTTTGCAATGTGCCATAACAGCATTTACTAATGTCCCATCTGGATTTCCCACTGCTGGATGTACCACCATACCTTTTGGTTTATTTACTACTAAAATGTCATCATCTTCATATATGACATCAAGTGGGATGTCTTGTGATTTTAAATCAGTTTCTTTAACCTCAGGTATGTTTATTATAATTTCATCTCCAGCTTGTACTTTATATGAAGCTTTTTGAGGTTTATCATTTACTAATATTTGATTATCCTCAATAAGCTTTTGTATCATCGCTCTAGATATTTCTACTTTTTGTTTACTAATATATTTATCTAGTCTTTCTGCTTCTCCTTGTACAATAATTTTCAATGTTTTCTCCTTTTATTTTGATAGTCTTTCATATATTATAAAATTATCATCTTGATATATTTCGTTATAATTTTTATCTTTTGATAAAAGCATTTTTAATTTTGTATTTTTTCTCAAGATTACATGTGTTACATCATATTTTTCAAATGTATCTTCATAGTATTTACTGCCATTTGAAGTATTTATATAATCAGTAAAAATATCTCTTCCTTCATATTTTCCATCTTTATTTTTTGTTCCATTAAACTCAGGTGCATATAAGTCTGCTCTTGAATCTATAAATACTGGTATTCCTCTATATAGTAAGTAACTTCCATAATTATATTCGTTAAATAGATGCATATTTTCTAGGTCTAGATTTTCTAAAATATAATTTGCTGCTTCTACTGGATATGTTTTTTCATTTACAAATTTATCACCCATTTTGCCTTTATATATCATAAAACTTACAAGTATAACAAGCAAAATTGTAAATACTTTTCCTAGTAATGATGTCATACCTTGCATAATCTTTTTGGTTCCATCTTTATCATATTTGGCAAAAAAGCTTGCAACCATCTTAGCAAATATAAAGCCACATATTATAACAAACATTGATGCTTGTCTTCTCGTCATAAGGGTTAACAGAGTAAGTCCTGCTAACATAAAAAAGTCTCTTAAGGTAGCTTTGGTATCTGTAAATATTAAGAATATTATAAACACAGCAAATACAGTTAACATTTCTTTGTTATTTATTAAAGTTAATGGTTGATGTTCACTAATATTTTGTGTCGTATTTCCTTGCATTAATTTTGGTAACAAAGTATATGGTGTATCACCTATTGGTGTTAACAAGCCTGTAAATGCGCAAATAATCATAATAAGTATAAGCCATTTTACCATAGGCTCTTTTTTGAAGATAACCTTATATGATTTTTTCTCTCTTTCTTTTCTAGCTTGTGCTGCATTTTCTTTATCTAATTGCAAATGCGCAATTTTCTCTTGATATTGTCCAATTTCATCAAGTTTACCTTTTTTAGTTAATTTCTTTATTTTAAATTCATTCCATTTAATAGCAAACCAGTAATATAATTGTACTTCTACTAAAACTGCTAATAAATATTCTACAACATATGGTAAATACAATACAAAGTAAAATGGCCATACTGCGCAATGTAAGTTAGCTATTAATATTGGAATTATAACTAAATAAACAGCATATCTTTTCTTTTTTGTGCTTATAAATTGTTCTATAAATAATATGGTTAATGCAAATAATATAAATGTTACTAACTGTGCTCTAGCAGCAATGAAATTTTTTAACAGATACATCGTTGCCATTGTAACAAAAAATGATACAAATTGATTTTTGCACAATTTACATGATGCAAAATAAATTACTAACCCAAGTATCATACAAAGTATAATAGTTGCAATATATAGAGAACAGAATCCACCAATTCCTATATTCTCGCCAAAATCATACACTAAGTAAGTACTAACATCATATAACCAGTGATTATATGTATATGGTAGGTCTTCATGCCATGAAAATGGGTCTTGCATGTCTATTTCCCCTGTTTGTACAATGTGCTCACCTATTTTTATAGTATAATATGTATCATTTTGAAATGTAATTGGTGTTAAAGCAAAACAAAATATTAAAATGCAAAATACAGCCAATACATTAAATTTCATTTTTAACTTGTCCTTCATTTATTTAAATCTCCTCACTTTTAAATATCAAATTCTGCAAAAACAGCATCATGATCAGATACTCCATTTACATTTATTGTTTCATACTTATTTAATCTAATTCCTTTTGAATAAAAAATAGTATCAATACAGCCTTTTCCAAGTTCTGAAAACCATGTGTCTTTTTTATTTGGTAATTGTTCTAATTGTTTTTTTAATATCTCATATTCTTCATAGGTTTCTGCTTCTTCAAAGGTATATTGTCCTTTGCCAAGTCTTGTAACACCAACATTAAAATCTCCACCCATTATAATTAATTCATTTGGATCTATTTTTTTCATTATTCTATTTATTTCTTTTGCTGCTAATATTCTCTCATCTTGATATGTAGATAAATGCACTGAGAATAAATTTATTTTGGTTGTTCCAAATGATATTCTATTACACAAAATTCCTCTTTGCTCATGATTCATATCTGTAAGTGGCATTAAGTAATTTGTTGAAAATGAAATTGGAAATCTACTAATTATTCCATCTCCATAATAGCCATCTTCTAAAGTTATATTGCTTTCCATTGAACAATAATATAAACCAATAGCTTTGCTAAATTCTCTAATTTGGTTCATATCTCCTGCTCTTTTGGTGTACATATCTACTTCTTGCAAAAACACAATATCTGGTTTATATTCTTTAATCACTTCTGCTTGTCTTTGCAAATCAACTTTTCCATCCATTCCTCTTCCATGTGCAACATTGAAAGTAATAATTTTTAAAATCATTTTACCACCAACCTTTTTTATATATTCGCATTATATCAAATTTACCGTATATAAACAAGTAAACTATAAAAAAGAAGTGATTTTTTCAATCACCTCTTATACTCTATCCATTGATTTGTTTTGCAACTTCTTCTGCAAAGTTTTCTTCTCTTTTTTGTAGTCCTTCACCTTTTTCAAATCTAGCAAATCTAACTACTTTAGCTCCTTTAGATTCAACTAATTTTCCAACTTTTTGGTCTGGATCTTTTACGAAGTCTTGCTCTACTAAACAAATTTCTCCATAGAATTTTCCAATTCTACCTTGTACTATTTTTTCAGCAACTGCTTCTGGTTTTCCTTCATTAACAGCTTGTGCTTTTAAAATTTCCATTTCATGTGCTACTCTGTCAGCTGGAACACTTTCTCTATCTAAGTATTCTGGTTTAGCAGCAGCTATTTGCATACAAATATCTTTTGCTAATGTGCTGTCTCCACCTTCTAATTCAACTAGAACACCGATTTTTCCGTCTCCATGAATGTAGCTTTCTACTAATCCATTTGATTCAAATCTTTCAAATCTACGAATTGACATATTTTCACCAATTGTAGCTATTTTGTTTGTTAATACATCTTTAACTGTTTTATCTGGTTCTACAATTGAAGGTTGTTCTAATAACTCTTCTACTGTAGCTGGATTTTTTTCAGCAACTTGTTTTGCAACATCTGCTACAAAGCTTCTAAATTCTTCGTTTTTAGCAACGAAGTCTGTTTCTGCATTAACTTCAACTACAACACCTATTTTTTTGTCATCTGTTACATATGTTGTAACTAAACCTTCTGCTGCGATTCTATCTGATTTTTTAGCAGCTTTTGCAATTCCTCTTTCACGTAAAAGTTCAATTGCTTTTTCTTCATCTCCATTAGTTTCTGTTAATACTTTTTTGCAGTCCATCATTCCTGCACCTGTTTTTTCTCTTAACTCTTTTACTTGTTCTGCAGTAATCATAAAAAATCCTCCTTTTTTTGATTAAAGGATGTACTTTTTAAGAATAAGTACATCCTTCTTAAAATAATATTTATATTATTCTGCTACTTCTTCTGTAGTAGCTTTTTTTCTTGTTCTTTTTGGCTTTTCTACTTCTGCTGTTTCTTCTGTAGCTTCAGCTTCCTCAGCTACTTTTTTTGTTCTTTTAGCTTTTTTAGGTTCTTCAACTTCTTCGCTAGCAACTACTTCTTCCATATCTGTAGGTTCTGCTACTTCTTCAACTTCCATAGCTTCTTCTACAGCTTCCATAGATTCACCTTGTTTTCCTTCAATAACTGCATTTGCCATGCAATCTGCAATTAATTTAACTGCTCTAATAGCATCGTCATTTCCTGGAATTGCGTAATCTACATCTTGTGGATTACAGTTAGTATCTACTAAACCGATTACTGGAATTCCTAATTTTCTAGCTTCTAGAATTCCTATTTTTTCTTTTTTAGGATCAACTATAAACATAACTCCTGGTACTTCAGTCATTTCTTTAATACCACCTAAGTTTTTCTCTAGTTTTTCCATTTCTTTCTTTAATAATATAACTTCTTTTTTAGGTAAAACTTCGAAAGTACCGTCTTCTTGCATTTTTTCAAGTTCTAGTAATCTTCCAATTCTTTTTCTAATTGTTGAGAAGTTAGTTAATGTACCACCTAACCATCTTTGATTTACATAGTACATACCGCATTTTTCTGCAGCTTCTTTAACACATTCTTGTGCTTGTTTTTTAGTTCCTACAAATAGAACTGTTTTTCCTGCTTCTGCTTGTTCTTTTAAGAAAGCATAAGCTTCATCTAATTTTTTAGATGTTTTTTGTAAGTCGATGATATGGATACCATTTCTAGCTTGGAATATGTATTCAGCCATTTTAGGATCCCATCTTCTTGTTTGATGTCCAAAGTGAACACCAGCTTCTAGTAATTGTTTCATTGCAACTACTGCCATTTTTCTTTCCTCCTTTTAGTTTTTCCTCCATACTGCTTCAACCACATAAAAAAACTTGTGTATACAAGCACTCTTTTTATGCTAACAATATGTGTGTATTTTTCAACGCATTTAATTATACCAAAAAAGTGTTGCAATTGCAACACTTTTTGTGAATTTTTATAGTAAAATTTTGTATGTTAATTTTCATGGTTACTCGAAATATCTATAATTAATTGATTTTTTGGTACTATTATAGTATAATAGACTACATAATAACTTCATGGTTTCTAATGCCAGCTTAGAAACCGCACATTTTTTCTTGATTAAGAAAGGAGAAGTTATGCTTATAATTATTTTAGGTGTTGTTTTAGTATTATTACTTGAGTTTCTTTTGGTAATACATCCCCACTCAAATATTTCTTTTGACTCTTCATCAAGTTTTTTTGCCTTAATCCTTGTTGCTGCAATTGTGCTCGGTTTGTTTTTACCAGTAAGTGGATATAAGGATTGGGAACTTGCAGAGGAAATCGAATTAGTCTCTTTATCTAATGGTTTAGCTTCTGGCAGTAAAGGTTTTATATATGTATCTCTTACTGCTGACAATACCTATACCTACAGATATGAAATTGATTCAGACTTTGGTACTACAACTTCCAAAGAATACAAAACCCAAACCTTAGTTGACGAAAATGTAGAAGAAATTGAAGACCCTAATTGTACTACTCCCGTTATTAGGGAATATAGTCAAAAAGCTAAACGTTCTATTTGGACATTTGCTTTAGGTCAAACAAACTATAAATACATTTTTTATGTGCCTGAAGGAACAATTTCTAAGGATGTAAAGCTCAACTAAAATTCAAAGCATTGCTGGCAAAATAGTGAACATGTAAAAGTGTTCACTATTTTTTTATTTTTTGTAGTTTTTTGTCAAAGTTTGTGGTATAATATTTTTGTTTACAAATGAATGGAGGTAGTTGTTATGAATTTTAATAGATGTAGTCGTTGTGGTGGTTTCTTTATGGCCGAAGGAGATACTTGTCCTAATTGCCTTCAAAGAGATAAGTTTGAAATGAATAGGCTAGAAAATTTTATTGAAGAAAATCCTAATACAAGTTTAAATATGAATGATATTGCTTCAAATACTGGGGTTTCTGATAAGAATTTAAATAGATTTTTAGCTAATGAGCAATTTAATGAATTTATAAATAAAAATATATCTTTATAAAACAAAGGTGTTGACATAGTTATTATATCAACACCTTTATTAAATTTTTCAAACGTTCCAAAACTTTCTGTCCCTATTATTTTTTACTACACTATTTTTAAAATATCTTGTTTTTTACTTACTGTTTCATTAGTTATTGTATATGCATTAAGTACATCTTTTGCTATTTCATTTCCTAGTTTTTCATCATTTGCATGAACATATGCTAAGATGTCTCTATTTTCAACCTTGTCACCTATTTTCTTTTCTAACACAATTCCAACAGAAAAGTCTATGTTGTCCTCTTTTTTCTTTCTTCCAGCCCCTAAATTCATTGATGCTTTTCCTATTTCTTGAGCTAAAAGTTCTTTTACATATCCGCTTCTGTTAGAAATAACTGGAACCACAAACTTTGCCTTTTCAAATTTTTCTGTATTTTCTAAATAACTAATATCTCCACCTTGTTTTTGTATCCACTGTTCTAGTTTTGCAAATGCCTGTCCATTTTGAATTTGTTCTAACATTTTTTGTTTATTTTCTTCTATGTTATTTCCCTTTCTTGCAAGTTTTATCATATATGACCCAAGAGCTAGTATAACCTCTTTTACATCTGGTTGCATATTTCCTTGTAAAAACTCTATTGCTTCAATTACTTCTAACGAGTTTCCTACTGCTTTTCCTAAAGGTTCTTCCATGCTTGTAACAACACAAACTGTTTCTTTGTTAGCTAGCTCTCCTATTTTTTTCATGGTTTCGGCAAGTTTAGTAGCATTATCTACATCCTTCATAAATGCTCCATTTCCACATGTAACATCAAGAACTATTTTATTTGCACCTGCTGCTATTTTTTTGCTCATTATGCTTGATGCAATAAGTGGAATACTCTCAGTTGTTGATGTAGTATCTCTTAAGGCATATAGCTTTTTATCTGCTGGAGCCAAGTTTAATGTTTGACCCATTAAAGCTATTCCTATTTCTTTTACATTTTGAATAAATTGGTCTATTGTAAGGCTTGTGTTATATCCTGGTATTGATTCTAACTTGTCTATTGTTCCACCTGTATACCCTAATCCTCTTCCTGACATTTTTGCTACTGGAATATCAAGTGATGCAATTATTGGTGCTAAAATTAGCGTTACTTTATCGCCAATTCCTCCTGTGCTATGTTTATCAACTACTGTTCCCAATTCTGATAAATCTAGAATATCTCCAGAATGTGCCATTGCTAAGGTTAAGTTTGTTGTTTCCTCTTCGTCCATTCCATTTAAGTAAATTGCCATTGTTAAAGCAGACGCCTGATAATCTGGTATATTTCCATTTGTATAATTTTGTACAAAATATTCTATTTCTTCTTTACTTAACTTTTGTTTATCTCTTTTTTTAGCTATAATCTCTAAAATATTCATTTTAATTTCATCCTTTTATATAAAATTCTTAATAAAACTGGCCCTATGTAAAGTACAAGGTCCATATTCTTTTATAGCCTTTATATGTGCAGCTGTTCCATACCCTTTATGTTTAGCAAAACCATATTGAGGATATATTTCATCCCATTGTCTCATTATTCTGTCCCTTGTTACTTTTGCAATAATTGATGCACATGCTATTGAATAACTAATTGCATCTCCATGAATAATTGATTTATATGGTATTCCATCTGTATCAATTTTAGTTAGTGCATCTACCAAAATTGCATCTGGTTTTGTAATTTCAAGTTCTGGCTTTTTTGCTAATTTAGCTTCCATATCTTTTATTGCTGTTGTTAAACCCTTTTTAGTTGCTTGTAATATATTTATTTCATCAATTTCCTTTTGGTCGATAATTCCTATTCCATAACTAATTGCCTCACTAGTTATTTGTTCATATAGCTGCTCTCTTTTTTTCTCAGATATTTTTTTAGAATCATTAACACCTTCTATCATTGAGGTTTTTGGCATCAAAGCACATGCTACCACAACTGGTCCTGCTAAAGGTCCTCTTCCTGCCTCGTCAATTCCTGCAATCGCTTTTAAACCTTTTTCATTATATAATTCTTCTTCTACTTTTTTTAAATTTGTTAATCTCTCTAACTCTTTTTCCTTCATTCTATTGCTCCAATTTTAATCCTTCAATATTATCTATATCATAATAATTGCTTCCTGCTAGTTCGTATCCTTTTGTATAATACACTGTTCCGTCTGTATATTCAACAATGTAATATGAGTTTTCTTCTAGTTTAACTTGTGGTAATCCCATTTCATCTAAATTTTGTTGATTTATTGCATAATATTTTTTGTCTTTTTCTTCTATATCGATTGAATTGTTATTTAGAAACTCTTGTATTATTGGTTCATCTTTAATATCTGTAAGTTTAGTTCCTATTAATATTTCATCTTTCTTTTCTAATATATAATCTGATGATATTTTTTTAACTTTTGCCTGTACTAATAGTAAGTCTGTTTTCATATCTTCTAACTCTTCTTTTGTTGTTTGCATTCTCACATAATATACAACTCCAAATACTATGAATGCAATTATTAATACAAAAAATATTGTTCCTGCTAATGTTAATCCTTTTTGACTTTTCATTTTTTACTCCTTCTATTTTGGTTATATTATATAAATTTTATTTTATTTTTGCAAGTTCTACCAATCAAGTTCCAACTTATCCTTAATTAAGTTATATCTCTGTATTACTGAAAGAACCATTTCATCGTTTTCTATCATTTTATAAAATTCATCTCTACCAACAAATTTCACATTTTGAACTTCTTCTAATTGTAATTTAATATCTCTTATATTAATTTTCTTTTGTGTTTTAAAAATATCTACAAATTGTTTTTTATATAGTTGAGCTCCTACTAAAACAAATTCATCTTGTTCAAATTTTATGCCTATTTCTTCCTTCATTTCCCTTTTAATTGTGTCTTCTGTTGTTTCTCCAGCTTGGCAACATCCTCCAGGCACTTCCCATCCACCTGAATGTGTTTTTTGTACACTTCTTTGAGTCATTAGTAGTTTATTGTTGTTTATAATCCACATTTCAGCTCCCATATTGTATTCATTATCCTGCAAGCTTTCACCACGTGCTTTTTTATAATTTAGTTTATTTCTATTTTTATCTACTACATCAAAAAATTCCATAATTATCACCTTGTTGTTATTATAACATATTAATACAATTTTTTGTTGCCTTTTATTGTATTTTGTAGTATTATTAATTTAGTTACAAAAGATTTTAAGGAGAATTACATGTTTGAACAAAAATTTGATTTTTATAGTCCGTTAAATTTAAAAGCATATAATTTAGACCAAATTATGCGCTATCAATTAGACGTTTTAGGAAAACTTGATCCTTTTACTAGAAAACACAGTGAAAATGTTGCAAATTTATGTTGTAGAATTTGTGAGTATTTAAGATGCAAAAGTTCCTTTACTGTACATTGTACAATTGGTGGATATTTGCATGATATTGGTAAACTATTTATTCCACCTGAAATTTTAAATAAGCCTGACAAATTAACACCTGAAGAATATGAAGTTATAAAAACGCACACTACTCTTGGTTATGATATGTGTATGAAAGATCCTCATCTTCGTCCATACGCTTTATTTGCCTTAGATCATCACGAAGCACTAAATGGTTCTGGATATCCTAATGGCATTACTAAAAAAGATATCCCTTATGGTGCTCAAATTGTGCGTGTTGCGGATGAATATGATGCGCTTGTTACAAAAAGGCAATATACTACTCACATTAATATTTCCGAGACTTTAAAGGATCTTATAAAAGATGCTCAACCTGACCCTAGATTTATTGCCTTAGATCAACTAAATACACATGAAAAAGAAGGAAAAATAAATGGATTGATTTTAAAAAAATTATTCAAGGTTGTTATTGATGATACTTTATATGAAATTAGTTGTGTAATGGATTATGTTGAATATTTAAAAGAACAAATAAAACGTTTAGAGTTAATTCAATCTTATCAGAGAAAAGCCGATAATTCTAATAAAGAAAAAACAAAAGATTATTATCATGAAGGTATGACTCTTTTATTTCAACAAGGTGAAAATATGGAAAATTACAGTCAGATTTTAGAAGAATATAAAACAGCATTAAAAGTTCGTGAGAATGTGATTGACCAACTATATAATGAAATTAAAATTATAAAAAAATTGAAAATTTAAATGGAGGACTAATGAAGAAATTATATACTATGCCAAAAAAAATACTAATTGCTATGTTTGTTATGTTCATTTTTATGGGATTACTTCTTATTCGTCTAGCTTATCTCCAATTTATAAAAGGATCTAGCTTAAAAGAGCAAATGTATAACCAACTTATAACAAGTCGTACAATTAGTCCTAGTAGAGGCACTATTTATGATTCAACTGGTAAAGCCTTAGCCATAAGTGCCAAAGTTGATACTATAAGTATAATTCCAACTTCTATAGTGGTAAAAGAAAATGGAGTAATCGACAAAGATAAAACTCAAACTTTAAAAGAAAAAGTTGCAAAAGCTTTTTCTGATATATTTAAATTAGATTATGAAGAAACTCTATCAAAAGTTTCTAGTGATTCAAGTTATATTACTATTGTAAGAAAAGTAGAAAAAGATAAAGTTGATAAACTTAAAGCTTGGATGGAAAAAGAAAAAGTATATTCTGGTATAAATATTGATGAAGATGCCAAAAGATATTATCCATATAATAATTTAGCTTCTTCACTAATGGGATTCTGTAATATTGATAATCAGGGTATAGAAGGATTAGAAGCTGCTTGGAATGATGTACTAACTGGTACAGCAGGTAGAGTAATAACTGCTCAGGATGCTATTCAAAAATTTATTCCTGATAGTAATCAAACTTATATACCTGCTGAAAATGGTAGTGATTTAACATTAACAATTGATGCAAATATTCAGAGTATTGTAGAAAAATATTTAAAACAAGCTTGTATTGATAATAAGTGTACTCGTGGTGGTAATGTAATAGCAATGGACCCAAAAACAGGAGATATTTTGGCAATGGCAACATATCCAGATTACAACTTAAATACACCTTTTGAAATGCCATCACACATTACTAAAAAGAATTGGGACAAGCTTACTTCTGAGGAAAAAAGTAACACTTTAAATAGTTTATATCGTAATAGAGCAATTGCAGACCCTTATGAGCCTGGTTCAGTCTTTAAAATTATCACTGCTTCAATTGCCTTAGAGGAAAATTTAGCTGAACCAGATAAGGCTAATGTCTATCACTGTAAAGGCTCTCAAGTAGTATATGGAACAAGAATAAGATGTGCATATGGAATCAAACATGGTTATGAAAGTTTACGTCAAGCTTTTTCTGTTTCATGTAACCCAGCATTTATACAAATCAGCGGAAAAATAGGCGCTACTACAAGTTATAAATATTATAAAGCTTTTGGTTTTTTTGATAAAACTGGAATAAATACGATAGGTGAATCTAGTTCGATTTTTTGGGACTTAGAAAATGTTGGTCCTGTTGAATTGGCTACTATGGCTTTTGGTCAAAGATTTAAAATAACTCCTATTCAAATGATTACTGCTGTTTGTACTATAGCAAATGATGGTGTTTTAATGAAACCTCGTCTTGTAAAACAAATCACAAATACAGATAATGGTGCTATTACTACAATTGATACTACTGCTGTAAGACAAGTTATTTCTAAAGAAACTGCAGATATAATGATGGATTTGGCAGAAACAGTAGTATCTGAAGGTTCTGGAAAATATGCTAAAATTAAAGGATATTCTATTGCAGGTAAAACAGGTACCTCAGAATCAGATTACAGTAAAGATGAAGGATATACAGCTTCTTTTGTTGCTATTAGTCCAACTGAAAATCCAGAAATAGTCCTATTGGTTACATTATATGATCCAACTGGTTCTAAGGGTCACAGTGGAAACCTAGTTGCTGCTCCTGTTGCTGCACAAATGTTAAAAGAAATTCTACCATATATGCAAGTATCAAGCGATAATTCTAGTGATAGTTCTTCTAGTAAAACTATTAGCCTTCCTAATGTCACAAACAAAACTGTTGCAGAAGCTAAGAAAACTTTAGAAAATGCTGGTTTTACAGTTAGTACTTCTGCTGGTTCTAAAGAAATTGTTACAGAGCAATTTCCAACAAAAGGTTCAGAATTATTAAAAGGTTCTATTATAAAGCTATACACTGAAACTGAAAATACTCGTGTTTCTAAGCAAGTACCAGATTTAACTAACAAATCACTTTCTCAAGTAAAGTCAGCTCTTAAGAATTTGAATTTAAATTATAGTGTTACAGGTTCAGGAACAGTAGTAAGTCAAGACCCTATTGCAAATACACAAGTAGAAGAAGGCACAGTTGTTAAAATAACTTTAGGAAAATAAAAACAATAAAAAAATTGAGGTGGTTACCTCAATTTTTTTTATTGCTTTATTTTT
Source organism: Clostridium sp. CAG:508 (assembly GCA_000435755.1). Classification (GTDB taxonomy): domain Bacteria; phylum Bacillota; class Clostridia; order TANB77; family CAG-508; genus CAG-273. The sequence continues at coordinate 51,968 of FR889080.1, forward strand.
ATTCGCTAAATATTTCGTCAAATTCGTCACCATCAATTTTTTCTTTTTCAAGAAGTACATTAGCAACTTTTGTTAATTTTTCCATATTAGCTTTTAATATTTCTTCTGCTTTTTTGTACGCGAAGTCTATTATGCTTTTTACTTCTTCGTCAATTAAATTTGCTGTTTCTTCTGAATATTCTTTAGCTTGAGCAAAATCTCTTCCTAAGAATACTTCTTCTTGGCTTGAACCTAATGTTATAGTTCCTATTCTTTCACTCATACCATATTTAGTGACCATGCTTCTAGCAATTTGTGTTGCTCTTTCGATGTCATTACTTGCGCCTGTTGAAATATCATTTAGTACTAATTGTTCTGCAACTCTACCACCTAGTAATGATACTATATTTTCAACCATTTCTGTTCTTGACATAAATGATTTATCTTCTGTTGGACGATACATTGTATATCCACCAGCCATTCCTCTTGGTACAATAGAAATTTGATGTACTGGATCTTGTGTTGGTAAAAATCTGCTTACTACTGCATGCCCTGCTTCGTGAAAAGCAACTAGCTTTTGTTCTTTTTCACTTCTAACTCTTGTACGTTTTTCAGGTCCCATAGTAACTTTTACCATAGCATCTTCAACTTCTTGCATTCCTATTTCATTTAAGTTTCTTCTAGCTGCTAATAGTGCTGCTTCATTTAATACATTCTCTAGGTCTGCTCCTGAGAATCCAGAAGTATTTTTAGCTATTGTTTTTAAATCTACATCATCAGCTAATTTTTTCTTTCTGCTGTGTACTTCTAATATTTGCTCTCTTGCTTTTACATCTGGATTTGATACTACTATTTGTCTATCAAATCTACCTGGTCTTAGTAAAGCTTTATCCAATATGTCAGGTCTGTTTGTTGCTGCTAATACTATAACACCTTCATTTGCTGAGAAACCATCCATTTCAACTAATAATTGGTTTAATGTTTGCTCTCTTTCATCATGTCCTCCACCTAAACCAGCACCTCTTTGACGTCCTACAGCATCAATTTCGTCTATAAATATGATACATGGGGCTTTTTTCTTTGCTTCTTCAAACAAGTCTCTAACTCTTGATGCACCAACACCAACAAACATTTCTACGAAGTCAGAACCACTTATAAAGAAGAATGGTACTCCTGCTTCTCCTGCTACTGCTTTTGCTAATAGAGTTTTACCTGTTCCTGGATGACCTACTAATAAAACACCTTTTGGTATTCTAGCTCCCATCTCTGTAAATTTTCTAGGATTTTTTAAGAATTCTACTATTTCTTCTAATTCTTCTTTTTCTTCGTCAACACCTGCAACATCGTCAAATGTTACTCTGTTTTTGTCTGATGGATTAATCATTCTAGCACGGCTTTTGCCAAATGACATTGTTTTGCCACTAGCTCCACCATTTCCACTTTGTGCTCCTCCCATAAGTAAGAACCAGAATATAAAGAATATAATAAGTATTCCAAATGGAGTTAATAAACTGAATATTACCATCCAGATAGATTCTGATTTTTCAGTTACTTTTACAGTTCCTGCTTTCATACTATCATTCAAGCTATTCATTAAATTTTCCACACTTGGGATATTTACTTCTTTTGTAAAGTTTTCATTTTTTAGCTTAACTTCTGCTTTTACACCATCAGATGATAATGTAATTTCTTTTACTTCTCCTGCTTCGATTTTAGAAATAAGTTCAGAATAAGCTAATTTATTATCTCTATTTTCTACAATAGAACTAATAAGTACTACTAATATTATTCCTATAATTAGCCACATTGCTAATGTTTTTATACTGTTCTTCAAAATTGTTCCTCCTCTTTATGTTTTTTAACAATTTAGACTATACCATACTAAGATTTTAAATTCAAGTGTTTTCACAAAACTTTCATTTAGCAAATTAGCCTACCTCAACGGTTTATCTACGGAAGGTTCATTTTTCCCATAAAAAAAATTTTTCCTTTTTTTACAAAAATTTTTATATTTTTATTAGGTGTTAAATATTTATTACCAATATTATTCTCACAAAGTTTAATAATATCTTCTATATGTATTTTTCCAATGCCTTGAACATTGCCATTTGTTTTATTAATAGTATATAAAATAATCCTTGATTTTATAACCTTTTCTAGCTTATTGAATTTTTTTAAGTCTAATATAACCTCTTTTTCATTTTCTCCAATTTTTAATTCTTCATACTCTTTAGCAATAACTTTATCAAAATATTCTTCTTCTTCTCTTGCTATATTTGATAACCTATTTATTCCTTCTAATACATTAGGGTTAAATTCCTTTTTTAAGTATGGAATTATTTCATTTCTTATTTTATTTCTATTATATATACTTTCAAAATTTGTTTTATCAATTCTTGGGTCCAAGTTTTGTTCTTCACAATATTTTTCAATTTCTTGTCTTTCACATTCTCTTATTGGTCTTATATATTCTATATTGGTTTCTTTTCTACTAATTTCAATTCCCTTTAAGCCTGATATTCCGCTTCCTCTTAGTATATTCATTAAAACCGTTTCAACATTATCATTTAAATTATGTGCTGTTGCAATTTTATTTGCATTTTCTTTTTGAGCTACTTCATTAAAAAAATCATAACGAATTTTTCTTCCCATTTCTTCTGTCCCTAGCTTTTGCTCTTTTGCTAATTTTTCCACATCTGCTTTTTTTACATAGCATTTTATATTTTTATTTTTGCAATATTCTTTTACATATTCGGTTTCTTCATCTGCTTCTTCTCTTATCATGTGATTTATGTGTGCTACAAATATTTCTATACCTAATTTTTCTTTTAAGCAATACAAAGAATCTAGTAGACACATTGAATCAGGTCCACCAGATACTCCTATAACGATTTTATCGCCTTTTTGTATTAAATTATATTTGTTAATTGTATTTAATATTTTATTTAACATACTTATTCCCTATACTTATCAAGATTAGCAAATTTTGTGTAATTTCCTAACCATAAAAGTTCAACTGTTCCTGTAGAGCCTCCTCTGTGTTTTGCCAATATAACTTCTGCTATATTTTTCTTATCTGTATCTGGATTATAATAATCATCACGATATAAAAACATAACTATGTCGGCATCTTGCTCAATAGCTCCAGATTCACGTAAGTCTGAAAGCATTGGTCTATGATCTGGTCTTTGTTCTACAGATCTTGAAAGTTGTGATAGTGCTATAACTGGCACATTTATTTCTTTTGCTAATATTTTTAAAGAACGGCTTATTTCAGAAATTTCTTGTTCACGGCTTCCGTTTCTTTTATTGCTTCCTTGAACTAATTGAATATAGTCAATTACAACCATTCCTATATTTTTTTCTAACTTCAATTTTCTACATTTTGCACGTATTTCCATTACAGAAATACCTGGTGTATCATCTATAAATATTTGTGCTTGTGATAGATTTCCTGAAGCTTCGGCTAATTTTTGCCAGTCGTCATCTTCTACTTTACCAGTTCTTACTTTATTACTATCTACCATTGCTTCACTGCATAGAATACGATTTGTCATTTGCTCTTTTGACATTTCCAAGCTAAATATAGCAACAGGTGTATTATATCTAACTGCTGCATTTGATGCTAAGTTTAATGCAAATGCTGATTTACCCATAGCAGGTCTAGCAGCTACAATAACTAGATCTGATTTATGAAGTCCTGCAGTTATATAATCTAAATCTGCAAATCCTGTAGGTACTCCAGTTATGTGTTGTTTTTGGTTATATAATTGTTCTAACTGAGTAAATGAGTCTACTAGAATGTCTTTAATTGCAGAATATCCTTTTTGATTTCTATTTTGTATAACATCAAATATTTTTCTTTCAGCTGAGTCTAATATATCTTCTACATCTTGCGTTTGGTCATATCCTAAACTAATTAACTCATTTGCTGTTTTTATAAGTGCTCTTAAGGCTGACTTTTCTTCAACAATTTTTATGTATTGTTCTACATTAGCTGTTGTTGGAACTTTATCTGGAAGTTGTGCAATATACTCTAATCCACCAACTGCTTCTAATTGTTTCATAGACTGAAGTTCTGTTTTTAAAGTTATAATATCCACAGGGTCTGCACGATTATATAAATTTAAAATTGCTTCGTAAATTATTTTATTATCTTCACGATAAAAGTCTTCTGGTTTTAAGGTTTCTACTGCAGACATAATTGCGTCTTTGTCTGTTAGCATACTTCCTATAACGGCTTGTTCTGCTTCTATATCGTGTGGTGGAATTTTTCCTAGCTCCATTTTCTGCTTCCTTCCTTCTTTCCTTTTAATTCATCTCAATTTTGAAGAGAATTAGTATATTGCGCGAAAGAATTTATTTGAAAGGCAAGGGCGCATACGTTTGTATGTAACCGCGTTTCAAATGAATTCTGACAAAGCAAGATGCTGATTATCTTCAAAATTTATAATACTTGGACTTTCAAAGAGCCTACCACGCCTTCAAAAAGTTTAATACTCACTGTAGTTACTCCCAATACTTTAATAGGTTCTTTTAAGTCTATTTTCTTTTTGTCAATTTCTATTTTATATTGTTCTTTTAAGTTTTCTGCAATTTCTTTTGCAGTAATTGAACCAAATATTTTTTGATTTTCTCCTGATTTTACAGATATTTTTAAAGTGATGTTTTTCAACTTTTCAGCAATTTTTTCTGCTTTTTCCTTTTCTACTGACTTTTTATATTGGTTTGAATCTTGTTTTGCTTTTAATTTACTCATATTTTCTGCATTTGCTTCGACACCCATTTTTTTAGGTAATAAGAAATTTCTTGCATATCCATCACTTGCATTTATTACTTCATCTTTTTTACCTACACCTTTTATATCTTGTAATAAAATTATCTTCATTTAGCTCTCTCCTTTCAGTTTTGTTGTTCTTCAAAATACTCATTGATTTTTTCAATAAGAAGATTTTTAACCTCTCCTATACTTAGTCCCTCAACTTGTGCGCCAGCCAAAGTTATATGTCCTCCACCACCAAGTTTTTCTAGAATAATCTGCACATTTATGTCTCCAATTGAACGTCCACTAATACAAACTTTATCTCCCAATTTTCCTATAACAAATGATGCAGTTATATCACTAATTGTTAATAATTCGTCTGCTGCTTTTGCACAAATTACATTTGCATCCTTATCATTCTCATCATAAATTGAAATTCCTATTGTATCATTTATTATTTCTGCATTATCAATTATTTTAGAAATTTTAGTATACGTTTTCAAATCACTTTGGAACCATTTTTTAACTCTTATAATGTCTATACCACATTTTCTTAAATATGCAGCTGCTTCAAAGGTTCTAACACCTGTTTTAAAAGTAAAGTTTTTAGTGTCCATCATAATTCCCGCATATAGTGCCTCAGCTTCTATAGTTGTTAACTCTATCTCTTTTGGTGCATATTCTAATATTTCTGTTACAAGTTCACAAGCTGATGAAGCATATACTTCATGAAAAGTAAGAATTGCTTCTTCAATGAAATCTGGACTTTTTCTATGATGGTCTATTATAGCTATTTTACCTGTTTCCTCTAACAATTCTGGAACTTCAACATAGCTTCTTTTATGTGTATCAACTATTATTAGTAATGTTTCTGCAGATATTTTTGATAAAGCTTCTGCTTTATTTATAATTACTTCTTGGTATTCCTTTTCTTCTTTAGCTGCTTCCATAAAATTTTCTAAGCTAATTCCTGTAGAATTATTTACTATATATGCTTCAACATTTAGGCTTTTTGCTAAACGATATAGTCCCATACTTGCTCCCATAGAGTCTATGTCTCCATTAGTATGTCCCATAATCATAACATTTTTAGCTTCTTGCATTAGTTCTTGTAAAGCATGTGATACAATTCTTGCTTTTACTTTTGTTCTTTTTTCAAGTTCTTGAGTTCTACCACCAAAAAATTGATATTTTCCATTTTCTCTTACTACAGTTTGGTCTCCACCTCTACCCAGAGCAATGTCTAAACCAGCTTGTGCTGATTTATATTTTTCATAATTTGATTGTCCTTCTGTTGATACTGATATACTCAAAGTTATTTGTATTTTGTCTGATAATTCCAATTCTTTAATTGTATCGAGAATATTAAATTTCTTTTCTTCTAGTTCTGCTAAATATCTTTGTTCAAATATACATACAAAAGTATCTCTTTCTGCTTTAACTACTAAACCTTGAAACTCTGATGCCCAATCATATATTGTTTTTTCTATTTGTGCTGTTAATAATGGCTTGTCTTCATCACTAATTCTTTGATTTACTTCTTCAAAGTTGTCTATCATAATAAGACCAACACAAATTTGAGAATTATGATATTCTTTTTCTAGTTCAACACATTTTGTTTCGTCTATAAAGTAAATAGTACAAATATATTCTTCTTTAGACTTTGTATATCTTCCAAGTATTTCATATATTTTGTTTCCTATTTCTAGTTCTTTATGAATGCTTTGCTCTGTACTTTCTTCATTATTCTCAATTTCTAATTTTATTTGTTTTAGCAAGTCTCCTAAAATATTATTTATATCAATATTTGCAAATTCTTGTGTAAATTTATTGCTTTTCCAAATCATATTGCCATTTGTTTCTGCTATAACCAATGGAAATGGTGAATTTACCATTGTATTTTTAGCAAGTTTGTCTATATTAAATGTTAAATCTTGCAAATGGTCTGAAAGTTCTATCCTTCTTTTTTGGTTACTCCAATACGTATATGCTAAAATTAGTATATATAAAACAACTGAAGGGGTAAAATAGCGTAAATCCAGAATACAAATTACAGCTAAAAGTATTGCAATTAGAACTAAATATATTTTAGTTCTTGATATCAACCCTTCAAATATTTTTTTGCTATTATTATTTTTCATAAAACAAGCTCCTTTTTTACGTATACTATTGTACTATTTTTCTCCACTTTTGTCAATTTTATTAGCCAAAAAGCAAATAAAAAAGGATGCTCGAAATTCGAGCATCCCCAGTAGATAGAAATGTCATAATGTTAAACTAATATTTTATAGTGCTTTGGAAATCAGTGTCTCAAATCTTTTCTGTTTGAGTAATGCCACCAGCAATATAAGTAACATCACCTGTAGGAACAATTGTTATCACATAGGATCTTCCATTACAAGAAGTAACAACCTTTTCTCTAATTTTTTCTCCCACACCCAAGGTAACTTGCTTTACTTGGTTTGTAAACCCAAGTAAAGTTTTTTCATACACAGTAATAGTGCATCCAGATCCCTGTGTAGGAGCAAGAATCAGTCAAAGTCCCCATCCCTTATTGGGAGTAACCGTAACGGTTTTTTGAATATAAATTCTTTCGTTTTCAAACATTGCCAGATTCCGGTCATCGGTACTGTAGGTACTGGCAACGTCAGTCACACTCTCCAGGGGCATGGTGTTTTCGGCGGCATAGACAGATACTACTGTCATGGATAACATCATGACAATTGCGAGAATCAAAGATGTAATTTTCTTCATTAGTTTTTCCTCCTTAATAGTCGTTGACATTTCTACCTACTATTAACACTGCTCAAGCATGCACAGTATTAACCACAAAATTAATATTTACTTTATATCACATTGTTTAAGCTTCGTCAATATTTTTTACATTTTTTTGAAAAAATGTATTATTTTTCCATATAATCTGTAGTTTCTGGCCTAATAATGTCACTATCCTGTACAGTATCAAACTCTCTAAAGTATTCAAATGTTGTTGTTTGTTCTTCTGGTAAGCTACTCACCATTCTAATTATATTACCTGTGTTAGCTTCAACAACGATTTCTTGTCCAAAGTCTTGTATTAAATAACAGTCCCTTTTTTCATAATTGATTTTTTTCACTTTTGAATAAATAGCACTATATAATGAATTTATTTTTAATTCTGATAGGTCTTGCCATTCTAAATTCTGAATATCTTCAGATCCTTTCACTTTTTCTTTATTTATTCCATCACTTATTAGTGAAAAGTTCTCCGTATTTGAATTATAATGTGTTTTATTTGATATCTTTATTTTGTTTCCATCTTTAATATATGAGTTTTCATATTGTATAGCTTTATTTCCTTTTCTATATTGCTCTATATAATATACACTGTTTTGTCTGCTTGCAGTTAATATTGCATGATAGTTATCTTTTGTTTCAATATTTATTGTTTGAGATTTATTGTATAAATCATTTAGTATAATATATTTTCTAATTGTATTTACTACAAATGCCAATACAATAATTAACAATATTAGGCCTAAAAATTTTAATATCTTTAATTTATTTCTATATTTTTTCATATATTTAGTTTCTTTTTGGCATTGTTCCTTTGATTTTAATCCTATATCATATTGCATATCTTCTAATATTCTTTTGCATTCTGGACATTCCTTTAAGTGTGTTTCTATAATCTTATTGCTTTCTTTACTAGTCAATTTTTCTATATAATTTGGTAATAAGTCTTGAACTAATTTACATTCTTTTTCTTTCATGCAACTTTACCTCCTTTAATTTTTGTTTTCCTCTGTAAAAGGTTATTCTTGCCCAGTTTTCTGTTTTATTAAATATGTCTCCTATTTCTTTAAAATTTAAATCCCCCGTTATTCTTAGGTATATTACATCTCTCGTTTTTTCATCTAGCTTTTGAATTTTTTTATACAATTCTAGTTTGCCTTGATTAGAAATTACCGTTTCATCTGTTGTTTCCAGAGATTCTATTTCAAATAATTCATTATCCGCCATATCTTTAATATTCTTGTTTTTCTTTATGCTATCTAGCCAAGTATTTTTTGCTATCTTACATAACCATACAGAAATTTTACAGTCATCTTTAAAAGTATGTATATTTTTTACTGCTTTGTAAAAAGTTTCTTGAGTTAATTCTTCAGCAATATCATTATTATGGGTTAAACAGAATAAATATTTTTTTACTGTTTCAAAATATTCTTTATATATTTCTTCCATATTCTGCATATTTTTACCCCCTTTACTTAAATGACGATTTAAAATCCATTTCGTTACAAATTTTATTATAATTTGTTTAATTTTTCAATTTTTTTATTGACAATTTTTATCTCAGGATAAGTACAATAAATATATGGTGTTTCACTTTCTATTTTTTCAAAACAGTTCAATTGCAGTTAACTATGTCATTAGATATACTGAGAAACCTGCTATGTCTCAATCTCATATTTAAATTATGATGGTGAATATGTTACTTTTTATTATCAAAAGCATGTTTGAGAAATTTCCTATAACATAAAATAGGAGAGCTTATTAAGCCCTCCTATTTATATTATCCCATAATTGCCTTTAACGCTTCAATTCTTCTTCGCTTTTCCTCATTGTCTTTGCCATAAATCCTATACAGGGTTTCCTTTTCATGTTCTACCATGAATACGTCTCCTTGTTCAGGGTCTTTCAACATAGCTGTAGGCACATCTATCATTTCTGTGTCTCTTTCCCAGTAGTCTACTTCTGCGCTCTGTTCAGTCGAGATAAATTCTAATTCGCAAATTGCGAATTTTCCCTCTATCCGGTCAATTGTCATATAGCTTTTCATGATGCTTTTTTTACCTCCTCAAGCTCAGGCCCACTTAAGTAGTCACCAATTTTAGAATTAAAAGTCACATTCTTTGCCGTTATAGTTGCTATAACGGTTCCACATTCATCTGTCCGATAAACTTCTACCTCCCGTTGTTGTAATTTTTCCATTGTGCTTTTGGTTGGATGTTCATATTTGTTTCCAACTTTACAAGATATGAGTCCATAATCTGGATCAACTTGATTCAAAAATTCCTCACTGGTTGAAGTATCACTTCCATGATGACCAACTTTAAGAATTTCTGCATCAATTTCTGCTTCAGACCGTAGAACTTCTTCCTCAATTTCGGTTTCTGCATCTCCAGTCATCAAAACATCCATATCTCCAAAAGAGATTTTTATGATGTTTGAATAATTGTTGACATTATTCTGTGTTCCTTCGCTTTGCCAAAGTATTTCCATAGTAGCATCGCCCAATTGGTATTCATTGCCTGTTTTGGAATACTCTACTGTGTAATTACCATCCGCTATTTCTTTCATTAATTTTATATACCAGTTGGTAGTTACTTGCCCAGCTTCTACCTTTGGCAAGATAATATTGCCAATTTCAAAATTTGTTATGATATCATACATACCACCCATGTGGTCGTCATGAGGATGAGTTCCAAATACATAGTCAAGTTTAGTTATACCTAAACCTTTTATGTATTTAACTGCTTCTTTTCCTGTAGTTCTTGTCCCACAATCAACCAGAGCCGCTTTATCTCCTTGGATAAATAAAAAGCAGTCTGCCTGCCCTACATCTATCATGTGAAGCTTTAATTCTCCACTAAGATTGACTTCTGTATAATCATTTGGTATTTTTGGGTTTTCCAGTTCTTTTTGGTGCTGTTGTTCAACTATTACGGCTATTATGAGAATAATAAAGACTAATAATGTAATGTTTAGTCTTCTTTTCCGGCCGTTTTTGGCATTTGCCATATACGATTCCTCCTTAAAATTTTAGTTCCTATATTATATCACATTATCTATGATTGTACCAGTATATTTATTGATTTTATGAATTTCTAGCCTTTTGTCAGCACATCGCTTTACATATTATGTAAATTGTGGTATAATAATAGTATGCTCTTATGAGTAAATTAAAAAAAGGTGGTTTAAACATTGAACTGTATTAACCTCGTCAAGCAGCGGCTCTTGACAGTCCAAACTCCGGAAATGACACGAGCTACACAAGCTTTCTTAAGCTCTATGAGCAAGTATCATGTTTCGCTTGGTCCTTGGAGTGTCGGAATCGACAAAGAATCCTCGGACATTCTGTTCTCTGTCCCTGCGGACAGTCTCAAATTTGTCTCTGGAAACTTCTTGAAGTCTCTCAGATGCTCATGGATTGAATCCGGATTCACCATTGTTGAGGAAGCTGAAGTTGTTGGATATAAGGTCAATAATTCTATTGCCTATTCTCACATCTTTAGATTATCCCCCGCAGCATAAACCACAAAAAACAAACCGTTGAAATCAACGGTTTGTTTTATTTTTATTCAGCTAATTCATCATCCTGTTCTTCATTTTGTTCTGTATTGATATGTGTATTTTTATAAATTGGAAGTCCTGTTCCTGCAGGTATCAATTTACCTATAATAACATTCTCTTTTAATCCAATTAAGTCATCAACTTTACCTTTAACGGCTGCTTCTGTTAATACTCTTGTTGTTTCTTGGAATGATGCTGCTGACAAGAAGCTTTCTGTAGCTAATGAAGCTTTTGTAATACCTAATAGCATACGTTTTCCTGTTGCTGGACGTTTTCCTTCTGCTATTACTTGTTCATTTTTGTCTTCAAATTCATGAATATCTACTAGCGAACCAGCAAACATATCTGTATCTCCATTATCTTCTACTCTTACTTTCTTAAGCATTTGTCTACCAATTACCTCAATGTGTTTGTCATTGATATCAACACCTTGGTTACGATAAACTTTTTGAACCTCTTGAATTAAGTATTCATATACTCCTTCTGGTCCTTTAATTGCTAATATTTCGTTTGGATTTATAGCACCTTCAATTAAAGCATCTCCGGCTTTTACTTCGTCTCCTTCTCTTACACGTAATTTAGATCTAAATGGTATTGCATATGTTTTTGAATCATCCTTAGAAGTAACAACAATTTCTTTCCTTTTCTTGTCTTCAACTATTTTTACTTTACCATCAATTTCTGTAATTACTGCTAGACCCTTTGGTTTACGAGCCTCAAATAGCTCCTCAACTCTAGGAAGACCTTGTGTGATATCTGCTACACCTGCAACACCACCAGAGTGGATAGTTCTCATTGTAAGCTGTGTACCAGGCTCACCAATTGATTGTGCAGCTATAATACCAACAGATTCACCGATATTTACTTTTTCACGAGTAGCTAATCCCATACCATAACATTTACGGCATACACCATGTTTTGTACGGCATCCTAATACTGAACGTACTTCTACTCTTTCAATTCCTGCTGCTACTATTTGTTCAGCAATTTTGTCTGTAATCATTGTATTAGTATCAACAATTAACTCTTTTGTTTCAGGGTTAACTATATCATTTAATGCATATCTTCCAACTAATCTTTCTTCTAGTTTTTCGATTACTTGGTTTCCATCTTTAATTGCTTCTACAATAAGTCCTTCATGTGTTCCACAGTCTTCTTCACGAACTATAATGTCTTGAGATACATCAACTAATCTTCTTGTTAAGTAACCTGAGTCGGCTGTTCTTAAAGCTGTATCTGCTAAACCTTTTCTGGCACCGTGTGCAGAAATAAAGTATTCTAGTGCATCTAGTCCCTCACGGAATGAAGATGTAATAGGAATTTCTACTGTTTTACCAGTTGTACTAGCCATAAGACCACGCATACCTGCAATTTGTCTTAATTGGTTTAAGTTACCTCTGGCTCCAGATTGGCTCATCATATATACTGGGTTTAAGTCTTCAAAATTGTTTTTCATTGCTTCTGTAACATCATCTGTTGCTTTTTCCCAAATTTTGATAACTGAGTTATATCTTTCATCCTCTGTTATTAAACCACGTTTATATTGTTTTAATACATTATTTACTTGTTCATTTGCTTCAGCAAGAATTTGCTTTTTAGCCTCTGGCACTTTTACATCATCTACAGATACTGTAATACCAGCTGTTGTAGAATGTTTGAATCCCATTGATTTGATATAATCTAGTAATTCTGCTGTTGCACTTAAACCATTTACATTTATTGATTTTGCAATTATTTTTCCTAAGTTTTTCTTAGAAACTGCAAAATTAAGTTCTGGTTCAAATAAGTTTTCTGGTTTTGTTCTATCAACAAATCCTAAGTTTTGTGGAATTCCTTCATTATAAATTAATCTACCAACTGTTGTTTCAACTTTTCTGGTTTCTAATTTACCAGCTATTTCTTTTTGAATTCTTACAAATACTTTTGCATGTAAACCTAAATCATGGTTGTAGTACGCCATTACCGCTTCTTCTGGTGAAGAGTAGTAATTTCCTTCTCCTGGTTCTCCTGGCACTTCCATTGTTAAGTAATATGCACCTAAAATCATATCTTGTGTAGGTACTGTTACTGGTTTACCATCTTGTGGTTTTAAAAGGTTATTTACTGAAAGCATTAAGTATCTAGCTTCTGCTTGTGCTTCTGGTGATAATGGTAAGTGAATAGCCATTTGGTCACCGTCGAAGTCAGCGTTGAAAGCTGTACATACTAATGGGTGTAATTTTATAGCTCTACCTTCTACTAAAACTGGCTCAAATGCTTGAATACCCAGTCTATGTAATGTAGGAGCACGGTTTAATAATACTGGATGGTCTTTAATAACATCCTCTAGAATATCCCATATTTCAGGTCTTAATCTTTCTACCATTCTCTTAGCATTTTTAATATTATGTGCAATTCCACGTCCAACTAATTCTTTCATAACAAATGGTTTGAATAATTCAACTGCCATTTCTTTTGGCACACCGCATTGATATAGTTTAAGTTCTGGTCCTACTACGATAACTGAACGTCCAGAATAGTCAACACGTTTACCTAATAAATTTTGACGGAATCTACCTTGTTTTCCTTTTAATAAATCTGATAAAGATTTTAATGCTCTACCACCAGCACCTGTTACTGGTCTTCCACGTCTACCATTATCAATTAAGGCATCAACTGATTCTTGTAACATTCTTTTTTCATTACGTACAATAATTTCTGGTGCACCTAATTCTAATAGTCTTTTTAAGCGGTTATTTCTGTTGATTACTCTACGATATAAGTCGTTTAAATCTGATGTAGCAAATCTACCACCATCTAATTGTACCATTGGTCTTAAATCTGGTGGAATTACTGGTACTACATTCATTATCATCCATTCAGGTTTATTTTCTGATAATCTAAAAGCTTCAACTGTATCTAATCTTTTTACTAGTTTTGCTCTTTTTTGTTCACTTGCTTTTTCAAGTTCTTTTTTCAATTTTTCAGACAATTTTTCTACGTCAACTTTTTGTAGTAATTCTTCAATTGCCTCAGCTCCCATTTTAGCTACAAAAGAACCTCTACCATATTTTTCTTCTGCTTCACGATATTCTTTTTCAGATAATACTTGACATACTGTTAAATCAGTAGTTCCTTTATCTATTACAATATATGATGCAAAATATATTACTTTTTCCAAGCTTCTTGGTGATACATCAAGCATTAGTCCAATTCTACTTGGTATTCCTTTAAAATACCAAATATGTGCAACTGGTGCAGCAAGTTCAATATGTCCCATTCTTTCACGTCTTACTTTTGATTTTGTTACCTCAACACCACATCTATCACATACAATGCCTTTGTATCTTACTCTTTTATATTTTCCACAGTGACATTCCCAGTCTTTTGTTGGTCCAAATATTTTTTCACAAAATAGACCATCTTTTTCTGGCTTTAAAGTTCTGTAGTTAATGGTTTCTGGCTTTTTAACTTCACCTTTTGACCATTCTCTGATTTTTTCATCTGATGCTATCCCAATTTTAAGTTTGTTAAAAATTTCTAATTCATCCACTTTATTTAGCCCCCTAAATATTTTTCTTTTCTTCATACTCGTTTAAACAAGTTGTACACTGCTGTGCAATTCTTATTGTTAACTTGTTTAAACTTTTTGAATGGCTATTAAATTTTATTTTTCATTATCATCAAAGTTATCCATATCTAATAACTCTTCATCATCAAGTAATAAGTCTTCATCATCTAAACCTTCTTCGTCATCAAGAAGATCTCCTTCTTCTGAATATCCATCAGCAAGTTCTTCTTCATCAACTACTGCAAGTTCTTCTTCTAGTTTTGGATCATCTTTAATACTGTTAAAATCAATTCCTTCATCAATATTTTCCTTTAGTTCTAATTCTTTATTGTCTTCTGAAAGAAGTTTTATATCTAGTCCTAATGATTGAAGTTCTTTTACTAACACTTTAAATCCTTCTGGAACTCCTGGTTCTGGAACATTTTCACCTTTTACAATTGCTTCATATGTTTTTACTCTTCCTACAATATCATCAGATTTAACTGTTAACATTTCTTGAAGTGTATATGCAGCACCATAAGCTTCTAATGCCCAAACCTCCATTTCTCCAAATCTTTGTCCACCAAATTGTGCTTTACCACCAAGAGGTTGTTGTGTTACTAATGAGTAAGGTCCAGTTGAACGAGCATGTATTTTGTCATCTACTAAGTGATGTAGTTTTAACATATACATAACACCAACTGTAATTGGATGATCAAATGGCTCTCCAGTTCTACCATCATATACAACTGTTTTTCCATCTTCACTAAGTCCTGCTTTTCTAAATAGCTCTTTTATTTCTTCGTCTTTAGCACCATCAAATACTGGTGTTGCAACCTTGTATCCAAGTGCTCTTGCAGCCATACCTAAGTGAACCTCTAAAACTTGGCCTAAGTTCATACGAGAAGGAACACCTAGTGGGTTTAATACTATGTCTACTGGTGTACCATCTGGTAAAAATGGCATATCTTCTTCTGGTAATATACGTGAAATAACACCCTTGTTACCATGACGTCCAGCCATCTTATCACCAACAGATATTTTTCTCTTTGTTGCAATATAGCAACGAATTACTTGATTTACTCCAGGAGCTAATTCATCTGAATTTTCCCTTGTAAATATTTTAACATCTACAATTGTTCCTGCTTCTCCATGTGGAACACGAAGTGAGTTATCTCTAACTTCTCTAGCTTTTTCTCCAAATATTGCACGAAGTAATCTTTCTTCTGCTGTTAGTTCTGTTTCTCCTTTTGGAGTAACCTTACCAACTAATATATCTCCTGGTCTTACTTCAGCACCTATACGAATTATACCGTTTTCGTCTAAGTCTTTTAAGCTGTCGTCTCCAACATTTGGTATATCTCTAGTAATTTCTTCTGCTCCTAGTTTTGTTTCTCTACATTCACAGTCATATTCTTCAATATGAATTGATGTATATACATCTTCTTTTACTAATCTTTCACTAATTAAAACAGCATCCTCGTAGTTATAACCTTCCCAAGTTGTGAAAGCTATTAAAACATTTTTACCAAGTGCCATTTCACCATTTTTAGTAGCTGGTCCATCGGCAATTAGTTCTCCTGCTTTAACTTTTTCTCCAGTGCTTACAACTGGTCTTTGATTTATACATGTTCCACCATTTGTTCTTTTGAATTTTCTTAAATGGTAAACATCTAATTCGTCTTTTTTATTTCTAATTTGAATTTCGTCACCAGTTACTTTTTCAACTATACCGTCATTTTTAGCCATTACTGTAATTCCAGAATCTTTTGCTGCTCTATATTCAATACCTGTACCAACTATTGGTGATTCTGTTGTAAGTAGTGGAACTGCTTGACGTTGCATGTTTGAACCCATTAGAGAACGTTTTGCGTCGTCATGCTCTAAGAATGGAATCATAGCTGCTGCAACTGATACTAATTGTTTTGGTGATACGTCTACAAAATCAACTTGGTCTTTATCAACCATTGTAATGTCTGCTCTATGACGTACACGAATTCTATCATTTACAAATTTTCCTTCTTCGTCAACTGGTTCAGAGGCTTGAGCAATAATGTATTTATCCTCTTCGTCTGCTGGCATATATACAACTTCATCAGTTACTTTGCCTGTTTCATGGTCTACTTTTCTATATGGTGTTTCAATAAATCCATATTCGTTTATAATAGCAAATGATGAAAGCGCTGATATAAGTCCTACGTTTGGTCCTTCTGGTGATTCAATAGGACATAATCTTCCATAGTGTGTATAGTGAATATCACGAACCTCAAATCCTGCTCTCTCACGAGATAAACCACCAGGTCCTAATGCAGAAATTCTTCTCTTATGACTTAATTCTGAAAGTGGGTTTGTTTGATCCATAAATTGTGATAATTGTGAGCTTCCAAAGAATTCCCTAATTGCAGAAGTTATTGGTTTTGTATTAATTAAAGTTTGTGGAGTAACTATATCTAAGTCTTGAATTGTCATTCTTTCACGTACTACTCTTTCAAGTCTTGTTAAACCAATTCTAAATTGATTTTGTAATAACTCTCCAACGCAACGAATACGACGATTTCCTAAATGATCAATATCGTCAACATTTCCTAAACCATGTTCTAGGTTTAATAAATAGCTTATCGAAGCAATAATATCTTCGTTTGTAACATGTTTTGGAATTAATTCGTCCATTCTTTCTTTAATAACATCATGTAATTCTTTTTCCTCTGTAGTATCAATTATTGATTTTAATACTATGTAATTTACCATCTCTTTGATATGTAAGTCACTCAAATCAACATTTGGAAGTACGCTGTGGATATTAACTGTGCCATTACCAATAATTCTTACTGGTTTGTCTTCAACTTTTACATCAACAACATTGATTCCACTGTTTTGAATTGCAATTGCTGTATCTTCAGAAATACTGTTATCTTTTTCTACTAATACTTCTCCAGTCTCTGGATCAATAATATCGTTATAAGCTATTCTTCCTGTAATTCTTGTTGCTAAACTTAATTTTTTATTAAATTTGAATCTTCCTACTTTTGCTAGGTCATATCTTCTATCATCAAAGAATAAACCATTAAATAAGTTTCTTGCAGCATCAGTTGTTGGAAGTTCTCCTGGTCTTAATTTTTTGTATATTTCAACTAAAGCTTCTTCTTGTGTTTTAATTGGGTCTTTTGCTAAAGTTTCCTTTATTTTGTTTTCATCCCCAAATAATTGTGTAATTTGTTCATCTGTTACTATTCCTAATGCTCTTAAAAGTGTTGTAACAGGTATTTTTCTAGTTCTATCAACTCTAGCCCAAAATACATCATTTCCATCAGTTTCATATTCTATCCATGCACCACGAATAGGCATAACAGTAGATGTATAAATTCTTCTACCTGTTTTGCTATCAAAATCTTGTGCATAGTAGCAACCTGGTGAACGAACTAATTGGCTTACTACAACTCTTTCTGCACCGTTGATTACGAAAGTACCACTATCTGTCATAAGTGGGAAATCACCAAGATAAATTTCTTGTTCTTTGATTTCACCTGTTTCACGATTGATAAGTCTTACTTTTACATGTAATCTTGTAGCATAAGTTGCATCACGTTCTTTGGCTTCTTCTAATGTGTATTTTGTTTTCTCTTCCATGTAGTAGTCTAAGAATTCAAGTACAAGGTTTCCAGAATAATCAACTATTGGAGATACATCTCTAAGTACTTCTCCTAAGCCTTCTTCGATAAACCAATTGTATGAGTCTTTTTGAACTTGAATTAAGTTTGGCATTTCGATTGAATCGCCGATTTTTGCAAAAGTTTTACGAGAACATTTCTCGTGTTTAATTTCTTTTAACAAAAGAATCACTCCTTAAAAAAATTTAAGCAGAAATTAAAATATATGATTTTAATAAAAAGTCCTTCTTGTTTCTATAATTAGTTTACAAATCAGCATATTTTTCTGCTCTCTAAATACCCTTTCCATAAGTAATTATAGGTCAATTCCTCTTTTTATTAAATTAACATAATCTATAGATAAAAGACAACAAAAATACGGTTGACATTTTTGTCAACTGTTTAATTTGCTGTTTATTTGGTAAAATTTATTTTTATATTAATCATTACATCCACCTTAAATGTAGACTAGTAACGCTTAATAAAAGCATACCTATTTTAGTATAACACCTGTTGTACTTGCTGTCAACGATTTTGGTAAAAATTTCTTAATTTTTATAAGGTATTATAGACAAATGATATTTAATATAGTACAATATTTGCATTGTTAATAGAAATGAGGTTAATTATATGTCTATAATTTTAAAATATTTGATTACATTTTTTGTAGGTATGGTGCCTATTTTAGAGTTAAGAGGTGCTATTCCAATAGGCGTTGGGCTTGGTCTTTCATATTTTGAAGCTTTTATTTGTAGCTTTATCGGAAATATTATACCTATATATTTTATTGTTAAGTATATTAGACCTTTATTTGATTTTTTTGGAAGATGGAAACCTTTTAAGGTTATCATAGATTGGGCCACTGAAAGAGCTACAAGAAAAATTGAAGAAAGTGAAAAATTACAAAATTACACAGCTTTAGGTTTATTTTTATTTGTAGCTGTTCCTTTACCTGGAACTGGTGCATGGGTTGGTTCTTTAATTGCTAACTTTTTAAATTTACCACCTAAAAAAGCTATCCCACCTATTGTAGCTGGTGTTCTTGTTGCTGGTATTATTGTTTTAGCAGTAACTGCTGCCGCTAATGGGGGTATTCAGTATTTATTTAATCACGTTAATTAAGAAAAATGTTAATGGTGACGGCAAGCCGTCACCATTAACATTTTTAATTTACTAACATTTCAAATCCTATTGTTACCTTGAACAAATCTCCATCTAAGTAAATATGAAATTTTCCTCCTTGAAGTTCTGTTAAGCTAGATGCTATTGAAAGTCCTAATCCGCTTCCTTCTGTATTTCTAGAAGTTTCTCCTCTTACAAATCTTTGCATCAATTCATCTGCTGATATATTAAGCTCTTGTTTCGATATATTTTTCATTTGTATTACAACTGTATGTTGGTTTTTCACCACATCTAAATATACTCTTGTATTTTCCATAGCATATTTAGCAACATTTGAATAAACATTTTCTAATATCCTACACATATATCTTCCATCTGCTTTTATATATACATCTTGTTCCGGGAATGTTGTTATTTCCTCTAAGTTTCTTTCCTTAAACCTATCTTCAAATTCTCCTGACACTTGTTGCACAAGTTCTTTGACATTTAATTTCTCTTTATTTAATTTTATATTTCCAGAAGATGCTTTTGAAGCTTCTACTAAATCTTCTGTTAGTTTTTTTAATCTTTGAGATTTATTATCTAATATCATTAAATACTCAGTTGCCTTTTCATTAGGCATTTTTTCTTTTTTTAATAAATCTACATAGTTAATAATTGATGTAAGAGGTGTTTTTATATCATGTGACACATTGGTTATAAGCTCTGTTTTAAGCCTTTCACTCTTTAAGCTTTGTTCAATTGCATTTGATAAACCTCCAGCAATATCATCAATATATACTGCCATTTGTTTTAAAACTCCTTTTAATTCATTTGGATTTAACTCAATATTGGTATCTCCGTCATATATACTTTTTAAAGCCATTTGAATTTTATTAAGTTCTTCCACTTTTTTGCATAATACATAAAATGTGGTTATTCCAAGTGCTGCTAACATCACTACCTGAAACAAGTTCTTGTTACTAGTAGAGTTTGGTATTGCTAATGTTATAAAAAATCCTATAATGCAAAATCCCCAATAATATATAAATAGTTTTGTCATTATTTTGCGGTTATCTATCATTTTCTTAATTGCTTTATAAATAGCATATATTAAAGTGGTTTTCCATAACATTCTTGCTTTTATTCTTTTTACTATAGTCTCTAATAGTACTATTGAATTCACATATATTATTCCGATTCCGCAACTTGATAGCATTATGCTTATCGAATTTTCAAATGAATTCCATCCTATGCTTAGAATATAAACTCCAGCTATAAACAATATAAAACTTAAAGCTAATACTACTTCTAATTTCCATTCGTCAAACCAGTTTAACTTAATTGTATCTTCATTTTTATTTTTTCCAATTCCATCTATAATCACTACTGCTAGAATAATTAGTATCATAACTGATATTGGAATTAGTAATGGTGTTACACCTTTTGTTACATTTGCTAAACCTCCTGCCATTTGCCAGATATAGTTTGAATTTTGTATAACATTGATTTCTTCGTCTATAATTTTAGTACCTAGTGTTGATAGTATTAAGAGTAAGGCAAATATTGGTGCTAAAACATAAGCTACATTTTTAGAAATTTTTGATCCATTCATTTTTTACCTCCTATTTTTCTAGATTTTCTATTTTATATCCAATTCCCCAAATTACCTTTAAATATTTAGGTTCTCTTGGGTTTATTTCTATCTTTTCTCTTATGTGTCTAATATGTACTGCTATAATATTTTCTGCACCATAACATTCGTCTTCCCACACATTTTGGTAAATTTGTTCAATTGAATACACTATTCCTTTATTTTTAGTTAAAAATTTTAAAATGTTATATTCTGTTGGAGTTAATTTCACATCTTTTCCCTCAACTGTTACTTGTTTTGTATCGTCATTTATTACTAATTCTCCTGACCAATATGTATTTCCTTCTTGCTGTTTATCTGCAATTGAGCCTAGGTGTGTATATCTACGAATTTGTGAGTTTACTCTTGCAATTAGTTCTAATGGATTAAATGGTTTTGTTATATAATCATCTGCTCCATTATTTAGTCCTGTAATCTTATCGTAGTCTTCTGATTTTGCAGAAAGCATTATTATTGGAATTGATTTATCTTTTCTAATTAAATTAGCTGTACTAATTCCATCAAGTTTTGGCATCATTATATCTAATAAAATCAAATGAATATTATCATTCTTTTCTACTATTTTTAATGCTTCCATTCCATCATATGCTTTTAATATGTTGTACCCTTCTTTACTTAAATATATTTCTATTGCATTTACAATTTCCTTATCATCATCCACTACTAAAATATTGTACATAAATTTTCCCCTTTTTGATTATTACGTATAAATTATACCACAAATTTATTAAGAAAAAAGTAGTTAATTTATTAAGTTATTCTTAACACAAAAACCAGCACTTTAATTTGTGCTGGTTTTGTGTTATATGCTAATTACTTAATTTATACAACGCATATTGATTTAGTGACACTCCCTCTTGTTGTGCCTCAACTGATAATCTGTAGTGTAATGATTTTGGAATTCTTACTAAAAATTTTCCACTATAATCAGTATATTTTACCGGTAGTGGTACATCAAATCCATCATCAATTTTAGTTTCAATCCAACCTCTCATTGCATCTTTTAGACTTTCATAAGCTTCTTTAAAAGTTTCGCCTGTACTTTGGCATCCGTCTAATTCTAAAACATGTGCATAAAAGTAAGTTCCACTCTCGTCATTAATTTGTTGAACAATACAGTTATATGGCAAATTCATATAATCTTCAACACTCTTCATTAATTCTGCCTCCCTTTATATTTATTTTACTTTAATTTGAGAATTTTATTCTCCAATTCTCTTTAATACGTTTTTAACATAAACCGCTTTTAATGGATTTTCTTCTTTAATTGTTATTACATCACCCTTAGAATTTATAAAATTTCTGTGGGAAGTACCGTTTTTTAGCCTTCATTTTATATCCATTATATTCTAAAACTTTAGCTACTTCTTGAAATCTAATTCCATTAGGCTGTCTTTTCATTTTTTGTATTATCTTATTGAGTTCTGGCACCTGTATTCCTCCTCTCTTGAAAAATACACCTTTCCCCCAATAAGGCTATCTCCATGATACTATATTTAATATCATTTGTCAATACATAATTAAAAACCAGCACTTTAATTTGTGCTGGTTTTGTAAGTTATATATTCTTCAATTAATAATTTAATTACTGTGGCAACTGGTACTGCTAAAAACATTCCCAATACTCCAAAATATGCTCCACCTATTGTTACTGCAAATATTACTAAAAGTGGGCTTATAGATAATGAGCTTCCTAAAATTTTAGGATTTATAATATTTGCATCGATTTGTTGTAATACTATTACAACTATTGCCATAATAATTGCTTGACCTATACCTCCTGTAAATATAGTAATAAGTATAGCTACTGCTACTGCAATGATAGCTCCAAAGTATGGTATCAAGTTAAATAATCCTATCATAAATCCTAATAGTACTGCATATTTTACACCAATTATTGACATAGCAATTGCAGTTAATATTCCTACTACTATTGCATCTAGTACCTGCCCTGCTATAAAGCTGAAAAATACTTCATTTGATTTATTAAAATATTTTCCAATCATTTTGTATGTCTCTTCTTTAAATATAGCTGATGCCAATTTTCTCAAAAAGTCTAAAATTCTTCTTCTTTCTGCTAATAAGTATACTGAAACTATAAATGAAACAAATACATCAAATATGCTATTTACAATATTTATTGCTCCTTTTGCATATTCGGTTAGCTTTTCTATATTTATATATTGTTTAAAATCAATTTCACTTATTCCTTTTATAGCATTTAAAACCGCTTCACTCTTTAGTACTGAATCCTCTGGTAATTCATTTATAGTATTCATTGTGTTATTATAATAATTTCCAAAGTTAGTAACTAAGTCTACAATACTTTTTGATATTGCTGGTATTACAAAGTTTAGTGCTAGTATAATTAGCAATACTGCTATAATATATACTGTTATAATCGATAATACTCTTGCTCTTTTTGAAATAGGTTTTACCTTCTTATACCAACTTTCAACTTTTCTACATGGAATGTAAAATAAATATGCTATAAGCAGACCTGCAATAAATGGCATTAAAATATTTAATAGCTTTGCCAACCAAGCTGTTATAGGTCCGAAATTGTCTAGTAATTTATATACTGCAATAATAGCCACTCCTAGGCTAAACCAATATAGCCATTTTAAGCTTTTCTTTTTTTCTTCCATTTTTACCTCCTACAACTCTATTCCAACAGGACAATGATCACTGCCCATAACATCTGAATAAATTCTTGCTTCTTTTACTTCTTTTTCGATTGATTGTGATACTATAAAGTAGTCTATTCTCCAGCCTGCATTATTAGCTCTTGCATTAAACATATATGACCACCAAGTATAACAATTCTCTTTTGTAGGATATAAATATCTAAAAGTATCTGTAAAACCGGCATCTAATAATTCTGTCATTTTTCCTCTTTCTTCATCTGTAAATCCTGCATTATGCCTATTAGTTTTTGGATTTTTTAAGTCTATTTCTTCATGTGCTACATTTAAATCTCCACACAAAATTACTGGCTTTGTTTCATTTAGTTTTAATAAGTAGTTCTTAATTTCATCTTCCCATGTCATTCTATATTCTAATCTTTCTAGTTCTCTTTTGGAATTCGGAGTATAGCAATTTACTAAATAAAATTTTTCAAACTCTAGTGTTATTATTCTTCCTTCTTGGTCATGTTCTTCTATTCCTATTCCATATGTAACATTAAGTGGCTTTTGTTTTGTAAATACTGCTGTGCCTGAATATCCTTTTCTTATAGCACTATTCCAATAACAATTATATTTACTAAATAAGCTTTTTATTTCATCATCTATTTGGTCTTGTTGCATTTTTGTTTCTTGTATACAAAATATATCTGCATCTTCCTTCTCAAAAAATTCTTTAAAGCCTTTTTTAATAACTGCTCTCAAACCATTTACATTCCATGAAATTAATTTCATATTTCTTCTCTCCTTGTGCAAATAATATACCATAAAACTTCCACTAATTCAAGTAGGGTGGCTGAAGGCAATAAAAAAGTTCCTATTTTTTAGGAACTCTTTTTATATTACATTGCATTGAAGTATACGTTACCACCAATGTTTACACCACTTGCATATCCTGATGATCTAAATGATAAGTAGTTATGGTTTCTTTTACCATTTAAGGCATCTATAACTGCTTGTTTTACATATGATGGATAATTTCCGTTTAATCTTCTTCTCCAGTGATTGTCTATTGAGTAACAGAATTGACCTCTTGCTTTATATTGGCTTAATGGGTCTGTTCCATTATATCTCCATCTTCTACTTTCTGCTCTGTTTGCTGCACATGTTATAACAGCTAAGGCAGCATTATAACTTGAACAAGCCTCTTGTGCTGTAATAGCACATAATAAGTCAAGTTCTGCTTCTGAATAAGTCCATTTACCACCATATCTAGTAGTTGTGCCACCTCTTGATGTAACCTGCTTATTTCTTACTTCTACTATTTTGTTCACTGGTTTCTTAATTATTTTTGAAGAAATTTCTTTTTTCTCAATTTCAACATCATTTTGATATTTTACTTTATAAGTAACTTCTTTTATACCATTTACACCATATTGTATAATTTGGTTTTGTTTTGAACCCGAACCTGATGCTTTATTTTTTGTAACTGTTTCGAAAGGTATTTTTACTTTTTCAACTACTATTTTTTCAATAATAGTATCATAATTTTTTAATACTTCTTCCATTGTAATAGTTTCTGATGTTTCTATAACTTCAGGGGCTTCAATTTCTTCATCTGTAATTTTAGAAATTTTAATTGTATTGTTATCTGATAGCTCTGACTCTAAATCAGGTGATACCTTTTCATCTTCAAGTAATATAATATGATTGTCATCTAATATATCTGCTATTTTAGTTTTGCTAGTTAATACATTCATTTCGTAACCACTAGCTAAAATAATTTTAACATTATTTAATTTTACGTTTCCAGCTACTACTGCAGCTGTCATTATAAAAACAAATAAAATGCTAATACAAATTATTTTTTTCAGCGATATTGATGCTTTATCATCATTTTTCATTTTTAATTTGTTCCCTCCTTTAAAAGCAACATCTATATTATACCATTTTAAACAAATATTGTCAAATTTTATGCCGTTTTGTGTACTTCCCTAGGCTCTAGGGATTTATTTTTTTGTCATCTTTGTAATATTCTTCATGTCTTTACATATACTATATTATATGCGTGCTTGTACACAAATATGATTTATTTTTTTCTATTTTTTATTGTATATTATTTTAATATATGTTATTATTATTTCATAATATTAGTATAAAGGAGTGAAATTTATGTTGTGGATTATTTTAATAATCGTTGTTCTTTTAATATTATTTATTATTTCTGTATATAATAGTTTAGTAACATTAAGACAACGCGTAAAAAATGCTTTTGGACAAATGGATGTGCAATTACAAAGAAGATTTGATTTAATTCCTAATTTAGTTGAAACTGTTAAAGGTTATATGACTCATGAGAGTGATACTTTAGCTAAAGTAACTGAATTACGTACTGCTTGGGCTGGTGCTAAAACAGTTGATGAAAAAGCTAAATTAGATAATGAATTATCTAATACTTTAAAAACCATTATGGCTGTTGCTGAAGCTTACCCTGATTTAAAAGCAAATCAAAATTTTGAAAGTTTGCAAAATGAATTAACAGAAACAGAGGATAAGATCTCTTATTCTAGACAATTCTATAATGACACTGTTACAAAATATAACACAAAATTAGAATTGTTCCCATCAAACATTGTTGCTGGTATGTTCCACT
Source organism: Clostridium sp. CAG:508 (assembly GCA_000435755.1). Lineage (GTDB taxonomy): Bacteria > Bacillota > Clostridia > TANB77 > CAG-508 > CAG-273. The sequence continues at coordinate 78,253 of FR889080.1, forward strand.
TTACAGCTGAAAGTTTATTTGAAGTTGATAGTGCAGAAGCTAGAAAAAATGTTAAAGTTGATTTTAATAAATAATTTTTAAACACCAATTGAAATATCAATTGGTGTTTATTTTTAATATATTTTTTGTATTTTCGTAAGTAATTTTAGCCACCTCTTCCATTGACATTTGTTTTACATCTGCTATTTTTTGAAGTGTATATATTAAGTTTGAAGAATCATTTCTAGTTCCACGTTTTGGTTCTGGTGCTAAATATGGGCTGTCTGTCTCTACTAAAATTCTATCTAATGGCACTAAACTTATTGCTTCCGTAGCATTTTTAGAGTTCTTAAAGGTTATTGGTCCTGCAAAAGAAATATAAAATCCTAATTTTAATCCCTCTCTAATTAGGTCCAAATTTAATGGGCAACAATGAAATATGCCTTTGTTTACAACTGTAATTTGATTTTTTAATATATCTATTGTGTCTGATATTGCCTCTCTAGTGTGTATTACTATTGGTAATTCAAGCTCATTTGCAATTTCTATTTGTTTTATAAATGCTGATTTTTGATTTTGTTTGTTTTCCTTATTCCAATAATAATCTAAACCAATTTCTCCAATTGCTACAACTTTTTCGTTTTTAGCCAATTTTTTTATTTCTTTTAGTTGTTCATTTAATACTTCTTCAAAGAAGAATTCTTTTACATCTGTATTTTCATTTTCAAATGTTGGTATGTCATTTGGCGAAATTCCTGCTGTT
>FR889080.1:79043-110074 GCA_000435755.1 Clostridium sp. CAG:508
ATCTATGTTCATTTGCAATTTTTATTGCTTGTCTTGAAGATTCCACACTATATCCTGCGCATATTAAATTTTTAACTCCTGCATCTAGAACCTTTTGTAGAGTTTCTTCTCTATCTAATTCAAATTTTTCATCATTATAATGTGCATGTGAATCAAAGATTTGCATATTTCCCTCCTAATTATATATAGCGATAGTAATACTACTACCGCCTTAATTATTACTTAAATATTATACTAAAAGAGGCAATTGCATAATTTTTGATATGTGATAAACTTAAATCCATTGATTCAATATTCTGAATATTCAATGCTTCTAGATTTACCCTTGGTTTACCTTTTTCAGTATTTGTAATTTCTATTTTATTTAAAATATCGTCTTCATTTGGAGATATAACTTCCGAAATTGCTTTATACACAGCCTCTTTCGCCGCAAACCTAACTGCATAATGTTGGTATATCATTTTTCCAGTATTACCGCAATAATCGATTTCCTTTTGAGTATAAACCTTATGCAAAAATGCTTCTCTCTGGCTTTCTATTGCCTCTTGTATTCTATCAACTTCTATTATATCTACTCCTGTTTTTATAATCATTTTGTACTCCTATTATCCGCCCATTTTAAACAATAATTTAATTATTCCAATTATAATTATAAATCCTATAATTACAATCAGCCAATTATTGTGTTTGTTTGTTTTGTTAACTTCATAATCTTTATACAGTAAATCATATTTTGATTTTAACCTTATGAATGTTTCATCTAAGTTTAATTCCTTTCTATAATATTTATCTAATACAGTTCCTGTTAAATTATTGGTTATTTCATAAATCCAATCTGCTTTTGCAAAAGTTATAAATCTAGACTTTATATTTTCAAAATTTTTAGCCTGTTTTATTTCATAATTCAATTTGTTTAAATATACTTTTTGATGTAAGTAATATATAAAATGATAAAGTTGTGAATTTTCGTATTCAAATAAAAGTTCATTATAATTTTGTATATTTGCTTCTGATGTAAGTAGCACAGTAGAATTATTAGCAAAACCATAATACAAATATTTTTCTTTGTACACACTATCTCTTTGATATGTTACATCACTTACTTGCTCATTCGCTGGTTTTATACTACGATATTTTTCAAATTCTTTTTCTAAATTTAACATATCTGTAGTTTCATTCCAAGATTCCTGATCTAAGCAAGTATATGAATATGTAATCAATCTATCAGTATCTAAATTTATTTTTCTTGCTTCTATATTTTTACCAGTTAATTGTCCTAAAAATTCAGAAAATCTTTGCATATTATCAAATTTTTGTGTTTGTATTTTTATATTGTCATATTCTTTTGGATGTCCTATTTTTGATTGGATATCTCTAAATTTATAGTTAAAATTTAAAACATCTGCAAATTCAACTCCTGTATCTAGTACAGTTTTCATAAGTAAAAAACATATTCCTGTATTAAAGCATACTATTTCAATCTTATTTATATCAAAGAAAATACCATTTTTCTCTCCTATTTTAGCCGGTATATCTTTATCCAAAACGTATTCAAAAACATTGCAATACTTTTTACTAAGTACTGTTGCTTTCATATTCAAGTCCATTGTTTCGTAGTCTCTAAGTCCTTGTCCATTCATATTTAATGACCAAAACATTTTACTTTTAAGTTCTGGTAAAAAATATGCATCAATTCTAGTATCTTTTTGTGGTTCAAATATTTTTAGCATACACTTCTTGTTTTTTAATAGTTTATATAGATAATTTCTATAATTATTTTCTTCAATTAAATATGGATAAATAAAGTATGTATATTGATATTTTGTCTTTAGTCCCATTATTTTCTCCTCTTATTTATCTGTATAGTAATTTAAATTTAAATCTTCTCCTGAATGCCATTTTCCAATAAATTCAATTATAGGGTTATTCTCTAACTGATATGCTGGTGTAATTACAACTTTACCTTTTTGATTTACACAACCCCACATACCGTTTTTCTTAACACTTGCATAACCATATTCATTTTGTTCTCTAGCATCATCATAAATATAGTCAACTACTACTATTCCATTTTTATTAACAAATCCATATTTTCCATCTTTTTTGTCTAAGAATATAGTATTAGTTGTTAACACTTCTTTATTCGTTTTTTCTTCAAATTTAAAGTTATAATATTTATATTCGTTATTTACTCTAACTCTCATATATCCATTATCAATATTTATTTCTGTTAGAATTCCTACTAACTTAGTTATTAGTGAATTATCCATAAATTCAGTATTTACTTCATTTGGCTTTGTACCTTCTAAAAATCCTGCATCTGCTCTATAAATTAAGCTTTCATATGTTGGGTCAATTAGTTCTTCACCTTCTAAGTTTACAACACCATACTTGTTTCCTGACTTAAAAATATATTTGTCATCAAATAAATATTTGACCTCTTGATATTTTGTTGCAATTTTAGTATCTCCACTTAAGGTTACAACACCATATTTTCCATTGTTTTTTATAACAACATTTTCACCATTTATAGAAAATGCATCATCAAATTTTCCTTTTAAATATGTGTTTCCCTTAGTATCTATAATTTGCCATTTACCTGATTCTTTTACTACGTATTTTTCATTTCCGCTTAAAGTCTTAATGTCTTGATATTTAACTTCTACATCTGTAGATTTGTTATGATTTATAACACCCATTTTTTTATCAGAATCAGTTACTATATATCCATCTTCGTATTTATCTGAAACTGGTGCAATTTTAGTATATGTATTTTCTATTATAGTTGCTCCTATGTTATCTACTAATCCGAACTTTCCATCTTTTTTAGTTATCAAACTACTTTTTACACCTTTTAAAGTTGTGATTTCATCATATTCACATTTTAGCAATTCTTTTCCTTTAAAGTCTACTAGTCCAAATTTTCCATCTTTTGAAGCTAGTAATACATCATTTTCATACCATATGTTATTTTCATTATCATAATTTTCTAAAGCTGTGATTGAATCATATCCTTTTATGATTTCTTCATTTTTTGCATTTACAACTTTTGTTTTATATGTATTTTTTGAATAGTCTACATCATATGTGCATATAAATATAGCTTTGCTATTGTCTGGAATAATAATTGCTTCATCGTATTGAGGCTTTATAACAGTTTCTCCTTTTGAATTTATTACTCCCCATTTGTTGTTTGTATATACTGCAAAATAACGATTTGGAATAGTCTTCTCTTCTGATTTACTTCCTCCTGTAAATACCTTTACTATTCCTGTAATTGCCATAATTATAACAGCAAGAACAATAACAGCAGCTATTACCTTTTTAATATTTAGCTTTGGTTTTTGTGAATTATATCTTTTTCCTGATGACATTTTTCACTTTCCTCCTTAAGACCATACAAAAAAATATAGTACGGCTAATTTTATAGCTATACTATATCACATTTTTATATATAATTACAAGATTTTTGTCGTTTTTGGTACTATTTTTTATTTATTTTAGCAACTATTACTGTCATGTCATCTTTTTTCATTCCGAATTCATTGTCAATTGCTTCATTTAACACCATATTTGCTATTTGTTGTGCATCATCTGTGTTTATATCTTCTAACAAATATTTTACCCATAATTCTTTATTTATATATTCTGTATTAGCATCTATAATTCCGTCTGTACACATTACTAAAATGTCGCCATCTTCTAAGTCATAATCATATACTATTAAATCACTTTTTTCCACAATTCCTGCTGGAAGTGTAAGTGATTTTAGTAATTGTACTTCTTTATTTCTTTTTACAAAAGTTGGACATGCTCCATTTTTTATAAACTCCATATTTCCTACAAATAAGTCTAATATTTGTATGTCTAAAGTTGTATACATATCCTCTTTAGTATTTGCTATTAAGCTTGAGTTTATCAATTTTATAGAAGTTTCTTTGTCAAAACCTGCTTTTAATAGTTTTGCTAACATATTTATAGCAATTTTGCTACTTTGGTTAGCCTCTTCTCCTGAACCCATTCCATCACTAATTGCTAATAAGTATTTTCCGTCTTCTAGCTTTGTTGCTATATTGCTATCTCCAGATACTTTCGAACCTTCTTTAGTTGATGTAGCTATTCCTACTTGTAATTTATATTTATCTTCTGAATAATATGTAAATTTGCAAGTGTTTAATTGTTCTCTTAAGCTACAATTTTGTGCTTGTATTACAAATTTAGTTTGTAATACTTTTTCTAGTATTTTAGCAATTTTTTTAATATTGCATTTTTTACCTTCTATGTCATCACAGTTCGGAGTAAATACCTCTACAAAATACCTTCCTGAGACATTTTGTTTTATTTTTATATTGTCTATTTCTATTTCTTTTTGTTTTAACAAATTTAGTATTTCTTGTTTTTGAGTTTCAAATGGTTCTGCTTTTTCTTGTTTTATATCTTCTGCCATTTGTGATATTGCTTCTGATACACCTTCTAATTGAGAAGATACATTTTTCTTGTTTTCTTGCATCTTCATTTTCCATATAAAATTAACTCTACTAACTCTATATGCTGAGTTTATTGCTTTAATCATTTTTGATACATCATTTTCTGCTGTAGTACCATTTTGTCTAAAGCCTACAATGTACAAATTATGTTGTTCGAAAATATTAGCTAATTCTTTTTCTGTAATTATGTCATTTTTTAATAAATGCTTAAAGATTTCGTCTACAATGCCACAGTTATTCTGCGATATATCTTCATATAATAAGTTGTTTTCTAGTTCTGATATATTTACATCTAATTCTTCTTTAAATATTTGTTCATTTGATAATTCTTGCTCTTTTAAGTCCTTTTCTTCTAATACGGTACTTGCCGCTTCTTCATAGCTTTTAGCTAAATCTGCTATTGTTTGTGACATACTATTTAGTTTAAATACTGTGTCTTCATTTTCTGTTAATGCTCTTGTTGTAGTTTCAGGAAGTAACTTGTCTTTTCCGATCAAATCTTGAATGTCTATTTTAAACCTTTTTGGTACTGCTAATAAACCAAGTGATGCTATTAAAATTTCTTGTATCAATATTACTGGTACTGTGTTACCATTTGCTACATATGTTAATATTACATTTCCTAATATAAAGCCAACTATAACTCCTATTTTTCCAAGTTTGTAGAATATTCCTGCTATTAGCCCTGATATTGCATAAGAAGCAACCATAACTGGCTCATTTCCTGCAATTATACCAAGTACAGTTCCTATTGTTATACCGCTTGTAGCTCCAACTAGCATACCATTTTTCCAGCCTAATATTAGAACTAGTAATATGCTTAAGATATTGCGTATGCTATAACCAAATACGCTTAAGTCTCCAAAGGCACAAAATGCAATTGCTAGTAAAAGGCTTGTACCAATAACTTCTTCAATTGAAAAGGCCTTTTGTGTGCCTATATCTTGTAGCATTGATATTGAGTTTGTAAAGATTTTATAAAATACGTAACTAGCTATCGCAAGCATTATGCTTGTTAATAAATCATATACATAAAAGTTATTAAAAAACATTGGCACTATTTGTACCAATAATACTGCTAAAAATAAATGTACTCCTAGTTTTTTTTGTTCATTCACATCCTCTTGTTCTTTTGGTCTTTTTATTAATACTAGTACAAAAAATACAAGTGTTGTTAAAAAATATATTAGTGTACTATTTGTACCAAAAGAAATAAATGTACCTACCAATGTTAATAAATATATAAAACCAATAGGCTTACGGTTACTCAACATTGACGCCAAAAAGCTTATAGCGAATGGGCTTATACTTAGCATAAGACTTTGACTACTAAATCCCACCATTGAAATCATAAATGATATTATATAAATAATAATATTTTGTATACTAAAAAGATTTGCTAATATCTGTTTAGCTGTTCCCTCATTGTTTTTATTATTAAACACTTTTTACCACCCCTACTTTTTTAATCTGCATATATTTTAGTACAAGATGTTTAAAATGTTTGTCGTTTTTGGTATGCAAATAAAAAAAGTTTTCTATCTTTTTTGCTATCTTTAGTGTTTTTATTTGTTTTTTCTTTTTTATGTCTTATATTTTACATTATTTTTGTTGGTTTTTCAATATTTAGTATGTAAAAAGCAAAAAGAAATCCCATAAGGATTCCCTTATGGAATTTCTTTAGTTGATTATTTTTTTAGAACTTTTTTCTTAATGACTATTACTGCTCCTGCTATTAATGCTACTACCACAATTCCTAATCCAAAGTATAAGTACATTTGTCCAAATGGTGGTAATATTACTACTTCTTCTGCTTTTGAACTATCTACTTCTGTTGGTGCTTTTGTAGGGTCTTGATTTCCTACTATTGAAAATGCCATTCTTCTTCCTACAGTGTTTGAGGTTTGTAATATTTCTGCTATGTTTCCATATGTCATATTATCTTGTGTGTTTTGTGATGTAATGGTTTGTGTTAATACTAATTCTTTTGTAACTGTTTCTCCTGGTTTTAATGCTTTATTCATTTTGTCTGTTGCAAGTATTGTATTATATTTACTTATTGATGTTCCTATACTTCCATTTACATTTCCTGTTGTAATTAAATCTTGAGCCTTTACTACTGACCAACCTTCGTTGTCTCCTTCTCTATATTGTAAATTATTTGGAATATAGTCTACAATTAAGTTTGCTGTTGTTGTTACCTTGTTTCCTTCACTTGCTCCTATTCCTTTATAGTAGAAGTCTTTTCCTGTATAATCTATTTCTCCTACGTTTTTTACTGTTAGTTTGTAACTTATTTGTATTGTCGCTCCATGCATTAGCTCTGAATCCATAGTTACTTGGATAAGTCCGTTTTTTCCACCTCTATATAGTGTGTTATTTATCATATCTTGTATGTCTGTTTTATATGAATAACGGTTATATTTCTTATTGCTTTTACTCTCTTTGTAATACTCTTTGTATTTTCCGTCTTTCATTTTACTCATTAAGTCATAATCCTTATGTTTTATCCAAGCTAAATTCGCTACCGCATCATTTGCATCAAATAACACATTTCCATTTGCTAATGTTACTTTTACATTTGTTACCTGTTTGTTTAGTTCTAATTGTGCTTTTGGTCTTTCTGTTAGTCCAAAGTCAAGATTCTTAATTTCATATGTACCATTTACATCATTTCCATTTGCATAGTTTTCTTTTCCATTACTTGTTTTTTGAGTACTATCTCCTAAGGTTGTTTGTCTGTCATACTCTCCCTCGATTACTATTATTCCTGTTTCTGCTACTACTTGAGTATTTTTAATCAATTCAGCTATATATGTTTGGTTAGGGTTACTTGCATATGGTACTGCCAAAATTTCTGCATCATGATTTTTTGCTCCATTAGCAAGATATTTATTTACCGTTTCTCTACCTTGTAATGTTACATTTTGGTATACAGCTGTTGGTCTATTATTTATTCGCTGTCCAATTGATATTGTTTTGTCTTCCCAAATATCTCTTGCGTCAGACAAGTTTTTGCCAAAGGTATCTGCAGCTCTAATATTATAGTACTCCTCTGCATATCCTGAAATTTCTTTTCCATTAATTTCTTTTTGATATACTGTTGATTTAAAGTCTTGACCATTATATGATACATTGTTTTTAGTTTGTACAGTAGGGAGATTATGTCCATACATAAATCTAACAATATAATTTCCAGGTACAAAGTTTGAAAATTTGTAAGCTCCGTTTGCATCAGTTGTTGTTGTTTGCCATAAGAATTCTTTTCCATCTTTCAACTTTTCAAGTAATTGTACTGTAACACCTTGTATCTTAATTTCGTTTGTTTGTCTTACTCCATCTCCTATGCTTGTTCCTGATACTTCTTTTGTTCTTTGGTCTTCCCAAACCGTTCCACTTATCTTTCTTTGTGAATTGTCGTCTATCTTTATTTGTAATCCTTTTGCACGGTCTGTATCATTCTCAAAGTTCTTTTCGTACTTATTGCCTGTTATATCAGATAGGCTTAAATTGCCCGGTGTTGAGTTGATATCTATTAAGCCTGCTGCATTATTACTTGTTTTCTTTACTCCATTTGGTAAATCTATGTTTCCTGTATAATATGTTTTATAGCCATTTATTTCGGCATAATTCATTTTGAATTCATTATCTTTATCTACAGTTATTGGGTTATCTCCATCTTTATTTACTTTAAAGGTTAAATAGATATATGCTTGCTCTCCTACCGCTAATTTCTTGTCTGCTAATCCACTAATATATATAGCATTCATCTTTGTTGTAATATCTGATTTAGCTCCATACTTACTTGAAGTCTTTGTTGTTATTTTTCTCGTGTTTGGAATCTTTGACAAGTCGCCTGTTGCAATCATATTATAGTAGTCTTCTTTCTTTACAGCAATTTTTGTATTGTCATCTGCTGAATTGTCTTTGTACATTACCCATGATAGCTTAGGCATATATGTATAATCTTTATCATAATAATCTACTACTTCTGTTATTTGTCCTAACACATCTATAGATGAGTTTCTTACTGTTATTTTATATGTTACATATGCTTCTAAGTCACTTCCGCCATTAGTTCTTTCCCCTCTATAAGTGTAATCTGATCTGTAGATTCCATTTACATACATTCCGCCATAGTAATCAGCATAATTTCTCATTCTGTATTCAATTAACCAATATTCATCATTGTTTGCACGCTTATCATATTGATATATTTCAGTTTTTGAGTTGATTTTTGTTGCTGCATATAAAATATCTTTTCTTAAAGCTAAGTCAACTTCTTGTCTTCTTACAAGTCCTAAATCAATGAAAAATTGATCTGGATATAGTGGTTCATATGTTTTTCCGTTATATTTAACGGCATTTGTTGAAAATTTAGTTGCTCTTGCTTGTTTTCCAGTTGTATATTTTTGCTTTTCAGTTTTGTTTATAACAAATTGATTTTTTGCAGGATACAAATCTGGATTTAGTTTATTTTGTTGTGCTTGTGTGTATGCAACTATTTTACAATCATTAACAAAGTTTACTTTTTGTGCATCTCCACTGCTTACTTGTGCAGGATTTATCTTATTTCCTTTTATTATATTTCCATTTTTGTCTATTGTATAGAAAGTATCTATATAATGTTGTGATTTGTCATAATAGTATTTTCCGTTTGCATCTAGTTTAAATCCCATTAGTTCATATTGTGAATATGCTTTATTATATTTTCCATTTGATCTTTTATAGTTATTTGGATATGCTCCTATTTCTGCAAATCTATTATCAAATGCTGTTCTGTCTGTTGATGTTTCCGTTGCTTTTGATGTATTCTTCCAGTTGTTAGTTTTTTTGTATTCTGTAGGTATATATAATTGTCCATTGTATTCAAATGCAACATAATATTTTTTCATAGGGTCTAAGTTTGTAAATAAATAGCATCCATCACTGTCTGTACGTTTTTCTGCTATCTTATTGTTGTTTTTATCATATAAAATAACTCTTATGTTTTGAATTGGTTTATCTCCTGTTGTATTATTAAGTCCATCTGCCTTGTTCTCTTTTCCAACCAAAGCATCTTCCCATACATATCCACCTAGGTCCATTCTTATTTTTATTTTGCTTGTTATCGCTGTAGTTTTATATAATCTTCTTTCTCCATCCATTGATGAAAAGCCTTGTTGCTCTTGAGTTGTTAATTGATATGTTTGTATACATCCATTACATGAATATGTAACATCTTTAGTCTTTTTCACTGTTTGTCTACTAATTGTATAACCTGGGCAAGCTGACTTATAAGATATCATACAAACTCCACCATGTCTATCACATGTATGATATACCTTTACATCTTCCTCAACCTCATATTCTTCTTTTACAGTATGTGTGTGTGGATTATATGTGTGATCATCATGAGTTCCAGCTGCTCCACCAGTGCCATATCTAAGTCCAACATATTTTACATATTCCCCTGTTGCAATCATATATGTATATTCGGCATAAAGTTCAATGTCAGAAATTATTTGATTATTATCTGTTACTCCTTTATTTGGATCAGAAAATACTACTTGAAAGTTTTCTCCTGAGTCTGGATATGCTTGAGGATTAGTATCTACATAATTGATACTATCAGGTGAAAAGTATCTAGGTGTTACTTCTTTATTATTTATAACAAACTTATTTATTGCTATATTTTTTACTTGTTGTCCTTTTTCATTATACCCAATTAAATACATATTTGATATTCCGCCAAAAGTTACATCTTCATATCTTCCATCTGTATAATTTACACTAAATGCTCCAACTGTATATCGTCCTGCAGTTTGGTCAATTTTTGTAAGTGTATTATTACTTGATGTAATGCTTATTTGCGCTCCATTTTGCGCAAGAGCATTTACAAATGCATCATAATTTCTTGCTTCTTTTTCATATCCTTTACCACTATAATCATTTTTATGATAATCACTTCCTATTTTAACAATTCCACCATCTAGTTTCATATTGCTCATTTGCCATACTGCAAATTGTTTTTCAAGTGTCCAGTCTGTACCATCTATTGTTACTATATATGATAATGCATTTGTCAGTGAACCAGTACTACTTTTTTGATAATATGGATATGTATGTCCTTCATCTGTTAAAGGTCCAAAACATCCACATTTTCTAGATCTCTTATATGTTTTAAGTAAATGGTCTATTTCTGACTTAGTTATTGATTGTACGAAGTCAAATCTCGCACCAGTATTAGTACAATAAATTGTATAACCAGGGTATTTAGGTAATACAGAATATTTGTTTTCACCTTTTTGGTTAGTATATTCATACCTTTTACATGACGGAATCATAAATTCTTGTCCATATGGTTTATCTAATAACGTAGCTTGTACTTTTGTATTACTAAATATGCAAATAAATGCTATGAATGCTATAAACATTATTACACTTATTTTTATAGTTTTACTTCTCATATTTTACCTCCTCTCTACACTTTTTTTAGAACCCTTTTCTTGATTTCAAATATTCCAAATCCAAGCAATGATATTATTACTAAAGGTAATATTATACAAATTGCAATTTGTGCACCTGTTACTATTCCTAAAACAATATCTGCTTTAGACATATCATCTTCTGTTTCTACTTTGTTAGCTGGTGTTGAGTCTATATCTTTTAGTCCTTGTTCATTATATGCTTCATATATTTCTGCTGTATTGTTTAAAACTCCTATACTGTCTTCTGTTATTTGTTTTACTAAGACCAATGTTAGTTCTTTTGTTTCTCCTGGATTTATAATTGTGTTTTCTAAGCTTGTATTATATACATTTCCATTATCTGATAAATACCAGTCTTTATTTAGTTCTGTATTAAATACTACTCCTTTTGGTAAATAATCTACTACTTTCTTAGCATAGCCTGCTACTGCTCCTTCATTTTTTACCACTATTTTATATTCTACAACTATACTACTCTTTCCTAAGTTTTTCTTTAAAACTTCTATCTTAGTAAGTTTTTCATTACTATAATCAAATATATCTGTTCCAGAGGTTGGGGTTGTTCTAGTAATCTTACTAATATATTTATCTAGTCTTAAATCAAATTTTTCTTGAACATATAATCCTATGTCAATATCTCTAAGATTTGAGTTTGAAATTTCAATTGTGTCTGTCATTCCTGCTATTGTTTTTTCTCCATTTAGAAGTACCTCTACATCAATTGCGTCCGAGTTAACTGATGTATCAACTCCTTCTTTTTGATATTCTGTAACACTGTATTTTGCAGCATCATATACAAATAATACAAAATATCTTCCTTTTTCTATATTGCTAAATTCATATTGTCCTTGGTCATTTGTTGTTGTTGATTTTGCTTGTTTTGTATCTTTATCTTTTACAATTACATTTGTAGATTTATTTACTAGTATTACTTTTACATTTGATAATAATTCTTCTTGGCTGTCTCTCATTCCATTTCTATTATTATCTATCCATGCTGTTCCAGTTATTTTATATGTACTTTCTGGAATTGTTGGGTCATCTACTTCACTTCCACTTTCATCATGTGCCTTTTGATAATATTCAATTATGTTTTCTACACTATTTGTCTCTGTTTCTGTAACATTATCTGCCTTCACAGTCATTTTATTACTTATTTTTTTGTCATTTTTATCTGGTAATAAATTAGCTGTTGCATATAAGTTAATATTTATGCTTTCTCCTGGGCTCATAGATAAAATATCTATTTGAATTTTATCTTCTATTAAATAATTTACTATTCCTTCTTTTCCATTATACATATATGTAGCTTTTTCAAAGTCTAATTCGGTTGGTAAAACATCTGTAATTACAATATTTTTTATATAAGATTCACCTTTATTAGTAAGTTTTAAATTATATACTACTTGCTCTTTTTCTTTTACATATTTAGGTGTTGATGTTAAGTTTGATACCTCTAACTTTACAATTTCAGTTCTGTATTCACTAACATTAGAATAATTTTCATCAGTCTCATCCGCTTTTGCTTTTGCCATTATAGAAATAGTTCCTTCAAATTCTTGTATTTCTGTTTCTAATTTAACTACTTTTTTATGTTCTAATGTTCCAACATTAACCGTAACAGTTCTTGTACTTTCATTGTAGCTTACCCCATCTGTTGTAGCATTGTCTTCTATAGGGTTATGATTTACTGTTGCTGATTTGAACATTACTCCTTGTGGTAATGGTATTGTTACTACTGTATTTTTTAATTCTGTATTTCCTGAAATATTCATTAAGTTAATAATATAATTTAAACTTTCTCCTTTTTTTAGTACTGTGTCTTCTACTGTATTTGAAATTAATTCTATTGCAATTTGTCCTTTTTCTAAATTAATTGTATATTCATTAGAATTTACTTTATTAGAGTTATCTGCTGTTAAATATACTGTATTATTTATTGCTTTAGGGAATTTTAAATATTCTGCTTTTTCCTCTTCAGTAATATTTTCCCCATTAAAAGCAGCTGCATAATTATCAAATTTCAAATAATAGTAGATTTCTTTTTCTTCGTTTTTAGCTATTGTTCCTAGATCAACAATCTTTTTACTACTATCATCTTGTTGGAAATAGTTTCCTGCTATAAGTTCAGTAAATGTAGCATATTTTGGTAATGGTATATTTATTTTTACATTTTTTGCTGTTAACTCACCACTATTTTTTACTATAGCTTTCATTCTTACTGTTTGTCCTTCTCTTACAGTTTCAACATCTGAAGATAATTGTACAGATAGTTCAGTCCCTTTTCCTGTTGTTAATTCTATAATAGGAGACGTTTTTGATTCTTGAATATTTCCTATTGAAGACATATTTGTATAATATATTTTATACATTTCATATATGCTATTATTATATGAAAGATTTTCTGGTAATTCTACATCATACGCAAACTCTATCATTTTAGTTTCATTAAGATCTTTTCCATATACTACCATATATGATTTTGCATTAACATTAAATGTAGTAGTCCATTCATTGCTAGTATCTGTCAAATCTTTATTAGCATTAGCCTTTATTGAATAATATATAGTGTAATCACTGGTTTCAATATTTTGTAATTGTATTGCTGTTTTTAAACTTGTATCAAATGTTGATCCTAAATTCTCATTTGTGTCTATATTAGTGCTTCCATTTGCAGGAATCCTTCCTAGTATAACAACATCTTTAATTGCGTTATTATAATTATTTATTATTTTTCCTGTAATTGTAATTGTTCTTTTTGCTGAATTTGTTGCAATTATTCCTGTTGCCCCTTCATCAGCTATAGTTAATATTTCCTTTCCCTGTGCATAATTAGAGATTCCATTTGCTGTAACAATTCCTTCAGGTGCAATAAAGTTTACTTTTTCCTCTACTGTTCCGTTGTTATTTTCTGACATCTCATTATTATTTTTATATTCCATTGTTATTTTGTTAGTATTGGTTGGTGTCAATGTTTTAGTTGTTAAATCTACATTAATATCAATAACAGCTCCAACATATTGAGCATTTGTAGCATATTCTGTTTGTGTTCCTTCTAATTCCACATTTATTACTATTTGTCCATTTTCTGTTGCTGTTTTTGCACTTTTTATTTTTAAACCATCTCCCATTACTATGTCATAACTATTTAAATTGCATTTTTCAATATATGATGGTAATTTTATTTTAAATGTTGGATTTTTATATAGTGCTTTTGTTGTATCAGAGGTGTTTAATATTATTCTTATTCCTATATTTTTATTTTTTACTGCTGTTGTTAATTCTTTTTGGCTAATTCCAAATAATACTTCTGTTTTTGGTTCTGTTAATGTTATTTCTTTTGTTGTTTTTACATCTTCTTCATCTACTGTTGCTCTCATTCCTGTTGTTAGCTTTTTAAAGTTTTTCATTTGATTTGATGTATAATCTATATTTGTTTTTACTGCCTTTTCTACTTCAATTGTTAATATTCCTTCTGCTACTGGTTTGCTTGTAGTTATTAACAATTGATTGTTATTTTTTTCGCTTATATCTATAGTATACTTTTCTTCTGAAACTGTTGTATCTTTATCTATTGTTGCAATTTCTGTTCCATCTGAATTAGCTAACTTTATGCTTCCATCTTCTCCAAGAATTTTTTTGAATATATCCTTATTTATTTTTACTATTTTATTGTATGTATAATTGTTTCCTGCAACTGTTGTAGCATTTTTAGTATTCTCTTTTGTTAAAAATTGATCTATCTCTTGAGTAAATTCAATCTTATCTGTTAATTCCGCATTACATACTGTAGCATAGTAGTTTATATTATATGTTGTTTCATTTTTATTTTTTGCTTCATAGTTTGCATAAATTTGTCCTTTAGCCATTTCTGATATAGTTTTTATATCAAAGTCTATCATTTTTCCTTCTGTTGGCATTGACACAGTTGCGCCCTCACCTGCAGTATATGAGAATGATTTTTCTGCATTGTTTTTAACTATAGTTTTTTGTCCATTATATACTTCTATTTCTGATTTTGCACTTATTCCTACTTCTATTTTACTAGTATTGTTTATAACATAGTCATATGCTTCTTTTACATCAAAAATAAAGGTAACTAAATATCTATCTTTAACATTTTTTACCCATGAGATTTTGTCTTGTTTATTTTTAGTATTTATTGTTAAAACTCCTGTTGTTGAGTCATAGTTATAATTATTTGATGTGAAGTTTGTTCCATTTATTTCCCCATTTGTTGCTTTTGTACTTGTTGCTATTACGTTTGCTGAGGTTGGTTTTATATCATTTAATGTTGGAACTGTTACATCTATTTTAGTTGTTTTAATTGGTAATTTGCTATCTTTTATTCCTGATTCTATATAAAATTGTAATAGCACTCCATATTTTTCACCAATATGATATGGGATTTTTTTAGTTACATCTGTTTTTAATATTCCTTCTGTTCCTTCTGTTCCATCCCATAATAATTTATTTACAACTTGTTTTGAAATCTCGTTCGATTTTCCATTTGCATCTATATATGTAGCTGTGAAATTTGTTTTTGTCTCTTTTTCAAAATTATCTAATGCAACTTCATCTTCATTAAGTATTTTTACTGGAAGCTCTAGCGTTAAATCTGTTCCATTATTTAATTTGTTTAAGGTTATTTTATTTTCACTAATGCTTTGAATATTTTCGTTATTCACTTCTCCTGCTATTTTAAAGTTTACATCTGAAAAACTGATTACCGGATTTTCCAAGTAACCTGCATTTTTTACTTTGATGTTAACAAATAGCTTTGTTGTATTTTCAAGTTTTTCTGTTTTACTATAAACTCCTCCCTCAAAGTATGAATTAAATTCTACATTTTCATTTTGAGTAGTTGTTTTTTGATTAGATAGTTCACTTTCTGATAATGCATAACTTATTCCATATTCTCCAATTATAGATAAATTAGCACTTATCATACAGGTAAGTAGTACTGTTGCGATAATCTTTTTTAATGTTTTATTCATAGCTTCCTCCTTAAAATTATAGATCTCATATTATATTATACGACATTTTTGCTCATTTTTCAATGCTTTTTAAGCCTCAAAGTTACTTTTTTTACATTTTGTTCTTATATTTTTAATTACTCATATATATTTTATCATTTTTATGACTTTTTTCAACAGCAAATCTTTGGTAATAGTGGTAAATATAGGTTTTTTATTTACGGAACTACAATTAACGTGCCCAATATTAAATTTATATTACATTAGTCACTATTTTAGTTTTCTTACATATAATATTATAGTTTTAAGAACATATATTATATTGAGGTGATTGTATGGATAATAAGATGGATATGGCTCAGCTTATGAATATGCTATCTAAAATGGATAAAAAAGAATTAGATGCAAATCTTTCAAAGGTTAGTAAAATGCTTAATTCTAAGGATGCAGATAATATTATAAATCAAATTAGAAAAAATAATAATATTTAAGGAGAATGGTTATGAGTGAAGATATGTCAGAAATTTTTCAGAAAATGAATGATATGCTTAAAAATAATGAAGTTCCAGATTCTATAAAAAGTATGCTTAATAATTTTAATTCTAATGGCATGTCTTCTAATTCTTCTACGGAACAGCCAAATTCAGAAAATAATTCTAATGATATGCCAAATTTTGATATGGATACTATGTTAAAAATGAAATCTATTATTGATAATATGAATAGAAGTCAAAATGATCCCAGAGCCAACTTGTTAAAGTCTTTAAAGCCTTATTTAAAGCCTAGTAGAAAAGAAAAAGTTGACCAATACATAAAGTTATTTAGTATGGGAAAAGCATTTGAAATTTTGAATCCTTTAGGTGGTGAAAAAAAGAATGATGTATAATTACCCATTTTTTAGTTTTCCTTATTTTAGAAGATATACTTACAATCCCTCTATGTACTATAGTAGAGGCACTCTAGCTACCTCTAAAGTAAAAGAATATCCTCCTGAGTTTTCAAGAGGATATAATAAAAATTATAAATCTTCGACCAAGCCTAAAGATAATAAGAAAACTAATACATCTTCATATGGTTTTAATTTTTTAGATAATTTTTTTAATCAAACTGATCGTGGCGAAGATGAAAGTTATTTTGATTTATTTGGTTTAAAATTATATAATGATGACCTTTTACTTATTGGATTGATTTTCTTTTTGTACAAGGAAGATGTTAAAGATCAATATTTATTTATTGCTCTTATATTGTTATTATTAAGTTAATATGATTTCATTTTCTTCAACATAAGCATAAGTTTTAATTTCTCTTGTATCTTCTACATTGTCTTCTCTTTCAATTTCTTTTACAATATCTGCAATACGTATTTGTGCAGATTCAATAGAGGCTGCTGCAATTATAGCCTCTTTATTTCCTTTTGCTCCTGCATGTGCCATTCCTCTTAATATTCCTAGTATTACAACATTATCTTCAGCTAATACTTCAGCCCCTGCATTTACGTCTCCAAGTATTACTAAGCTTCCTTCAAATTCCATTTTTTGTCCTGAACGAATTGAACCTTTATAAAATTTAGTTTCTGAGGTTGCAATTTCCTTATTAAAACTTTTTTTAATTCCATATAATCCTAATTCATTTACTTCTTCTTTTTTCATCTATTTTTAACTCCTTATATAACAGTTTAATTATTGATTTGTGTAGAAGGAATTGCATTAAGGTCTTCCTTCACATCTTTAGCATTCATTCCTAAATATTCATTTATTATCGTTTTGGCTGTATCCCCTACATTTCCTCCAGCTCCTGCATTTTCTATAAAAACTACAATTGCAATTTCTGGATCATCATATGGAGCAAACCCTGCAAACCATCCATTTACTTGGTTTTTAATTCCCGTTTCAGCAGATCCTGTCTTTCCTCCAATATCTATATCTAAATCAGAAAATACATAATAAGCTGTTCCTCCAGTTTCGCTTGTAACTCCTTTCATGCCTTTTAATATAGCATCTAAATTTTCTTTTTTTATATTTAAATCTTTAACTTCTGGTATGTCTTCAATTCCTAGTTTTTCTTTTATTTTTTTCTCATATTCATCTTTTGATATTTTATTTCCATCTGCATCTGTAATAGATTTTATTAATGTAACATCTACTGACTTGCCTCCGTTTGCTAGCATGCTAACATATCTTGCTATTTGGATAGGTGTATAATCATTATAACTTTGCCCAATTACTGCTGAAAGTGTATCTCCTAGTTGCCACTGTTGTCCATATAAATCTTGGCATTGTTTTTTTAAGTCTACTATACCTTCTGCTTCTCCTGACAATTCTATTCCTGTTTTTATTCCAAGTCCATATGCTTTAGCATATTTTATCACAGGATCTATTCCCATTCTATAACCTAGTTCATAAAAGAAATAATTACAAGATTTTTTAATAGCTCCCGTAACATTTAAGTAACCATGTCCATAATGTCTATCTGTATATATCCAACAGGCTGGTTTATGCCCTCTTGGATATATACCTGTATCATTTATTGTAGTTTGAGTTGTTATTATCTTTTCTTCTAAAGCTGCTGTTGCAACTACCATTTTAAATACAGATCCTGGTGCATAGGTTCCTGAAATTGCCCAGTTATAGCAGTTTTTATTTTTATTATATTTATCTAATTTTGATTGGCTTATTCCTGATACAAATAATTCTGGTTCATAATCTGGATAGCTTGCTAGTGCTAGCACTTCTCCAGTTTTTATATTCATTACAATTGCTGCACCATTTTTAGCATTATATTTTTTTCCATATGCTCCATTTGATATTTTTTTAATATTTTCTGCCAAAGCTTTTTCAGTTACTTTTTGTAAGTTTGAATCAATGGTTAGTGCCACATTATTACCAGCAACCGCTTCTTGTGAAATATATTCCTCTGTAATAGTTCCATCAACTGACATATCAACCTGTCTAACTCCATCTTGCCCTTTTAAATACTCTTCTAAAGTATATTGCATACCCGTTTTTCCTATTGTATCATTCATTCCATATTTATCTTTGTTAGCATCATATTCTTCTGCTGAAATTGAACCAACATAGCCTAAAATATGTGATGCTAAACTTCCATATGGATATGTTACTATTGGCACTGTTACAACTGCTGTTCCTGGAAATTTATTACTCTGTTCCTTTATTTGGTTTGCACTTATATAACTAATATTATTAGATATAATTACTGGCTTGATATTGCTATATCCATTTCTAGAAATTTCATATCTAATTGTCATTATTTTTCTCGCTTTTTCTGGCTCATCTTGTTTTATGTCATATTTTTTCTTAAAAAAATTAAAAGCCTCTTCTGCTGTTGCATTTTCATCTATTCCATATTCTTTTTTCCATTTTTTCTGTATTTCTTCATCTTTTGATGTAAAAGCATATGGATTTACGGTAATTGGTAAGTTATCATTATATTTATCTTTATTTTTTTCTAGTAATACTGCTAGATTATATATCAAATTATTAAAAACATCATTATCTATTTTAGTTTTGTAAAGTTCCAAACTAAAACCAGTTTTTGTTGTTACCAATTTATTTCCTGAATTATCCGTTATATTCCCTCTTGCCGCTTTTACTGTTGATTCTCTTGTTAATCTTGTATTTGAAGTTTCTCTGTATTCGCTTCCTTTTATAACTTGCAAGTTAAAAAGTTGGAACAACAAAATAATGCCAACTATATATGTTATTACTATAATTATATTGTATCTTAATTTCTTAGTCTGTTCCAACATTTCCTCCTTAATAATATCTTGACAATATTTTTTTACTTTTAAAAATATCTTCTAATTTATTTCCCGTTTTCTGTATTAATGGGTACAATATTATAGTTAAAATAAGATTGAATATTATCTCTATTATTAATATTTTTAAAAATGGTACAAATTCAAATATAGCTCCATACTTTAATATTTTAAATATGTAATGTCCAACTTCAAAAAGCGCTGTTCCTGCTATTACTATCATCATTAACATTATTCTACTATCTTTCGAAAAGCTTCTGTCTAAATATTCTGCAATAAGCCCAATTACTGCTAATAGAAACGCTGACACTCCCACAGCTTGTCCCAACAAAAAATCTAGAATTATTCCAAATACAATACCTAATATAAAGCCTACTTTTTTTCCAATAAATAAACCAATAAATAGCACCAATATTATAAATAAATTTGGCATTATTCCACCTATTGTGAACCATGTAAAAAAGTTAGTTTGTAAAAAATATATTACAAAAAATGCAATTATTAGGCTTATTATTGCTATTGCTTTTTTCATATTTTTCCTTTCTACTATTCATTAGTTATAACTAATACTGTTTGCAATTTTGAAAAATCAACTGCAGTTTCTATATATGCATAACGGTCTATATTATTTTTTGTGTTAACAATTTGCTTAATTGTTCCAATGTGTATTCCTTTCGGATAAATACCACCCAAACCAGATGTCTCAACATTGTCATTTTCTAATAACGTAGCTTCTGTTGGTATATATGAAGCTTTTAATATTGAATTTCCTTCTAATGTTCCTGTAGCAATAATTGCTTCTTTTGATGTACTAATAATACTACTTACAGATGTAGAACTATCTATAATTGTTTGTACTTTTGAAGTATTATCTGTGGTAGATATTACATAGCCAACTAAACCTTTATCTGCAATTACAGTCATGTTAGGTTTTATACCATTTTTACTTCCTACATTTATTACCAAAGTTTTTTCATAATTATTTATATTTTTATTTATAATATATGCAGGCAAAGTTTTATATTCTAAATATTTATCCTTCAAATTAACGTATTCTTTTAATGTTTCATTTTCAGATTTTATAATTTCTAGTTCTCTTAAAGATTGTTCTAATTCACTATTTTTCTTTTTAAGTTCATCATTTTCAGCTTGCAAATTTTTGACATCCGTAAAAAAACTGTCATTTCCTTCTATCTTGTTTTTTAAATACGTAAGCCCATTTTGAATCGGCATTACAATACTACTAAAAATATTTTCTACAAATGAAACTTTTTTAATATCTGTATTTGATAATATAACAATTATTATCAATACAATTATTGTTATTATAATGCCTACTATACCCGTCTTTTTATTTTTATACATTCCTACTCCTTAAAAATTATCTTCTTCTAGAGCTACTTAGTACTGTTCTTAGTTTTTCTAAATCTTCTAGTGTTTTCTCTGCTCCTTTTGCCACACATTCTAATGGGTGGTCTGCTACATATACTGGCATTTCTGTTTTTTCTGCTAACAAACTATCAAAATTTCTAATTAGTGCTCCTCCACCTGTTAAAACTATTCCTCTTTCCATTATATCTGATGCTAGCTCTGGAGGTGTTTTCTCTAAAGTTTGTTTTATAATGTCTACAATTTTTTCAATTGAGTCATTCATTGCCTCTTGAACTTGTGTTGAAGTAATTATAGCTGTTTCAGGAAGACCTGTTGCTAAATGTCTACCTCTAATTTCCATGCTTTCTTCTGTTAATAAAGGTTTAGCACATCCAATATTTATTTTAACTTGTTCGGCTGTTGTTTCTCCTATTGCTAAGTTCATTTCTCTTTTTACATAGTTTACAATATCCTCATTTAGTTCATCTCCAGCCACCCTTAGAGAATTACTAGTTACAATTCCTCCTAAAGAAACAACTGCAACTTCTGTTGTTCCTCCACCAATATCAACTATAATGTTTCCATTAGGTTCTGCAACTTCTAAATTTGCTCCAATTGCGGCTGCCATTGGTTCTTCTATTATATATACTTCTCTTGCTCCTGCTTGCATTACAGATTCCTCTACTGCTCTTTCCTCTACTTCTGTAATTCCTGATGGAACTCCTACTACAACTCTTGGTCTACCCGCATTATATCTTTGGCATACCCTTTGTAGCATAGATTTAAGCATAAGTTGTGTTGCTGTAAAATCTGCAATAACTCCATCTTTTAAAGGTCTAATTGCTGCAATGTCATTTGGCGTCCTGCCAAGCATTTCTTTTGCCTCTGCTCCAGTCGCTAAAATCGTTCCATTATTTTTATCTATTGCAACCACAGATGGTTCATTTAGCACTATTCCTTTTCCTTTTATGGTAATTATGATATTTGCTGTACCTAAATCTACTCCTATATCTTTTGAATTCCATCCCATCAATTTCATTTTAATTTCTTCCTTTCAATAAATGTGATTTTATACTTGTATATTCATTATACCCAATTACAATATGATCTAATAATTGAATTCCTAATATTTCAGATGCCTGTTCCATTCTTTCTGTAAATTCTATATCTTGCTGACTTGGCTTTGAGTTTCCACTTGGATGATTGTGCACCATTATTATTTTAGGTGCTCCTAACTTTATAGCTTCTGCAAACAAATCCTTTGGATCTACATTAGCAGAGTTAGTTCCTCCATGTGATATGTTTTGAATTTTTATTACTACATTTTGGGAATTTAATATTATTACTTTCACTATTTCTCTTTTTTCTAATTTTAGTTCATTCATTACTAAATTTGATACATCTTGTGGGGTTTTTACTTTTATTTTTTGCTTATCAATTGGAATCGAAATTCTTTTAGCAAGTTCACATACAGCTTTTATTTGAATTGCTTTTACTTTGCCTATTCCGTTTGATTTGCATTAATTCATTGATGGATAGTTCTTGTAAAAATGTAAAACTATCCTGATTGAAATTATTTTGTTTTCCTAGTGAAAGTATTTTTTGTGCTAGCGTAACCGAGCTTTCTTCTTTTGTACCGCTTTTTATAATTATCGCTAGTAATTCTGCATTTGATAATGTATTTTCTCCATACATTTCTAATTTTTCATATGGTCTCTCTGAAATTGGGAGCTGTTTCATTTTAATTGGCATATAAATCCGTCCTTTCTAAATAGCCCCCATTTTAAATTATTTTTGAATAAATTTTTGTTTAATAAAAGTATGTTTTCCCCTATTTTTCTTTTATTCATTTGTTAAATTTTTTTGTAAATAAAGATTGCTAATACTATTCCTATTATACTTGCTATATTTATTTTGAACATAAGGCCAAATGTTAATTTTACTACATTTAAGTCTAGTTCTATTGGAGTAGATAGTCCAAATTCTTCACCATAAGCAAGCCATGATAAAAAATCCACATGTCCTGCCAAGTTGCCTAGTAGACCCCCTACAACAATTCCTGACAAAATAAATAAAAGTAATATCCATATATTTTTTTCTCTTGTTGCCATTTATGTCTCCTCCTTAGTTAATATGTTAGTATTATATATTCATTTGGTGTTTTTTTCAAGATAAATTACAATATTTTCACACAAAAGTATTTTCTTTTTTACAATTATGTGTTATACCTAATACACCCTATAAAATTTCCATAAATTGTTGGTTCCATTTAGAGGGTATTAGTAGTATAATATTATTAGATTGATATATGGGGGACACCTAATGAAGTTTGAAAAATTAAATGAAAATAAAATAAGAATTACTTTAACTATTCAAGATTTAGCAGAAAAAGAAATTGATTTTCATGTTTTTATGTCTAACTCTGCTGAAGCTCAAGATGTTTTACTAGATATGTTAGAACAAGCCAAAAAGGAAACTGGATTTGATCCTGAGGATTATAACTTAAAAGTTGAAGCTTTAGTAATGGCTGACACTAATTTTATCTTTACAATTACTAAACTTCCTCCTGAAGAAAAGTCAAAAATTTCTAAAAGAAAATTTACTGTAAAACGAAAAAATATTGTTCCTAGTTCAACTCAGGCTGTATATTGTTTTAATTCTTTTGATGATTTTAATGATTTTTTAGTTTTTTTAAGTAAAAATACTTTGTTTAATTACAAAAAGTTAGCAAAGTCTATCACATTATATGAATATAAAGAAAAATATTATTTATTAATGAATAATATAAATACTGAATTTATTGATAAAATCAAATTTTATACTTGTATTACTGAATTTGCAAAATGTGTTACAAATTCTAAGGTTTTTGCTAGCAAATTAAAAGAGTGTGGCACATTGATTATGAAAAATAACGCATTAGAAATTGGTTTTAAACATTTTGTAATTATGTAATTATACTCAAAAATTCCCCAGATTTTTTCTGGAGAATTTTTAAATTTAATATACATAATTTTGTGGATTATATAAGGTTCCATTTACTCTTACTTCAAAGTGTAAGTGTGGTCCTGTTGAGTATCCTGTTGAACCGATTTTAGCTATTACTTGACCTTGTGAAACCGTTTGACCTTTTGAAACCAGCAATTTGCTACAATGTGCATATACTGTTTCTACACCATTTCCATGTGATACTTTAATCATATATCCATATGAATTGTTCCATCCTGCAACTGTAACTTTTCCTCCTGCAGCTGCTTTAATTGGTGTTCCTGTAGATGTTGCAATATCTAATCCTCTATGTCCAGAAGAACTTCTACCAAATCTAGTTGTTATAACCCCTGAAACTGGTCTAATTAGAGACACTCCTAGGTTTACTTTGGCTTCTGACATTCCAGATACACTACCTGAATATGCTGTAGCTACATATGTAACTTTTGGTGCTTCATATAATTTAGATACACTTTTTTCTACTGATGTAAAATCTTTTGTTTTAGTATCATATTTTTCTACTATTCCTAAATCTTTTTTATTAGCACTATTTTTCTTTTTCAATTTTGCTATTACATCTTCTGCTTCTTTAAATGTAGAAACATATACTTTTTCTTTTTTGTCGTCTGTTATTGCATAATATTTATAATATTGTGTGCCGTTCTCTGTAACTTTAGCATATATTTCATCATCATTTGGTGTAATGTCTTTTTTTAATAAACATAGAGTATATTCTGGTACAGAATTAATTTGCCTAAATGCAATTCCTTCTTCTGAATTTCCTTCCATATATTGGTTTATTTTATTTTGTAGATCAGATTTATTTTCTGTATATCCTATAATTTCCCCATTTAATGAAACTGAATATGTTGGTTTATAGAAAAATGCTACTGCACTTATAATAAGAAATGCAGATAAAATAGTTAATATTATTATCTTTACTGTTGTTCTAAAGAACATTGCAAATTTTCTAAAACTACTAATTTTAAACACTCCCATTCATTTTTAATTTCTTATCTATTTTATAACAAATAGATAAAAATTACAAGTGTTTTTTAATAATCATTAAAGAAAAATACATCCCTAAATATTGAATTTCCGTAATATTTAGAGATGTATTTAAGTACATTTTTATTGATTTAATTCTTCTTTAACAGTTTGTATTTCTGTTACTGTTGCTTTTTGAGCTGGTTGATAATATCCTTTTGTTTGAGCAACTTTAAATAATTCATATTGAAAACTTTCGTCTCCATTTCTAATTTGTTGAAGTGTTTGTCTTAATTGCATATTTTCGGCTTCAGTTATAGCTGTTTGATATGCTGTTAAGTCTGCTTTTACACTTCCTAAAATATCATTTACCATTGTTTTTTCGTCCATTATTTATTCTCCTTTCCAATTAATTATTAAGAAATGACATTAATTTTTGTTTTGTGTTTAATGCATCTTGTGCAGATTTTGCAAACATTTGCTTAATTTGTGGGTCAACTGCTTGTGATGAAAATGTATTCAATTTTTGATATGCAGTTTCATGTGCTCCTATTAAATGTCTTAGGTGTTGTAATTCTAGTTGATTTAAATTTGGCATATTTATCCTTCCTTTCCTACTAATTTATTTCATATCTATTATGAGCAAATTTATAATTTTTATACAAAAATAAAGAACAGAAAATAATTTTCTGCTCTTAAATAATTTCCAAATTTGCAAATTTAGCCATAAGTCTTTTATGTCCTGATTTATCAAATTGAATATCTAGTTTGTAGTCGTCTCCTTCTGCTTCAATTTTTTGTATTATTCCTTCACCAAATTTCTTATGGTAAATTCTCATTCCTTCTTTATATTTTGTAATATCTACTCCTGAATTTGCTTGTTTTTGAGATAATGAACTTAAAAAGCTTTCTGCTGTTCTAAATTGATATGTAGATTTTTGTTTTATCTCGTTTTTTGCTTCATCAAATTTATATGTTGTTACTTTGCCTGCTGATGTTTTTCCATATTCCCAATTACATGACATATCATTAAATTTTTCCTCTTGATCATTATTAACAACACCATCTAATAGGTTGTCTGGTATTTCCTTAATAAATCTTGATACTGCATTATAACTTGTAGAACCAAATATTGTTCTATGTTTTGCACAAGTTAAATGTAAAAATTGTTTTGCTCTTGTAATTCCTACATAGAATAAACGTCTTTCTTCTTCTAATTCTTTTGGTTCTCCAATTGATTTATAACCAGGAAAAATACCTTCTTCCATTCCAACTAAGAACACCACTGGAAATTCCAAACCTTTGGCACTATGTAAAGTCATTAAAGTAACTGTGTTATCCTCATCTTGCATTTCATCCACATCACTTGATAATGTAATACTTTCCAAGAATTCTGGCAATGTATTATCTGCTGATTCTTCTTCAAATTCTATTGCAACTGTCAAAAATTCTTCTAAGTTTTGCATTCTTGTTTCAGCTTCAACTGTATTTTCTAATTCTAAAGCCCTTGTATAACCTGATTTGTTTAAAACTTCCTTTAATAATTCTGAGATACTAAGCTCTTGTTTTTTTAATCTTAATTCTTCTATTAAATTTATAAATTCCTCTGCATTTGCTTTTACTCTATTTAAATCAAATTCTTCTGCATGTTTAATTATTTCATACATGGAAGTTCCGGTTCTATCTGAAATTTCTTGTATTTTATCTAAACTTGTTTTTCCAATTCCACGTTTTGGTTCATTTATAATTCTTTTTAATGATAGATTATCTGATGTATTGTGAATTAATCTTAAATATGCAATAGTATCTTTGATTTCTTTTCTTTCATAGAATTTTAATCCACCTACTATTTTATATGGTATGTTTTCTCTTCTTAAAATATCTTCTATTGCTCTTGACTGTGCATTCATACGATATAAAATAACAAAATCTTTTGGTTTTAAATATTCTTCTGTTTTTAAATGTTCAATTTGTTTTACAACATAATTTGCTTCATCATATTCGTCTTCAGCTTGATATAAACAAGGTAGGCTTCCTTCTTCATTTTCTGTCCACAATTTTTTTTCATATTTATTTTCATTATGTTTTATTACTGCATTTGCTGCTTTTAAAATATTTCCTGTGCAACGATAATTTTGCTCTAATTTAATAATCTTAGTACCAGGAAAGTCTTTTTCAAAATTTAAAATATTGCTAATATCTGCACCTCTAAAGCTATATATTCCTTGGTCATTATCACCAACTACTGTAATATTTCCATAACGTGATGCTAAAATTGTTACTAATGTAAATTGTGCTTTATTAGTATCTTGATATTCATCTACTAAAACATATTTAAATTTTTCTGTGTAATATTGTAAAACATCTGGATTTTCGCTTAGTATATCAATTGTGTAATTTATTATATCATCAAAATCAATTGCATTATTTTCTCTTAATCTTTTCTGATATAATTCATATACTTGTCCAATTTTTTCTTTTCTAAATTCACCCGAATATTTTGCCTGGTATGCTTTTGGTGTTAACATTTCATTTTTTGCATTACTAATTTCTGATAAAACACTTCTATCTGAAAAAGTCTTATCATCTATATTTAATGCTTTTAAACATTCTTTTACAACTGTTTTTTGGTCTGATGTATCAAATATTAAAAAAGATGTATCAAATCCAATTCTGTCAATAAATCTTCTTAAAATTCGCACACAAATAGAGTGAAAAGTTCCCATCCACATCTCTTGTGCCACATCTCCAACTATTTTTTCCACTCTTTGTTTCATTTCACTTGCTGCTTTATTTGTAAATGTAATTGCCAATATATTATATGGTTTTACATTTTTTTCTGATATTAAATATGCTATTTTATGTGTTAGCACTTTTGTCTTTCCTGAACCTGCACCTGCAATTACCAAACATGGTCCTTCCGTAGCAAGAACTGCCTCTTTTTGTTTATCATTTAGTCCTTCAATTAAATTTTGCATTTGTATTTCCTCTTTTCTTATTTTTTGCTATTACATTATACATAAATTTAAGATTTAAAGTCAATACATTTTAGCAAATATTCGCAAACAAATTTTCTTTTTTTAAATTGACATTGCAAAAATTCCTATAAGTAAACCTAACATACTTCCTACGGCGGTCATTCTTCCATGGTATAAATTATTTGCCTCTGGTGTAAGTTCTCCTGAAACAATATATATCATTGCACCTGCTGCAAACGCTAAACACATTGCTATAATACTTTGTGAAATTCCTCCAACTAGCGCACCTAAAAAAGCTCCTATTCCTGTTGTAACTCCGGAAAGTACTACATAAAAAATTACTTTAGATTTTTTCATTCCTCCATTTTTCATAGGAACTGCCATTGAAATTCCTTCTGGTATATCATGTAAGCATATCGCAATTGCTAAAGACAAACCTAATTTTATTGATGCTCCAAATCCTGAACCTATCGCTAATCCTTCTGGTAAATTGTGCAAAGCTAGACCAATACTTACTACTATTCCTGTTTTCAACAAAGCATTTTTACTATCTTTAAATCTAGTAGATTTATTAAATTTTTTATCTACTAATAAGTCACATATAATCATCATAACAATTCCTAAAAATATTCCTAAAAATGCGGTCGGTAAGTTTGTTAAATTAAAGGCTTCTGGTAATAAGTCAAAGCAAACAATTGCCAACATTAGTCCTGATGCAAATGCTAGAATAAAACTTAAAAATTTTTTTGATGGATTTTTAAATTTTACTCCTATTATTCCTCCTATTGTTGTTCCAAAAGTTCCAAAAAACAACCCAATTAAAGTGGTTTTTAATATTTCGTTCAAAATAAAAACTCCTTTGAAATAAAATTCTTAATTAATTCTATTTCAAAGGAATTTATTTTATTCTTCTTCACTACCTTTTAATTTTTCTGCAGTGTCTGCTGTGATTAAGCTATCTATCATTTCATCTAAATCACCATTTAAAAAGTTCTCCATTTGATATATTGAAAGCCCAATTCTGTGGTCTGTTATACGACCTTGTGGATAATTGTATGTTCTTATTTTTTCACTTCTGTCACCACTACCAACTTGACTTTTTCTTGCATTTGCTACTTCATTATCTTGTTTCGCTTTTTCTTGTTCATATAATCTTGAACGAAGTAATTTCATAGCATAATCTCTATTTTGGAATTGTGATCTTTCAGTTTGGCATTCTGCCACCATTCCTGTTGGAATGTGTATTAAACGAACTGCTGAAGATGTTTTGTTAATATGTTGTCCACCAGCTCCTGAAGCTCTAAATACTTCCATTTTAATATCAGCTGGATTTATATCTATTTCTACATCTTCTACCTCTGGTAATACTACTACCGTTGCAGTTGATGTATGAATTCTACCACTAGCTTCTGTGTCCGGAACTCTTTGTACACGGTGTACTCCACTTTCGAATTTTAGTCTACTATATGCACCTTTTCCTGTAATCATAAAAGATATTTCCTTATATCCACCAAGTCCAGTTTCATTTTCATTTAATATTTCTAATTTCCAGTGTTTTTTCTCTGCATACATAGAATACATTCTAAATAAAGTACCTGCAAATAAAGCTGCTTCTTCTCCTCCAGCTCCACCACGAATTTCACAAATTACGTTTTTGTCATCATTTGGATCTTTTGGAATTAATAAAATTTTAATTTCTTCTTCTAATTTAGGAAGTTTTTCTTTGTTTTCCTCAATTTCAATTTCTGCTAATTCTTTCATTTCAGGATCTTTTAGCATCTCTTTTGCATCTTCTATTGCTTGATTAGCCTTTTTGTATTCTTTATATTTTAAAACTACTGGTTCGATTTCAGCATGTTCCTTCATAAGTGCTTGCCATTGTGATTGTTGTGCAATTATTTCTGGATCACTAATTTTTCTTGTAACCTCTTCATATCGTTTTTCAACTTCATCTAACTTTTGAAACATTATTTTTTCTCCTCTTTTATTAATGAACAGAATTATTATACCATAAATATACCTACAATTCAACTAAATTATACTTTATATTAACTGAATCTAAAATTTGTCTTTCTCTATTACTACAAGTTAAAATAATAATTTGATGTTTCTCAGATTGTTCTGCTAAAAATATTAAGCAATTCTTTAACCTTTCATCATCAAAATATGCAAACGCCTCATCTAATATAATTGGCATTTTTTCACTTGATATTTCATCAAGCATTGACAATCTTAATGATAAATATAATTCGTCAATTGTTCCAATACTTAATCTGTTTGCAGAAATATATTCTCCAGTTTCTAATTCTACAACTAATCCTTTTTCTTCATCAAATATTACTTTTTTATATTTCCCATTTGAAATATTGCTTGCAATATTTGATAAATTTTGTGTAAATTTTGGAGTAACATTATTTTTCATTTTTTCATATGCTTTTTCTAATAATTCTTTTGTTGCCAATATATATTTATTTTTTTCTTCTAATTCATCTAGCTGTTCTTGTAAATTTTCATATTCTTCCTCTTTAGAAATAGAATCCTCTAATTTATCATTCACTTCGTTTTCTTCATATTTTAAGCCATTTAATTCCAATTTATATTCTACTATCTTCTTATTTGAATATTCTAATTCCTTTTCTATTTTATCTTTTTCTTCTATATTAATATTAATTTCAAGTTCTTTTGAAATATCTTGTTTGTCTAAGTTGAATTTAAATATTATATCTTCTTTTTCCTGTTTTATCTCTTTTTCTAATTTTTTTGTGTCCTCTTCTAATAAATTTATTTCACTATTTAATATAGTAATTTTTTCTTTTAGCTCTTTATCTATTTTTTCTTTTTCAATATTTTCTTCGTTTTTTATTCTTTTATTTTTAATCAAATAAAAAATAAAAGTTATTATTTCAACAGGAATCAAAAACAAAATTAAATAATTTATTGTTTTATTTTTTATTAAATTAAAATTAAATAAATTTAAAATAAATAATAAAATAAAAATTATT
>FR889081.1:0-1926 GCA_000435755.1 Clostridium sp. CAG:508
CTACTCCTGTAATTTGTCCTGCAAAATATATATTTCTATTACTTTTTAATTGATATGTTGGTTCTAATAATTTTGTAGAATTTATATAAGTGTTTCTATGCATTACTCCATATTTTACAAAATTGGCATTTTCTAAGCCTGGTATCATACTAAATACTCTTTGTTGTTCCCCAAACTTTAAGTTAGTTTGGAAGCCAACCATATTAAATAAATTTCCCTCTGTGTTGTCTTGTCTTAATTGTACAAGTGCATATGGTCTATAGCCTGTTCTTTTATCTGTAAATCCTACTGGCTTTAAAGGTCCAAACCTCAAGGTATCTTTTCCCCTTTTAGCCATTATTTCTATTGGCATACATCCTTCAAATATTTCCTTTTTTTCGAATTCATGAAGTGTTACTACTTCAGCATTTACTAGAGCTGTCCAAAAACTTTCATATTCTTCTTTGTTCATTGGAAGATTTAGATAACTTGCTTCTGTTTGTGACTGTATTCTCTTTTGCCATTCTTCCATTGGTTCGTCTTTTTCTCTTTCTTGTTCGTAGCGTTCTCCCCAAAATGCTATATCCATATTTATTGAATCTTTTTCGATAATTGGTGCCGCCGCATCATAGAAGAACAATTTATCTTGGCCTGTAATGCTTAATATTTCATTTGATAGTTTATTCGAAGTTAATGGACCAGTTGCTATAATTACAATTCCGTCTTCTGCCATTTCTTGTAGTTCACTTTTGATTTCACTATCTATTAAAACATCGTCAATATTGTTTACGGTTTCTTTTCCAACTTCTTTTCTTATTATTTCTATATTTTTCATTTTCTCTAATTCTTCTGTTACTCTCTTAGAAAAAACTTCTCTATCTACTGCAAGTGCTTGTCCTGCTGGCACCGCTGTTTCGTCTGCTATTTTTATTAAAAGTGAATCAAGCATCCTTAATTCTTCTTTTAATAGACCACAAGCATTAGTATGTAAATTTGATTTAAACGAATTACTGCACACTACTTCTGCCAAATTTTGATTACTATGTGCAGGCGAATATTTTTGTGGTTTCATTTCATATAGCTTTACTTTTATTCCTCTTTTTGCAATTTGGTAAGCAGCCTCTGTTCCTGCTAATCCTCCTCCAATTACTGTTATATAATCCTTCATTTTTCCACCTCATATTACTTATATATTATATCCAAAAACTTCCGTGACTGGCATCACGGAAGTTTTTTTGAGTTACTTGTACCTTTTATTAAATTGAGATTTGACTCTCTACTACAATTATATTACTACATTATTTAAAATATGTCAACATCTTTTGGAAATTTTAACCAAATAATTTCATAATATCTTCTTTTGATAGTTGACTTATAAATGTGTTTTGTGTTGATAACATATTGTCTGCAAGTTTTGCCTTTTTTTGCTGTAGTTCATAGATTTTTTCTTCTATCGAATTTTTAGTAATTAGTTTATATACTTGCACATTATTTTTTTGACCTATTCTATAAGTTCTATCTGTTGCTTGGTTTTCAGCTGATAAATTCCACCAAGGATCATAATGAATTACTACATCTGCTCCTGTTAAATTTAAACCTGTTCCACCAGCTTTTAAAGATATTAAAAATACCTTTATGTTTTCGTCTTCATTAAACTTATCAACTAAATCGATTCTATCTGCTACTTTTGTTTGGCCTGTTAGCTTTAAATATGATATTTTATTTTCTTTGAGTTCTTTTTCTATCATTTCAAACATTGAGGTATAGCCTGAAAATAGTAATATTTTGTGTCCACTCTCAACCGTGTTTTTTATAAGTTCTATACATTGTGTAAGCTTACTACTTTCACCTTCATAATCTTGTAAAAACAGTTTAGGGTGACAACATATTTGTCTTAATCTCATTAACAAAGCTAATATTTTTATTTGGCTTCCCTCAATTCCATTC
>FR889081.1:1959-2181 GCA_000435755.1 Clostridium sp. CAG:508
TTTTAATCTCATCGCTTATTTCTTTCTTTGCTCTTGATAAGTATGCCAAATATACCTTTTGCTGTTCTTCTTGCATTTCATTATATAGTACACTTATAGTTTTGTCTGGTAGCTCTGTTAGTACCTCTTTTTTAATTCTTCTTAACACAAAAGGTTCTATCATTTTTTTTAGTCTTTCTAAACTTGCTTCACTTTCTTCTTTGACTATAGGTGTTTCGAATG
>FR889081.1:2240-24424 GCA_000435755.1 Clostridium sp. CAG:508
AATAAATAGCCTGGCATTATAAAATCAAATATAGACCATAATTCTGAAAGCGAGTTTTCAATAGGTGTACCTGTTAGTGCAAATCTTGTTTGTGTTAATATTTTTTTTATAGATTTTGCATTTTGCGTATTGTTATTTTTTACATATTGAGCCTCATCTGCTATCATATATCTAAAGTTATAGGCTTTTTCTTCATATATTTCAATGTCTCTTTTTAATGAATCATATGATGTAATAACTAAATCATATTGTGGTATTTTATCTATTCTTTTTGCTCTTTCTATAGCATTACCACTAATTACACATACTTTTAAACTTGGTGCAAATTTGTTAGTTTCGTTTAGCCAGTTCAAAGTAAGTGAACTTGGGCATACTACTAGTGATGGCATTTTTCCTTCTTTATTTACGTAGTCTAATATTACTGCTATAACTTGAATTGTTTTTCCAAGTCCCATATCGTCTGCTAATATTCCACCAAATTGATAACTATCTAATGTTTTCAACCATTGATATCCTATTTTCTGGTAGGTTCTTAAACTTGCATTCAAATTTTTAGGTATTTCCATTTGAACAGTTTTTTGTTCTGTTTCAAGGCTTTCTACCATATTTTTATATGCTTCATCTTTTGTTACTTCAACATTATTTAAATTCTTTAAGCATCTTTCTAAATACAAACTTCTATAGTTTTGAAGTGTAATAACTCCATCTTTTAAATTTGTAAATCCATTTTCCATATCTAGATTTAGGTCATCTAAAAATTTTAGAGTTTCATTTTGTTTTAAATCTATATAGCTTCCATCTTTTAATCTGTGAAAAGTCTTTTTTAACTTATACTTTTCCATTATGTCTGATAGATCTGATAATTCAATTCCTATTTGTGATAAATCTATTTGTAGCAAATTGTTTTCTATCCTTACTCCAATAGATTTCATTTGTGGAGCACGTATTTCTTTTTTCTTAAAAGTTTCAGTAGCCAAAACTTCATATTTTTTCATATAGTCTTCAATTTCTTCTGATAAAAATTGATATATCTTTTCGTCATTTGCCAAAATTAGTCTTGCATTTTTTCTATCAAGCATAAATCCAGTTTTTATAAATTGATTTAGTGCTTCATTTTCTTTTATCATATTTCTGGCAAAATCAACATTTTGATTTGTTAGTGGATTGTATTCATTTTTTCCATAACAAAATTTTATATCTGCTATAACATTATTGTTTGCATCATAATCTAAGTATATCTTCACCCCTAATTTTTGTGGAATATACTTGTCTTTTACATATTTAGGCAAATCGTCTGTAACTACACTTTCTTCTATTTCTGGTGCTATCATTGCAAAAAAGTTTGTTACTTCTTTTTCGTCCATAATTATTTCATTTGTATAATTTTTCCTTAAGGTTTCTAATATATTTAAAATGGTGTTTTCGAATTTTATGTCACAACGATATAAGCTGTCTGTGAATAATAAATATATATATTTTTTGCCTTGTAAAATATCATAACTAAAAACATCAATATTGCATTTTAGTTTAAATTTATTTCCTTCTACTTCTGTAATGTTGAAGAATATTTCTGGTTCTTCATCTGCAAAATATATATTTTTTTCTACTGCATTTATTTGAAAGGCTACATTTTTATTTTTCAAAATTTCAAAAATGTCATCTAAGCCTGAGTTTGATAATAAAATATTGTCTGGTATAAAATTGTTTCTATAATATGTGTAATTCATTTCATTACTGTATTTAATAATTTCTGCATATTTTAGTAAGAATGATAAAATTTCTTGTGATTCTTTTTCAAAAGATTCTGTAGTATGTATAAAGTTTAGTTTTGCTCCATATTGATATACTTCATTGTTTAACATTTTTTCGTAGAATTCTGGTAGATTTTTAAGTTTATATAGCTGTTTTTCACCTATTCTAAATTCCACCTTTAATTGTTTTTTGAAGTTATCATAAAAAAATTTAGGTACAATTTTTATATTTTTACTTATATTTTCCTCTTCAATTTTAGAGCTTTGTTCACTTTGCATAAAGTTATTTAATAACTGCTTAAATACCCTATGATTTTCCTTTTCTTTAAAGTTTTCTTCTTTATTCAACATAACAATCTCCCTTGAAATTTCATCAAGTTGTAATTATATCATAAGTTATTTATTTTTTCAAGGAATATGGCATAATTTAAGAACGAGGATGTAGTTCCCCGTTCTTGAATTTATTTTTTAGTTTTTCTTTTTGTTGTTTTTGCCTTTTTTGTTTTAGTAGTTTTCTTTTTCTTTTCTTCTTTTTTCTCAGGTGTCCATGGTTCTCCTGGTTTTGGTGGATTCCATGAAATGTATTCACAAGTACCTGGATTATTTTCACATACGTAGAATTTCTTTCCTCTTCTAGTTTTCTTTATTTGCACTGTTCCCCCACATACTGGGCATGGTACATCTATAGTTTCTATAATAGGTTTTGCATTTTTACATTCTGGATAGCCAGGGCAAGCTAAAAACTTACCATATCTACCATATTTTATTACCATCATTCTTCCACATTTTTCACATGGTACGTCTGATACTTCTTCAACTAATTCGACATGTTCTAGTTCTTTTTCTACTCTATCTAAAGTCACCTTAAATGGTCCATAGAACTCACGTATAACTTGTTTCCATGGTTCTTTTCCTTCTGCAACTTCGTCAAATTCTTCTTCAATTTTAGCGGTGAATTCAACATTTATTACATCTGGAAAGTTTTCAACTAATAGTTTGTTTACTATTTTACCTAAATTTGTTGGTATTAGTTGTTTTTGTTCTTTTTGAATATATCTTCTTTCCAAAATTGTTGTAATTGTTGGAGAATAAGTACTTGGTCTTCCTATTCCTTTTTCTTCTAAAGCTTTTACCAAGCTCGCCTCTGTATATCTTGCAGGTGGTTGTGTAAAGCTTTGCTTTGCTTCTAGTTTTTCTTTTTTTACTTCTTGGCCAATTGTTAATTCTGGAATAGAGTTATCCTCTTCCTCTTTTTCTCCCTCTATAGTTTCCACATATAGAGTCATAAAACCTTTAAATTTTAAAGTTTGTCCATTTGCTCTAAAATTGTAATTGTTTACATCTATATTGGCTGTAACTGTGTCATATATAGCATTAGCCATTTGGCTTGCAATAAATCTGTTATATATCAAACGGTATAACTTGTACTGATCTGTTGTTAAATAATCTTTAATTTTTTCTGGTTCTAAATCTATATATGTTGGTCTAATTGCCTCATGCGCATCTTGAGCATTTTGCTTTGTTTTGTAATAACGATTTTCATAATAGTTTGCGCCATATTTTTGAGTAATAACTTCTTTTGCTACTGCTCTTGCTTCATCTGAAATTCTAGTAGAGTCAGTTCTCATATATGTAATTAAACCAACTGTACCTTTTTCACCAACATGTACACCTTCATATAGTCCTTGTGCAACAGACATTGTCTTTTTTAGTGTAAAGCTTAATTTTCTAGATGCTTCTTGTTGCATTGTACTTGTAGTAAATGGTGGTGCAGGAGTTCTTTTCTTTTCTCCTTTTTTCACATCTGCTACAATATACTTGCCTTTTTCTATATTTTTTAATATTTTGTCTACTTCTTCTTTTGTATGTATTTCTAGCTTTTTACCATCTTTTCCATAAAATGTAGCTTGAAATTTCTTTTTAGAATTTGGTTCTAATAAATCAGCATAAATATTCCAATATTCTTCTGGTATAAAGTTTTCTATTTCTTCTTCTCTATCAACAATTAACTTTACAGCAACTGACTGCACTCTACCTGCTGATAATCCTCTTTTTACTTTTTTCCATAGCACTGGACTAATTTTGTATCCCACTATTCTGTCTAATACTCTACGAGCTTGTTGTGCGTCAACTAAATCCATATTTATTGTTCTTGGTTTCTTTATACTTTCTTTTACAGTTTCTTTAGTGATTTCATTAAAAGTGACTCTGCAATTGCTATCTTCTGGTATTTCTAATATATGTGCTAAATGCCATGCAATAGCTTCTCCCTCACGGTCAGGGTCAGATGCCAAATATACTTGTTTTGCAGCTTTGGCTTCCTTTTTTAAACTTTTAATCAGGTCACCTTTTCCACGAATATTTATATATTCTGGTTCAAAGTCATGTTCAATGTCAACAGCCATTTTTGATTTTGGTAAATCTCTAATATGTCCCATTGAAGCCATTACTTTGGTATTTCCACCTAAGAACTTTTTAATTGTGTTTGCCTTTGCAGGTGATTCCACAATAATTAGCTTGTCTGCCATTTGAATTCTCCTTTAATTAGTAAATTATAAGGAGTTGTCTTTAGACAACTTCTTTGATTTCTTTGTAGATTTTTTCTTCTACATCTTGTATTGCAACTGTATGAGCTTTTTCGCCCATTTCTTTTAAAACTTTTTTATCCTTCACTAAGTTTGATATTGTACTATTTAATTCTTTTGCTGTCAAGTTTTTGTCTAATATTATTTTAGCAGCTCCTACATTTTTTAATACTTTTGCATTGTATTCTTGATGATTTTCTGTTGCAAATGGGAATGGTATAAATATTGCTGGCACTCCCACATTTGCTATTTCTGTTATTGTCATTGCTCCACTTCTTGAAACTACTAAGTCTATAATATTCATTATTTCTTCCATATTATAAATGTATGGTACTATGCTAACATTTGGTATATTATCAATTTCTATTGAATATTTTTCTTTTAGTTCATTTTTTATCTGATCATATTGTTTTGGTCCTGCTGCCCATAAAATTTGGTAGTCTTGATTTTGTTTTTTAGATATTATTTCCAATAAACTATTATTTATACTTTTAGCTCCTTGACTTCCTCCAAAAAATAGTACTATTGGTTTATTGCTTTCTAGTTTATTTTCCTTTAATAATTCTTGTTTTCTAGAATCTGATATTTCTACTTTTTTCACTTTAGTAGGGGTCCCTGTGACAACTACTTTTTTTGCTTTTGGTAATCTTGCTTTTGCGTCTTCAAATCCTACTAATATCTTGCTTGCTTTATTTGATAGTATCTTTACAGCTACTCCAGGAAATGCATTGCTTTCGTGCAATACTACTGGTACCTTTTTCTTTTTAGCTGCCATTCCTACTGGCACACAAATATATCCACCTGTTCCAATTACTACATCTGGTTTAAACTGTTCTATTATTTTTTTAGCTTCTTTTATTGAATGAAAAGTTTGATATATTTTTTTCATATTTTCTAATGATATTGTTCTATTAAATCCATAAGCATTTATATGTTTTAGCTCATAACCTGCTCTAGGAACTAAGTCATTTTCTAGCCCACGATTAGTACCTATAAATATTATTTCTGAGTCTGGTTCTTCTTTTTTTATCTTATTAGCTATTGCTATTCCTGGATTTATATGTCCGCCTGTTCCCGCTGCTGCTATTATTGCTCGCATTCTAGTTCCCCCTTTATACTTTTGAGCCCGCTCGTGAAATGTTTAGTAAAATACCGCATACTACATAATAAAATCAATAACGCTGTTCCTCCATAGCTGAAAAATGGTAGTGGTATACCTGTATTTGGAATTGATGATGTAACAACTGCTATATTTAGTATTACTTGAATTGCAACTAAACTCACTATTCCTGTAGCTAATAGGCTTGAAAATGTATCTGGTGCTTTTATTGCAATTAGTACACCTCTCCAAATTAAAATTCCAAATAATATCATTATAATTAGGCACCCTATAAAACCTAATTCTTCTGCAACTATTGCAAATATAAAGTCATTTTGTGGCTCTGATATATATAAATATTTTTGTTTACTTTCACCTAAACCTGCTCCAAATAGTCCTCCTGAACCTATTGCATATAAACTTTGAACTACTTGCCAGCCTGTTCCTGTAAGGTCTTGCCAAGGGTCTAAGAATGAAATAATTCTGCCTATACGGAAGCTGTCATCCCCTCCTCCTGAACTAACTTTATATATCAGGTATGAGATTAAACCTCCTCCACCTATTGCTCCAACAATAATAAAGTGTACAAGTCTTGTTCCCGCAATCAGCATCATTATACAAGTAATCATTCCAATAATTAATGATGCACTTAAATGGTTTTGTACTAAATATAATACTGCAATTGGTGGAAGTATAAAACAAAGTGGTTTTACAAATCCTCTCCAAAAATCTCTCAACTCATCTTTGTGCTCTGTTAGATAACCTGCATAAAATATAATTAATCCTATTTTAGTTAATTCTGATGGTTGAAACTGTCCTATTATCGGAATTTTTATCCATCTTGTAGCTCCATTTGCTTCAACTCCAACATTTGGAATTAGAACTAGTAATAGTATAAGTACAGAAACCACATATGCCATTTTATACATTTTTTTATAAACATTATAATTTATTTTTGAAAAGAAAAACATTCCAAATATACCTAAAATGGCTGCTAAAAGTTGTTTGCTTGCATATGAATAAGTTTTGCCTGTTTCAGCTAATGCTGATGGTGCTGAAGCTGACAATACCATTACTATTCCTAATGCCAACAATATGAATATTACAGCACATAGTATAAAATCAAATGGTTGGTTTATGAAATTTGTGGATTTCTTTTTTGTTTTTTGCATTATTTCTTCCCTTTCTTAATGGTGTTAAATAGCAAATAATCCAACTATACAACACACAAGAGTTATCAAGCTAAATACTGATACTATTTTATTTTCATTCCAGCCAGATAATTCAAAATGATGATGTATTGGAGTCATTTTGAATATTCTTTCTCCGGTTTTCTTGAAGTACTTAACTTGTATAATTACTGATAAGGTTTCAATTACTGGCACTAAAGCAATTATTATCAATAATAATGGCATTTTTAAGTAAAGTGCCATGCTTGCAATTGCACCACCAAGTAAAAGTGAGCCTGTATCTCCCATAAATACTTTTGCAGGGTGTAAGTTGAATATTAAAAATCCTAAACATGCTCCAATTAATATAGTTCCAAATATTGTTATCTCTTTTACTCCAAATATAATTCCTATTACAGTTAGACATGTAATTATTATTGTTGTTACACTTGTAGAAAGTCCGTCTATTCCATCTGTTAAGTTAACAGCATTTGTAGTTGCTAACATTACAACTACAGCAAATGGAATATATAGCCATATTGGAAGGCTTATAGATGTTTTGAAAAACGGAATGTATGTATCTGTTCCTAAATGTAATATTTGAGTTAAATATAGGCTAAATCCAACAGATACTATCAATAAACCTAACATTTTATATTTAGGTTTTAAGCCATCTGTATTTTTACCTATTAGTTTTTTCAAGTCATCAATTAGCCCTATTACGCCAAAGCCTATTGTTGATGCTATAAGTGGAATTAAATGTATTGCAATTTTTTGTTCTTCGGTATTAGCTGATTTAGAGTAATTAAAGCAAATGTATGCCCCCATCACCAATAATGTAAGCATTATTATAATTCCACCCATTGTAGGCGTTCCCTGTTTTTTTAGATGTGATTGTGGTCCTTCTTTTCTTTCTAATTGACCTACTTTTAATTTTTTTAGTATTGGAATTGTTATTAACCCCATTATAAAGCTAAATGCTAATGAAATTAGTATTATTTTGGTTTGAAATTCCATATTTCCTCCTTAGTTGTTCTGTGTTTTATTTTAAATTTTCTATAATTTCACGTACAATTTTACGTTCATCAAATTCATATTTTTTTCCTTTAATTTCTTGTGTTAATTCATGTCCTTTACCTGCAATAACTAATATATCTTTTTTATGCAACATTTCTATTCCTTTTTTTATTGCTTCTTTCCTGTCTACTATACACTCATAGCTTCCTTTTGTCTTTGTAATTCCTTTTTCTATTTGTTCAACTATTTCTTCTGGTTTTTCACTTCTAGGATTATCTGAAGTAATAATAGTATAATCTGCTAAAACTCCTGATATTTCACCCATAATAGGTCTTTTACCACTATCTCTGTCACCGCCACAACCAAATACACAAATTACTTTTCCTTGTGTGTACTCTCTAACAGTTGTTAAAATATTTTCCAAGCTTTCTGGTGAATGTGCATAATCTATCATAATTGTTAGTTCTTTTTTATTATCTACTAACTCACTTCTTCCTGGTACACGAACATTTAATAGTGCTTCTTGTATATTTTCTACACTGCAACCAAATTTTGTTGCAACACTTATTGCTGCCAATGAATTATATACACTAAATCTTCCAGGAATACCAGTTTTTACTCTTTGATTTTTTCCGTCTAATTTCACTTTAAAATCAACACTTGAGTTTGTTACTGTAATGTCTTTTGCTAATAACTCTGTGGGGTTATCTATTCCATAAGTGCTAAATTTGCAACTTGGTACTAATTTAGGTAATTTATTAGCATATATATCATCTGAATTTATATATCCATATTTACACATTGTAAATAGTTTTACTTTTGATGCAAAATAATCTTCCATATCTGGATGTTCTTTTGGGCTGATGTGATCTTTTGAAAAGTTTGTAAATATTCCCATTTCAAATTCACATCCATCAACTCTGCCTAGTTTTAGACTTTGAGAAGATACTTCCATAACTGCCACATCGCATTTTTCTTCCACCATTCTGCTCAAAAGTTGTTGTAATTCTAGACTTTCTGGTGTAGTTCTATCATTGTCTCCTAAATTTTTATCTCCAATATATGTGCAAATGGTTCCGATTAATCCAACTTTAAATCCTTGTTTTTCTAGTAATTCTTTAATCATAAAAGTGGTTGTTGTTTTTCCTTTTGTTCCTGTTATGCCTATCAATTTAAGTTTTCTAGATGGATTTTTGTAAAAATTACAAGCACAAATTGAAACTGCATGCCTTGTATCTGGTGC
This sequence comes from Clostridium sp. CAG:508, assembly GCA_000435755.1. Classification (GTDB taxonomy): domain Bacteria; phylum Bacillota; class Clostridia; order TANB77; family CAG-508; genus CAG-273. Next base: position 11,105 of record FR889081.1, read on the forward strand.
TAAGATAAAAGTAACATTCTCTGGTAATTCTTTTACCATTTCTTTAGTTATTTTATCTGCTTGTGCCATAATAACTTTTGCACCTTTTTGTATTGCTTCACCTATATATTGATGTCCATCTGTGTCAAAGCCATCTATAGCTACAAACATATCTCCTTTTTGTACTAGATTAGAGCTGTTTCTAATCTCATTTACTTCTACATCAAGACTTCCTTTTACTTTTAGTCCTTCTAATCCTGATAATATACTCTTTAAATCCATAGCACACACTCTCTTTCTCCATTTTTACGTTTACATTATATAATTAAATGTTTTTTTTGTATAGCTTTTTTGCTAAATTTTTATAATAACCTTTGTACCTTCATAAACTTTAATGCCTTTTTTGGGCACTTGTTCTCTAACTATTGTATTTTCCTTATCCAAGTTTTCAGGTTCATTTTCTATTTGTATGTTTAAATTTAAATCCTTTAATATTTTAGTTGCTTCCTTTATCGTTAATCCTTCAACATTTGGAACTTCCACTTGTTTTCTAATATCTTCTTCTTTTTCGTCATCTTTATTTAGCTCTAAATATGGTAAAACCTCTGATAACACTTGCCCTCCAACAGGTGCTGCAACCACACCTCCTTGATGACCTCCTTCTCCTTTTGGATCATATAAAGTCACAAGAACTATTACTGTTGGATCTGATATTGGTGCTACTCCCAAAAATGAAGCAATATATTTATTTGTATTAACACCATCTTCTGAAGTTCCGGTTTTTCCTCCTACTCTATATCCTTTTACTTGAGCTCTTTTTCCTGTTCCTAAAGCAACTACTGATTCCATCATATTTAGCATTTCATCTGCATGTTTTTTTGAAATTACTCTTTCTCCAGTTTTTACAGGAACATCTTTTACTTCTCCTGTTTCACTATTTATAATTTGTTTAACTACTCTCGGACTTACTTTCACTCCACCATTTGCAATTGTACTTACTGCTGTTGCAAGTTGTATTGGTGTAATTTCAAATCTTTGACCAAAGGCTATTGTTGCTAATTCTACTGGTCCAACTTTATCCTCTTTTAGGAATATACTTGTGGCCTCACCTGGAAGGTCTATGCCTGTTCTATCAAGTAATCCATACTTCTTCAAATATTGATAATATGTATGTACTCCCAATTTTTGTCCTAGTCCTATAAATACTGGGTTACATGAATTCATTAGTGCATCTCTCAAAGATTCTGGTCCATGTGGTCTATAATATCTCCAACATTTAATTCTAACACCTGCTATTTCTATTCCACCTGTACAACAAAATTCTCCTTTTTTATCTGGTGTTGTAATTCCTTCTTGAAGTGATGCAGATGCTGTAATTAGCTTAAAAACTGATCCTGGTTCATAAGTATCTGTTACTGCTTTATTTCTCCAGAGTGATAACATTGTTTTATTTCTATCAGCTTGTGACATACTTGGCCAAGCCTCTTTTAATTCGTCTGTACTCGGTTCAAAAGGTTCATTTAAATTGTAGTTTGGATACCCTGCTATTGCCAAAACGTCACCGTTCTTTGGGTTCATTACAACAATATTTCCTCCATCTACACATTTATTGTCAATGCATACTTCTTTTAAATACTTTTCAGCAATTCCTTGAATTGTAGCATCAATTGTCAATACCAAATCATTTCCGTCTATTGCTTCTACATAATTTTCTCCTGTATTTTGTATATCTCCTCCTGTTGCATCTGTAAGCTTTTGAATTTTACCTTTTGTTCCTTTTAGTTCATCATCATAAATAGCTTCTATTCCATCTAACCCTTGGTTATCACTTCCTGAAAATCCTATAATTTGTGAAGCTAAATTATTATATGGATAATATCTTTTTGTGTCTTCATCAATGTTTACACCTGTTGTTATATTATTTTCTTGCAACCATACTCGCAGTTCATCAGCTTTTTGTTTATCCACTTTTTTTATGATAGTTTCAATTGAACTCCTTTTAGTTACTTTTTTATATACTTTTTCATAATCTAATTCGAATATTTTGCTTAAGGCCTGAGCAACATTTTCTTTATTTTCCTTTGAAATATTAACTGGGTTTACAGTAACAGTTTCTACAGTACTACTTACAGCTAAAATCGTTTTACCTGTCGCATCATATATAGTACCTCTTCTAGGGTTTATGCTTCTATCTAGAGTTTGTTGCACATATGCCTTAGACTGTAATTCTGCTCCCATTCCAAATTGTAGCCATGCAATTCTAACAGTTAATACAACTAGCACTAACCATAAAACTATAATTTCATTTCTCATTCTCTTTTTTCTAGAAATACCACTAGTTCTTTCTTCTACTTTTATTTTTTCATTTTTTAGCTCTTGTTTAAATTTTTTCTTAATATCTTTTTGTGCTAATTTCTGCTCTTTCTTTATGTTTATAACTTCCTCTTTTTTCTTCTTTTTCCATTTTAATAACTGCTTTTTATTTATGTTATATCTTAATGATTTATTAGAATTCTTCATAATCTAAACTCCTATTTTCTCTTCTTATTTTTATTCACGTAAATAAAAAAAAGACCAACTCTTTTGAGTTAATCCTTTTAATTATTTTATCCAATCTGTAATTGTATTTATTATTTTTTCAAACCAATTTTGCTCTTCTGTTACCACTACCTGTTCGCTTGCTGTTTCTACATAATCTTCTTTTGGAAGACTAACATATACTTTTTGTGAATCAGATAGTTTTTTCATTCCTAGCATACTAGATGCTGATTTTTCTATATTTGTTAAATTCAAACTAGTTTGAATGTTAATTTCTGTTTGTGCATTTTCTTTTTGAAGTGTGCTTAATTGTTTTTTCAAACTTTCTTTTTGATTAAAGCTTGCTGTTATAAGTGAGTTTCTATAACTTATGGCAAATAAGATTGCAAAGCCAATAACTATATACATAATAGTTTTTACTTCTAATTTTGCTTGTTTTTGAGACTTTTTATTTTTTTGTTTTAATGTAGACGATTTCTTTTTTACATCATCATTTTTTATAGGTTCATATTCTGGTTTTAATTTTCTAGGGCTAGTCTCATATTGATATTTCATTGGTCTATATGCCATAAGTTCTCACCTCTTTTCTTTTGGTATTTTTAAAATCCTATGTGTTTTTATCTAATCTTTCAAAAACTCTTACTTTTGCACTTTTGGCTCTAGAGTTTCTTTCTTGTTCTTCTTGTGTTGCTATAATTGGTTTTTTATTTATTATTTTTCCCCAAGATTCATAATTGCACACACAATATGGTAATTCGCTTGGACAAGTACATTTTCCTTGTAAATCTACCATAGCATTTTTTACTGCTCTATCTTCTAATGAATGGAATGTTATTACTACTAATCTTCCTCCTTGTTTTAAGCAATAAACACTATTTTTTATGGTTTCATATAATGGAGCGATTTCATTGTTTACTTCAATTCTAATAGCTTGAAATGTTCTTTTTGCAGGATGTCCATCCTTTTGCATAGCTCTTGGTATAGAATTTTCTATTATTTGTACTAGCTCTTTTGTTGTTTCAATTGGCTTTTCTTCACGGAATTTACAGATATTTTTAGCTATTTGTCTGCTAAATCTTTCTTCTCCATATTCCCATATTATATTTGCCAACTTTTCCTCTGTATAAGTATTTACTACATCTTTAGCTGTTATTCCACTTGATGTGTCCATTCTCATATCTAGTTTACCGTCTCCTATGTAGCTAAAACCCCTTGCTCTTTCGTCTAACTGATATGACGAAACTCCTAAATCTAATAAAATACCATCAACTTTATCTATATTAAGTTCATCTAATATTTGCCTTATATCATCATGATTTCCATGAACATAACTTACATTTTTATATTTTTCTAATCTTTTTGAGGCAGCTTTTAATGCTTCCTCATCCCTATCAATTCCAATTAGTTTTCCATTTTCTGATAGATTTTTTAAAATTTCTTCACTATGTCCAGCTCCACCCAATGTACCATCTACATAAATACCATCTTTTTTTATTTCAAGTGCTTGTATACATTCTTTTAATAAAACTGGTTCATGTTTAAATTCCATCTGTTTTGTATAATCCTTTCACTGGCATAGTTCTATCTCTAAAATAGCATAATAAGTTGGTATGATTTATACCAACTATTATGTTTTTATTTTAGTATTTTTTCTTTTGTGTTTTTCATGGTTTTTAACCTTCTTTTGTAGGGTATGGAAATTTTTCAAACAATCTTTAGTAAATTTATATTTTTCACTTTAGTTATTTAAATATTTTTTCTTTTGAAATTAAAATCTTTTGTAAGACCTTATTTCATTTATCTTTAGTAAAGTTTATCTTTTGTAGGTATCTAATCTTTAGTATAATTTATCTTTTGTATGATTTTTTCTTTAGTAAGTTTAATCTTTTGTATCTTTAAAATTTTCTTTTGTGCTTATATAGACTTTTGCAAGTTATATACCAAGCATTGTCATATTTTCTGCTATTTCATCTGCTGAAATATTTTCGTCACTATTATAAGATTTCCATTTTTCTTTATCCCAAATTTCAATTCTAGTACCTACACCAATTATTACTGTGTCTTTTTCTAATTTTGCATATTCACGTAAGTTACTTGTAATTAAAAATCTACCTTGTTTATCAATTTCACATTCTATTGCGCCTGATAAGAAAAATCTTACGAAATCTCTGGCATTTTTGTTTGTAAGTGGAAGTGTTTTTAGTTTTTCTTCGAAGTTAGCCCATTCTGTTTGTGAGAAGCCAAATAGACATTTGTCTAGGCCTTTGGTTATTATGAATTTTTCGCCCATATCTTCTCTAATTTTTGAAGGTAGTATCAATCTGCCTTTAGCATCTAGAGAATGCTCATATTCACCTATTAACACTTTTACTCACCTCGCTAACATTTTGTTCCACTTTCTACCACTTCTCTCCACTTCAATTAGATTTTAATATAAGATATTAAAAATATCAAGTGTTTTTTGAAAAAAAGTTAAAATTTTTTTAAATAAAAAGGTGATGTTGAGAATAAATATCTCAACGTCACCTTTTTGTTTAGTAATTTTATTGTTTTTCTAACATTTCTTCTATAATTTTTTCTAGATCAGTAGTATCTATAACTGACTTTATACTTGCATTCAGTACTTCTTGTGGTGGTGTATTTTTTAAGTTTAAAACATATCCATTTTTTAAAGCTAATTGCCTAATGAATTCTCTGTTTGTTCTTCCATTTCCTTCTCTAAATGGATGTAAAACATTTAGTTCTGACAAATAATATGCTAACCTTTTTGCTAGTTCCTGTTTTGAAAGTCCAGCTAGAAAGTTTTCTTGTTTTAATTCATTCAAAAGTCTATCTAATTCTGGTTCAATATATTCAAAACTTGCAAATCTAAACTCACCTTTTCCAATATTCTCTTCTCTAAATTCACCTGCAAATGGATAGATGTCTTCAAATAAATATTTGTGAATTGAAATATAATGCTTTTTATCGAAATCACCCGTAATTCCTTTTATTCTTAAACCTAAGGATTTGGCTGCAGTGATTTTAGCCTCATATTTTTCTAGTTGTTTATAATCTCTAATATCTAATTTATTTTTTAAAGTTCCACTATTTTCATAGCAATATTTTGAACCCTCATACAAATTTCTCATATTATCTCCCACCATTTCTTAAGATGAGTTTAAAGTAAAAATTAAAAGTTGTCAATATTTTGACAACTTTTACATTAGATTTGTTCTTTTATCATATTTATTAATTCTGGCATTGCCACTTCATTTTCTGCTAACATTCTATACATATTAACATCATTCTCTGTTATATCCATTCCTTCAATTGCTAAATCATTTTTTATATTATCTATATTAAATTTAAAAATTTCTTCATTAAACATCTTTTTATCCTCCTATTCGGATATTTGGTTTTTCAAACCCTACAATACTATTATACCACAAAATCACCAAAAAGTACAGCTTTTTAGTGATTTTTGGGTTATTTTTTTTATATTATACTTGTCTTAATTTTACTACTAGTCTTTGTTTTCCACCATTTGTACAAGTAATTAATGTAAGTTCTTTTCTACCATCTGTCAATTGACTGGTACATCTTGTATCTGTTGGTTCTACAACATATTTGTTGTATACCTGATATTTAAGAGTATTTCCTGATAAATCTGTTAATTCTGCTTTATCTCCATTTTTTAATTTATGTAACTTTCCAAACATTTTACCATTTTCATAATAATGTCCTACTATGCAATAATTTCCTACTTCATTTGGTTGTGGGCCCCAGTATTTATTTAAGGATACAAATAATAATGCATCTGAAGTTGCTGAAAGCACTGGATATTCAATGTTTATTTTAGGGATTTTTAAGATTGCTTCTGTTGTATATTTCACCCCATCTTTTGATGTATATGTTTTGGTATCAATTTTAGTGTTATTGGTTTTCGTTTGATTATTATTTTGGTTTTCTGTTTTATCCTCGTTATCTTCTTGAGTTCCTGGTACCTCAAGAATAACAACAATTTTATCATTTTCATCTTTTTTTACTGTATTATCAACTTGTTCTTTAATTTCAGCAAGTATTTCCTTTGATACCTCTTCACTTTTATTTCTATCATATTCGGCATATATGTAATAGGAAAATAGAAGACATATTAAAAAAACTGATAGAAAAAGTTCAATCTTATATATACGCTTTTTTCTTTTCAGTTCTGGAGTCACATATAGTTTTTCTGTTACTAATATCTGATTCACTTCAAAATATCCTCCCTCATTTTAATATATACAATAATAGTATAACATATTTTTTCAATATGCACAATTACTTCTCCAAATTTATTTTCAAATATATTTATTGTGTATTGAAATTATGCAATATTTATAATATACTAATGGTAATAATTAGCAATTTATTTTAATTGAAAGGTAAAAATGGTGACATTTATGAAGATTCTTTTTAAAGTTTTGAGTATTATAATAGGAATTGTAATTATTTTAGGCATTCTTTTCTTTATTGTGGATTATAGCAGAGTTAAAAATAATCAAATACCAATTTTTTGTATCCCTGTAGGAATAGCAATGGATGGTGGAACTGTTGAATACCTTGGACTTGGATATAAAGTAATAGATTTTAATACAATTTCAGGATATGACGATATAAAAATTGGAACGTGGACTATGAAGTACAGTGATTTTGACGATGAAATAAGTAAATATGACAAAATTAAAGAACAGCAAATAGAAATAATTCAAAACAGTAAAGTTGCTACAATAGAAGTTGAAAAAACACCTAAGAAAAGTGAAAATTCGAACAAATCATATACTTTAACTATAAAAGAAATGTATCAAGTTTTAACATTAATAGAAACATTAAATTTTATTCCCAAAACATGTAATAATGAGGTAATATACTCTATTAAATATATTAATGAGAATGAAAGTGTATTTATGACCTATAATATTGAAGCAGGTGATGGTAGATACCATATTAGTTGTGATGACAAAACAGAAGCAATATTATCTACGTCTCAAAATAACCAACTAAATGAAATAATAAATAAATATTTTTAAATATTAGTACCAGTCATTGACATAGCTTAACTCTTTGCTATGTCTATCACTTGAATTATTACGCATAACCGCTAAATATGATTAAGAGATAATTCATCCCTTAATCATATTTAACTTTAAAAATCACTCTACTTCATAATCATATTGAGTGCCCGCAATAGCTGTCGAACCAAAATATCCATAAGTTGTAAATACTTGAATAAATTTTTTCCCGTATTCAAATCTATAAATTTTCGTAAATCCTGTTGTCGTATTGTAATAGGTGCAATATTGGTAAAATTATCAATACAGGTATAAATGTTTTGTCTAACCGTATCACTTGTCGCAGCTTCTTTTGCAATTGTTGCATCATTCATATTAAAATCTGTATTTATATTTCGCATCTCAAAATCAATTGAATTATCAGCAATTTGAATAACTTTTCCATTGTTCACAATTACTGTATATGAAGAATTAACTACCAGCATAGCCGGAAGATTATATACATTAAAACCGTTATGAATATTTTCATAACGGTTTTAGTCTAATCCAAAGCTTACACCTAAAGCGCTATTTATTTGTGACATTATATGATTATCATCAATATGCCCTATTTTTTCCTTTAGTCTACTTTTATCTATTGTTCTTATTTGCTCTGTTAAGATAACAGAATCTGCTTTTAAGCCACTCTTTTCTGGTTCTATTTCAATGTGTGTTGGTAATTTAGTTTTTCCTGTTTGTGATGTTATAGCTGCCGCTATCACAGTTGGGCTATGCTTATTTCCAACATCATTTTGTATTATAAGCACTGGTCTCACTCCACCTTGTTCTGAACCAATTACAGGACTCAAATCTGCATAAAACATATCTCCTCTTTTTATTACCATTTTCTTCACTCCCAATATTCTTCCAGTTTTGATATATTTTAAGGATTAGCAAAGATAAAAAAATAGCTTTAAGCAGATATGTGTTTCTTAATACTGTGCTACAGAAAAATTATTTAATCTAAACGCCAGTACTTCTTCCTTCTTTAAACTATTTATCTTTATCTCATTATATAATATGTAAACTAGATTTTTTTGGTTCTTGTCTTGTACTATCATTTTTGTAATTTTTCCTGTTGTTTTGTCGATAAATAGCTTTTTTGAAGAAACATACTGATTATTGTTATGTAGTGTTACCTCCATAATTATCATATTATTTTCTTCATAAAGTTTTTTATTGCTAGAATTTTTATAATCTTCTATAAATGAGTTCAGCCATAAAAAGTTTTCTATCATGTATTGATAATTTTGGTAAACAGTTGATAGGTTTAATTTGGTGTTGTTTATTTTTAGTGTATTTCCATCATATACTGTTTCTAGACCACTTATGTTGCTTGGTTCTAAAATTGTTTGTTTTTCTATATTTGGTGCAACATAACTTTGCTTTATTTTATATTTTGTTTTGTTTTTATTTGTTTCAACTTCTACATCTATCTCTGCTTCATATGAGCTAATATTTAAAATATATTCTTCAATTTCTTGATTTGTTTTGTTACTTAAATTATTTCCCATTTTTGAATTTTTATTAACATTTCTAGAAAAAAAGTAAATTATTATTGCAATTACTGCTATAACTACAATTGCAATGGTAATTTTTAAAATCATTTTATTTTTCATATGATCAACTCCTATTTCAATTTATATTCGCTTAACCTCAAAGTATTCATGTCTAATATTGTCGTATTTTGGCATACGTTTTTTGTTGACATTTATTTACATTTATTTTATTATTTAACTGTTACATCTATAGCTTTTTTATTCAAATTATTTTTTTCTATTTAAATTCATTGAAACTAATTATATAAAATGTTATAATAAGGGAGGTGTGTATATGCCTTTAATTTCGCAATTCTATGGTATTCTTATTTATCTATACAAAGAATTAGGAGGACACCACAACAAACCACATATTCATGTAAAATACAATGAATACGAAGCTTCTTTATCGCTTGATGGTACTGTTATAAATGGTAATTTACCGTTAAAGCAATTGAGACTAGTTCAGGCTTGGATGGAAATACATAATGACGAGTTAATTGCAACTTGGTATTGTTATAATAATGATGGTGAAATTTTAAAAATAAAAGGATTGGAGTGATTTTATGCGACCTAAAGCTATAGATGTAAAACCTTTAGAAGATTATATGTTATTGGTTATATTTGAAAATGGAGAAAAGAAAATTTTTGATGTAAAACCTTATTTAACTCATAAAGCTTTTGAGCAATTAAACGATAAAGCTTTATTTAATACTGTAAAAATCGATGGTCTATCAATCAGTTGGCTTAATGGTGCTGATATATGTCCTGACGAATTATATAATAATAGCAAAAGCATAAGCGAATAGATTCACTTATGCTTTATATATTTTTAAAATATGTAATTATGCAATCTTGTAGTTCTTGTTTTGTTTCTATTTGATTTATTTTTTGGCGCATTTGTGTTGCGTTTGGTAAGTTCTTTAAATAATAGCTCATATATTTGCGCATTTCTTTTATTCCAGTGTTTTCTCCTAAATATTTAACCTGCAAATCTATATGTTCTAATATTATTTCTAACTTCTCTTCATTAGATACTGGTGTTATTTCTTGACCAGTTAAATATTCTTGGATTTCTTTAAATATCCATGGATTTCCTATACTAGCTCTTCCTATCATTATTGCATCTACACCTGTTTGTTCAAACATTTTTAATGCATCTTCTTTGGTTTTTATATCTCCATTTCCGTATTACTGGTATATTTACCGCTTGTTTCACTTGTTTTATAATATCCCAGTCTGCTTCTCCTGTATAAAATTGTTCCCTTGTTCTTCCATGTATAGTTATTGCTTTTACACCTTTTGAATCTGCTATTTTTGCTAACTCCACTGCCACAATATTATTATCATCCCAGCCTTTTCTCATTTTTAGTGTTACAGGTACTTGAGAGTTTTTAACAACTGCCTCAATAATATCTCCCGCTAGTTCTAGGTTTAATAATAGTTTACTTCCATCTCCATTTTTTACTACTTTTGGTGCAGGACATCCCATATTTATATCTATTATTGGTGATGTTTTGCTTAGTTCTTTTGCTGCAAATGACATTGCCTCAATATCATTTCCAAATATTTGGGCAGCAACTGGTATTTGTTCATTTTCTGTATTTAATAATAGTTTTGTTTTTTCATCATTATAAAATAGCCCTTTACTGCTTATCATTTCTGTATATGCTAAGCCGAACTCCAAATTTTTCACATATTAAACGAAATGGTAGGTTGGTTATTCCTGCCATTGGGGCTAGTAGTATGTTGTTTTTTAGTTTTACATTTCCTATTTTTAGTTCTTTTAAGTACATCTTATCTTCCTTTTTCTATTATTAGATATAATACTTTTTTCCGTTCCATCCCAACTACGCAAGAAAGCGTAACAACAATTTTTTGCAAACATTTTCAATGATTCGAAAAAATTTAGCAACGCTTTCTAGCTTGTCGGTCCCCACAGCCTCACTGCAAAAAGTATTATATCTAATATTTAATTAAAAATGATAACTAGTCCGCAATGCCGCTGTTGCTAGTCTGTGCAATGTAAAAAAACAACTTGTTTTTATTCTATAAACATTGCTTTTTTGCGTCTGGTGCTTATATTTAATAAAATTGCTATTAGGGTTAAGTTTGTGAGCATTGAGCTTCCACCATAACTTACAAATGGAAGTGGTATTCCTGTAATAGGTAATAGCCCCATTGTCATTCCTATATTTTCTAACATATGAAAGAAAAATATTCCAACTATTCCAGTTGCTATATATGAGCCTAAATCGTCTTTGGCAGTTTTGGCTACTTGAATTGATTTTGTAATTAGTATTACATATAGCACAATTATGGCTCCTGCAACTACAAATCCCATTTCTTCACTTATAACTGCAAATATAAAGTCTGTGGTTTTTGGGTATAAATAACCTAACTGTGTTTGATTTCCTTTAAATAGTCCCATTCCAAATATTTGTCCAGCTCCTATTGCTAGTTTTGACTGTATTATGTTGTATCCATCTCCTCTTGGATCTAAGTTTGGGTTTAGGTACACATCTATTCTTGCTTTGGCATGCTCTGGTAATATAAAGAAATATGCTAATGGTACCAAAATAACTACTAATAGTACAGCTGTTATAATATATTTTTTGTTTATTCCTGCTACATATAGCATAAATATCAATGCAACTAAGAATGCTAATGCTGTTCCATAGTCTGGTTGTTTTATAATAAGTAATGTTGGCACTGCAACTGTTGCTAATATTATTCCTAACTTCCAAAATCTATTTATTTCATCTCTACCTTTTTGTTGCAATTTTACAATAACATTTGCCATAAATAGTACTACTGCAATTTTGGCAAATTCGGCTGGTTGGAACGAAAATGGTCCTATATTAAACCAGCTAGTAGCTCCATTTATCGGCTCAGTAAATAATACTGCTACAAGTGAAATAAGACTTAGCCCATATATCACTGGAGATATTTTAGCTAATATTTCATAATCCACCAAAATAACTACAACTATTACTGGAATGCTAATGCCTATCCACATGATTTGTTTTTTAAATTCCTCATAATCTGAATTTTGAGTGGCAGAAAACAGTGCAACTAACCCTATTGCTAGTAGTATTATTGTACATATTAAAATCCCCCACTCAAAATTTTTAAACATCTTTTTTTGCATGTTTACCCTCTATTTAATTATTTGATGTCTCTGTTTTCTTATCTTCTTGTTCAGATATATTATCTTCTACTTTTTGTTCTTTATTCTCTTCTCCTTTATTTTCTTCGGTATTTGTTGTGTTTTCTGTTTCTTTATTTTCTTCTTGTGTAGAATCAACTTCATTTTCTTCTTTAACTTTCTCTGTTTCCTCTACCTCTTCTTTTTTCTCTTCCTTTTTAGGTTTATTTTCAGTTTCTTTAGATTTTTCTTTTTCGTTATTATTTTCTTCTTGTTGTTTTGGTACGTTTAATTTTCTTGCTTCATTTTTGATTGTTACAATTGGAATGTTTGCATATAACGCAGGTGCTCCAACTGTGCCATCCTCGTTAGCCTTGTTTGTTAGATGCACATCTATTTCTTTTTCATCAACATCTATGTATTTTTTTATTACTTCTATTATTTCTTGTTTCATAAGTTCCAAGAAATCGGCAGATACATTTGCTCTATCTTGCATTAAAACCAAGTGCAATCTTTCTTTTGCTGTATCTGAGCTTTCCTTGCTCTTTTCTTTTTTTACAAGACTTTTAAAAAAGTTCATTATATTTTCAAACATGTTCTACCTCCGTATGTATTATTTTGTGAAGAAATTTTTAACTTTTGCAAAAAATCCTTCTTTCTTTCCTGGTATTGTAATTTCTACATTTTCCCCTAATATTCTGCTAGCAATTTCTGTATATGCTTTTCCAGATGGAGCTTTATGATTTGTTACAACTGGCTCTCCTTTATTAGTTTGTGTAATTATAAATTCATCATCTGGTACAACACCAATTAGGTCAATTGATAATAGGTCTACTATATCTTCAACTTCCATCATTTCACCTTTTTTAACCATATTAGGTCTTAAACGGTTAATAACTAATTCAGGATTTTTGATTTCAGATGCTTCTAATAGTCCTATAATTCTGTCTGCATCACGAATGGCAGATATTTCAGCTGTTGTTACTACAATTGCTCTACTTGCTCCTGCAATCGCATTTTTAAAGCCTTGCTCTATTCCTGCTGG
>FR889081.1:24465-82547 GCA_000435755.1 Clostridium sp. CAG:508
CTGGACAGTCTATTAAAATATAGTCAAATTCTTCTTTTAATTTTTCTGTTAATTCTTTCATTTGTTCTTCATTTATTGCACTTTTATCTCTTGTTTGAGCTGCTGGAAGTAAAAACAACTCTTCAAAACGTTTATCTTTTATAAGAGCTTGTCTTAATTTACATTTTTCTTCTACAACGTCTACAATGTCGTAAACTATTCTGTTTTCTAGTCCCATTACAACATCAAGGTTTCTTAAACCAATATCAGTATCAACTAATACTACTTTTTTACCTCTTAATGCTAAAGCGGACCCAACATTTGCTGTAGTTGTAGTTTTTCCAACTCCACCTTTTCCAGATGTTATTACTATAACTTCTCCCATGATTTCCTCCTTAAATTTGGATATTATTTATTTTAAAAATGCAATATTAACAGTTTGTATTATATAACAGATTCTGGTAAAAATCAATGTGTAGAGCACAAAAAACTGTGCAATTCTAAATTTTATTAGAATTGCACAGTTTTGTATTGAATTCTATTTGTAAAGTGTGACTCTAAAACCTATATAACCGTAAAACACCCACATAGTTACTACGTTCGGCTGCCGGAAAGCTAGAAGATTTATAACAACACAATCCTCCTCTAAGTACATAAGGAGTCTTTGATATAAAAGTATTTTCTAAGGTCCATTCAGCCACATTTCCCGCTAAATTATATATATTCATTTTCTTACATGCATCACTTGCTCCTGTAGTTAATAGTACTCCATCCCCATCACTATTTTGAACTTGTTTTACACTATTACTGTTTACAAAGTTTCTGCTAGTCGTTTGATTATATGGCGTCCAAGTTGTTGATAATGAATGAGTTTTAAATTCTGCATATTTCCCCCTATTTATCATAAATGTCGAATCTCTATAGTTTCCCCAAGTTCCACTATTAGTTCTTAAAGCGCTTTGTATTTTCGCTAACGTTGTTCCTTTTTTAACCTCTTTTACTTCTATATGTTTTAATACCAAATCCCATTGCACTCCAAATAGTAAACTACTGGTATAATCATCTGTTGTTAACATGTTTGCCGCTATTTGGGCATTGCCACACGTCACATAATTATACGGATATACTGGTTTTTCTACAGTTCCTACTTTCGATAATGGTACTTCTGTTATTGGTGTACTGCTTGAAGTTCTATTCGTTTCTATTCCTGCTTCATATCTTCCTATCCAAAAGCCTCCATTTTCATATACACTTTTTAACATTTTTTGTCTCAGAGCCGTATATTGTACGTCTGTTAAGCCAAAATTTGACTCTGTAAAATATTCATCCTTAAAACTTGTTCCGTTCCTATAATAATTTGTATATTTATGCAAACAATATTCTATCTTATCATAATCTGTTGATTTTGTAGGTTTCTGGTCTGCTGTTGTTGTTTTTGTGTTATAGCTACTATCTGCATACAAGCTTTTAGGGACCTCTATCCATACATATTCATTTCCATTTGAATCTCGAATTACTAGTCCATCATTTAAGTTAGTATCTGGATCTTTCTCAAATGTATCATCTGGATAGTATGGTCTTGTGTCTTTTGTTCTTGGCAATTGTCGTTCAATTCTTTTTCCCTGTATCATATATATCTGCTCTTTTTTACTATTATCTTGTTCATATACTTCTTTTATTTTTATAAGTGTCTTTATTTGATTTCTTCTTGTAGCAACCGCTAACGAGAAAAGTGCAACTAATATTATTGTAAATGTTACTACTGCAATGGTAACATACATTGTCATAATACCTTTTTCACTTTTAACTTTATTTTTCATTTGCATATTATCACTTTCCTTTACATTTTATATGTATATAATAATAAAAAAATACATTATTGTCAATTGTTTTCCAAAGTATATTATACCTTTTTTTCTTGACATTATGCTTATTTAAGAATAAAATAATACTTGAAAAATATTTAAGGAGGAATACTTAAACTATGAAAGATTTAATTGAAATTAGATGGCATGGTAGAGGTGGTCAAGGTGCTAAAACAGCTTCTCTTTTACTTGCAGATGCTGCTTTTAACACTGGTAAATATATTCAAGGTTTTCCTGAATATGGTCCAGAAAGAATGGGTGCTCCTATTACTGCATATAACCGTATTAGTAATACACCAATACGTATTCATAGTAATATATATGAACCAGATTATGTAGTAGTTGTTGACGATAGTTTGTTAGAAGCTGTTGATGTAACTGCTGGTTTAAAACCTGATGGTGCAATAGTTATAAACACTACAAAAAGTGGAAATGAATTAAAGCCTTTACTTAACGGATATACCGGAGATGTTTATACTATTGATGCAAGAAAAATATCATTAGAAACTTTAGGTAAATATTTTCCAAATACTCCTATGCTTGCTGCAATTGTAAAAGTAAGTGGAGTAATTGAAGAAAAAGACTTTTTAGCTGATATGGAAGGTTCCTTTAAACACAAATTTGCTAAAAAACCTGAAGTTATTGATGGAAATATGAAAGCTTTAGAAATGGCTTTAAAAGAAGTTAATAAAGTTTAGAAAGGATGGTTTAAATGATTGATAAAAATACTCCAGCTTGTGATATGACTATTGGTGGTAATATTTATAAAGCTGGTAATGCTAGAGAATTTAAAACAGGTGACTGGAGAAGTGTTAAACCTATTTACATATCTGAGAAATGTACTCAATGTGGTTTATGTTTTCCAGTTTGCCCTGATGATGCTATTCCTGTAAATAAAGAAGGAAAGCGTGAAGATTTTAATTATGATTATTGCAAAGGTTGTGGAGTTTGCGCTAAAGTGTGCCCATTCCATGCCATTGAAATGACTGAGTAAAGGAGATTATAGTATGGGAATTAGAGAAAGATTAAGTGGAAATGAAGCTGCCGCTATTGCTATGAAACAAATAAATCCAGATGTTGTAGCTGCCTTTCCTATAACACCTTCAACAGAAATACCTCAATATTTTTCTACTTTTGTTAGTAATGGCACTGTAGATACAGAATTTGTTGCTGTTGAAAGTGAGCATAGTGCTATGAGTGCTTGTGTTGGTGCAGAAGCTGCTGGTGCAAGAGCTATGACTGCTACTTCTGCTAATGGTTTATCATATATGTGGGAAATGATATATATTGCGTCCAGCTTAAGACTTCCTATTGTTATGAGCTTAGTAAATAGAGCTGTTTCAGGTCCATTAAATATTCACAATGACCATTCAGATGCAATGGGTGTAAGAGATGCTGGATGGATTATGTTATTTTCTGAAAATAACCAAGAAGCATATGACAACTTAATTATGGCTCATAGAATTGCTGAAAATAAGGATGTTTTATTACCTTTAATGGTATGTCAAGATGGATTTATTACTTCTCATTCAATTGAGAATATCGAACTAATTGAAGATGATAAAGTTAAAGAATTTGTTGGAACATATAACCCAGAACATTATTTATTAAATGATAAAGAGCCAATTGCTGTTGGTCCATTAGATGTTCAATCATATTTATTTGAACATAAATATCAACAAGCTGAGGCAATGAGAAATGCTAAAAAAGTTATTTTAGAAGTTGCCAAAGACTTTGAAAAAATGACTGGTAGAAAATATTCATTTTTTGAAGAATATAGAATGGAAGATGCAGAAATTGCTGTTGTTTGTATGAACTCAACTGCTGGAACTACTAAAACAGTTGTAGATGAGTTAAGAGAAAAAGGAATTAAAGCTGGTATGGTTAAGGTTCGTGTGTTTAGACCTTTCCCTGCAGAAGAAATTGCTGAAGCTTTAGGAAATTTAAAAGCTGTTGCAATAATGGACAAAGCTGATTCTTTAAATGCTATGGGTGGTGCATTATATGAAGATGTTATCTCAAGCATGTATACAGCTAAAAAGCAGGTTCCTGCTGTAAGCTATGTTTATGGTATTGGTGGTAGAGATACTACAAGTAATAATATTCATGAAGTATTTAATTATTTAGCACAAGTTGCTAAAACTGGTGAAATTGATAATCCATATCGTTATGTAGGATTAAGAAAGTGAGGAAAATTTTATGGCATATAATTTAAAAGAAGTAATGGCAAATAAGCCATCTAGATTTACAGCTGGTCACAGAATGTGTGCTGGTTGTGGTGCCCCACCTATTGCTCGTATGGTTTTAAGAGCTTTAAAACCAGAAGATCATGCAGTAATTAGTAATGCTACTGGTTGTATGGAAGTTTCAAGTTTTATATATCCATATACTTCTTGGACTGACTCATATATCCACACAGCTTTTGAAAATGCAGCATCTACTTGTTCTGGTGTAGAAGCAGCTTATCGTTCATTAAAAAAACAAGGCAAATTGCCTAGTGATAAAACTACTAAATTTATTACATTTGGTGGAGATGGTGGAACTTATGATATAGGTATCCAAAGTTTATCAGGTGCTATGGAAAGAGGTCATGATATGGTATATGTATGTTATGATAATGGTGCCTATATGAATACTGGTATTCAACGTTCTTCTGCTACTCCAAAGTTTGCAGATACTACAACTTCACCTGCTGGAACAGTTATACCTGGCAAAATGCAGTCCAGAAAAGATTTGACAGAAGTTATGGAGGCACATCATTTACCATATGTAGCACAAACTATTGCTTATGCAAATTTTAAAGATCTATATGAAAAGGCTGAAAAAGCTATTTATACAGAAGGTCCATGTTTCTTAAATGTATTATCACCTTGTCCAAGAGGCTGGGGATATCCAACAGATATGTTAATGCAAATAAACAAATTAGCTGTTGAGACATGCTATTGGCCTTTATATGAAGTAATTGATGGCAGATATGTAATAAATTATAAACCTGCTAAAAAATTACCTATTGAAGAATTTTTAAAACCTCAAAAACGTTTTAAACATATGTTTAAACCTGGTAATGAATGGATGATAGAAGAGTTTCAAAAAGAAGTAGATAAACGTTGGGAAGCTCTTTTAAAACTTGAAGAAACAACAAATAGCTAAGAAAAAACTCGGCTGTGAGCCGAGCTTTTTTGTTATTATTTTATTCTTCGTTTGGTTCTGGTGCACCAACTGGGCAAACACCTTCGCATGTTCCGCATGAGATACATGCGTCTTTGTTTATTACATATTTATCTTCACCTTGTGAAATGCAAGATACTGGACAACTTGCAGCACATGCTCCACAGCTGATACATTTGTCTGTAATTTTATATGCCATTTATTTCACCACCTCTCATTTTTATATCTATTATTAAATATCATCATCATCTGATTTTGCTCGTTCATCTAGTTTTTCTAATTTTTCTAATTCTGCTAACTCTTTTGCATGTTCTTTTTCTTCTGGGTCTATCTCTTCTCTTCCAATATTTTTTATAATTTTTACCTCAGATGCTGGGTATCTTTTATAAAAAGTGTCATCTCCATCTTTAAATTTTACACGTATTATTTCTTTTAGTGTTTGTATTGAGTCAACTGTTCCTTCCCCATCTTCCGTTTTTACAATTGCTCCAATTTTAGGAAGTCTTTTTAATTTATCTTCATATACGTTTTGCTCATATTTTAAGCAACACATAAGTCTTCCACAATTTCCTGATATTTTAGATGGATTTAGTGAAACATTTTGCTCTTTTGCCATTTTTATAGATACTGCCTCAAAATTATCTAAAAATGAACAACAGCAAAGTTCTCTACCACACACACCATTGCCACCTATTTTTTTAACTTCGTCTCTTACTCCAATTTGTCTTAATTCGATTCTTGTTCTAAAAACAGCTGCTAGGTCTTTTACTAATTCTCTAAAGTCTATTCTTCCATCTGCTGTAAAGAAAAATATAATTTTACTATTGTCAAATTTATATTCAACTTCAGTTAAATTCATGTCTAACTTATATTTTTTTATTTTTTCTTGAGCAATTTTAAAAGCTTCTTTTTCCTTTTCTCTATTTGCTTCATCAATTTGTATGTCCTTTGGTGTTGCTATACGAATTACCTTTTTTAAAGGTGCTGTTAAACTAGATTCTTCTATTTCTCTAACACCTGTAGTAACATTTCCAATCTCTTGTCCTTGGCTAGTTTCTACTATCACTTTTTGACCTTTTTCTATATTTAATTTATCCGGATCAAAAAAATATACTTTTCCTGGTTTTCTAAATCTAACCCCTACTATCTTTTTCAATTAACTTCCTCCCATAGTTTTAGTAATAAGTTATCAATTGACATATCATAATTAGCATTTGCTAATATTCTTTGTTTTGTCTGTTCTATTATTTGTATTCCATTTATATAATTTGCTTTATGCTTATTTTTTATAGCATTATATATCACTATTTCCATATAATCTAGCAAATCAATAATTTCATCTTTGGCAGAATATAGCACATCTGCTTTTCTCCAAATTTGTGTTATGTCTTGTTTATCTAATATGCCTATTAACTGCTCTATTTGCATATATTGTTCTTTTGAATCATTTATTTTTAATGCTTTGCCAATACTACCTTCACAATGTTTTAACATATTTTCTGTAATGTCTGAATTTATACCATTTTGTTTTAAATAGTTTATTATTTTTTTCTCTGGTATTGGTTCAAAATATAGCTTCATACATCTTGACTTTATTGTTGTTAATAGCTTGCTTTCATTTGAAGTTGTCAAAATAATAACTACATATTCTGGTGGTTCTTCTAAAGTTTTAAGTAAGCTATTGGCTGCTTCTCTAGTCATTGTTTCTGCTTGCGATATTAAATATACTTTTTTACTTGAAGTTACAGGTTTTTCTTGTGCTTTTTCTTGTAAAAATCTCACTTGCTCTATTTTTATGGCTTTTCCATCTTCTGGTGCTATTTGTAAAAAGTCAGGATGGCTTTCTCCATTAAATTCCAAACAAGATTTGCATTGATTACAGGGTTTGTTTGTTTCATTACTGCATAATATCATTTTTGCGAACTCTTTTGCAAATAAGTTTTTTCCTATTCCTTCTTGTCCTACAAACATATAGCTATGTAGTACATTGTTATTTTTTACTGTTGTTTCAAGTATCTGTTTTATTTTTTCATTTCCTATTAAATTTTCAAAAGACATTTTTATACCTTTCCAAATAAATTTAATGGCCAAAATCTAATCCAAACTTTGCTTTCAACTTTTTCTACTGGAACACATCCAAAAGCTCTACAGTCTGTAGATTGACTTCTATTATCTCCCATTGCAAAAACATATCCTTCTGGTACTGTAAATTCAGAAAAATAATTATAGTTTTTTGCATCAACTGTTGTAACTACATTTGGTTGTAAGTATGGTTCTTCTAATTCTGTTCCATTTATATATACTTTACCATTTTCAATTTTTACATGTTCACCAGGTAATGCAATTACTCTTTTTATATAGCTTTCTTTTCCTATTTCTAGCACATAGTATACAAATTTACTCCACCAATTTGTTGGTTCTTTTTCATATTTAGCTACTGGATTTTGTAAGTCTACTTCTAGGCTATTGCTATATGCCACTTTACTAGGTGCTTCAAATGTAATTATTTCTCCTCTTTGTGGCATTTCATTTATTGTTCTCATCCATCTATTTAGTATTAGTCTTTGCCCTGGCATCAATGTTGGTTTCATTGAAACTTGACTTACAATTGTAGGTGTTCCTACAAAATATTTAACTACAATTGCTAAAACAAATGCAATTACAATACATAAAATCCACTCTAATATATCACGTGTTTTGTCACTAATAGTCATTATGTTTTTACCCTCTTTCTATTTTTTATAAACTGGTATTCTAATTACAACTTCAGTACCTTTTCCTGCTTCACTTTTTATATCAATACTTCCATTGTTTTGTTCTATAATTTCTTTTGCAATTGGAAGTCCTAGTCCAGTTCCACCAAGTTCTCTTGATCTTGCTTTATCTACTCTATAAAATCTTTCAAATATTCTAGATAAATCTGCCTCTGGAATTCCAATTCCATTATCTATAACCTTAATATATGCGTCATTATATACGAATCCAACATATACTTTGATTACACCATTTTCTGGAGTATATTTTATGGCATTAGAAATTATATTTAATATTACTCTTTCTATTCCATATTTGTCTGCATTTACTGGTGGTACATTTGCTGTTACAAAACATTCAACATTATGATTTTTCTTTTCCACCTCAAAACGTAGTCTATCAATACAATTTTTCGTTAGTTCTCCTAAATCAAATACAGATTCTTCTTTTGTTACTTTTTTATTATCATATCTAGAAAGCACTAGCAAGTCTGTAACAAGTCTTGCCATTCTTCTAGCTTCTGAGCTAATAACTTCTAAGAACTTAGTTTGCATTTCTTTGTCATAGTCACTCTCAAGTAAAGTATCTGCATATCCCATTATTGATGTAATAGGTGTTTTTAATTCATGTGATACATCTGCTACAAACTCTTTTCTCATATTGTCTAGTTTTACATGTTCTGTAATATCTTGAATTACTACTATTACTCCCTCTGGCTTGTCACTTTCATCTTGGAAAGGTGCAAATAATAGGTTAATATATTTTTCTCCTATATTTAGTCTTTGTTCTGATGAAGTCCAATTTTCTAAATATACTATTTTCTCTAAGTTTATATCTGTATTAAATTTTGTGAATATACTATTAAATGTGTTTTTTTCATTAGTTAAATTTAATAATTGTATTGCTGCTGGGTTTATATGAATAATATTGCCCTCCATGTCAAAGGCAATAATTCCGTCTGTCATATGTAATAAAATAGTTTCAATTTGTCTTTTTTGTCTAGCTACTTCATTTAAATTCTGCTTTAGTTCATTTGTCATTAAATTAAAGGCATTTGATAGTTCTGATATTTGTGTTTGATTTTTATTTTGCTCTTTAAATTCAACTTCTTCACCATTTGCAATTTTTTCTGCGTTTTCAATTAGATTGTCTATTGGTTTTACTATTGCTTTATGTATAAAATACCCTACTAACACAGTAATAATGGCAAAAACGCCTATTGCAATTGCCATTATTAATAATGTTTGTGATGTTTTTTCAGCTATTATTGTATTTATTTCTGTATTTGCTGTTTCAATTTGCTTTAAACTATTTATATTTAAAAATGATAATGCACCAATTATAATTATTCCTATTATGAAAAAAATTAGTATAATTTTTGTTTGTATACTTTTTATCATTTTTGGTTTCCTTCCTTCAAGGTACAAATCTGGTTAGAAAAGACTGGTAATTATTTAGTTGGTTGCTAAATAATATCCAACTCCTCTTTTGGTAATTAAAATCTTTGGAGCTGATGTGTCTTTTTCGATTTTTTCTCTTATTCTTCTTACTGTAACATCTACTGTTCTAATATCTCCATAATATTCATAGCCCCATACTTTTTCAAGTAAAGTTTCCCTTGTTACTACTTGGCCGGGCTGATTTGCTAAATATTTTAATACCTCAAATTCTCTTAAAGTTAAATCAATTATTTTTCCTCTAACTTTAACTTCAAACCTTTCTGTATCTAAAATTAAATCACCTAATTCTATTACAACGTTTTCTTTTTTAGGTTTTTCTACATTTGCTGAGTTTTGTACTTGAACTTCAGCTTTTCTCAAGTTTGCTTTTACTCTTGCCATTAGTTCTCTTACACTAAATGGTTTTGTTATATAGTCATCTGCTCCTAGCTCTAAGCCTAGTATTTTGTCAATTTCTTCATCTTTTGCAGATAATATTAGAATAGGCACATTTAGTATATGTCTTAATTTTTTGCATACAGTTAGTCCATCTATTTTTGGAAGCATAATATCTAATAAAATTAAATCTGGTTTTTGTTCTGTTGCAATTCTTATTGCTTCTTCTCCATCATTAGCTTCTAAAGTAGCATACCCTTCTTTTTGTAAATTGTATGTTAAAATATCCACTATTGGTTTTTCATCATCTACTACAAGAATAGTTTTTTTAGATTCTTCTACGGAATTCAACTCTGTAGAATTTTCTTCTACTAAATTTAGATCTTCTTTTTTTAATTTTTCTTTATTATTCTCCACAAAAAAGCCCTACCTTTCTTACTTTTAAGACTTATAACTTTGATACTATATTTATATCATAATAACTAATTTTGTACAAGTTTTTTTCAATAATTTTGTCACATTTTTGAAATAATTTTGAAATGATTTTGTAATAGAAAAAGAAGGCTACTTTCGTAACCCTCTTTTCTTAGCAATTATCTGCGATTCAGTTTCTTCAGATAGCGTTTAATGGGCTTCTGGAATGCCAATGCGATTCCATAACCAATAATTGCAAATCCGAAGATCCAGCCGGTGTATGCCCATACTCCAAAGAGTGTGGAATCCACACTTGCCTTGATTCCGAAAGGCAGAACCTTCGCCATGTAGGAACCCATAATATAGATTCCAAATAAACTGATGAGAATGCCCAACAGCTCCGAGATCAACGTTCTTGTAGTCTTTTTCATGATGTATATCTCCTTAATAAATAAATTTTAATACCTTAATTATACCATTTTTTCTTATATAAATCAAATTTAGTTTACATAAGTATTTCTATGTTATACACTCCATCTGCAGAATTTAGCTCAATTTTCTTATCTGGTATTTCTTTTCCATTTAGTTTAAAGCTTTCTACTGTGTTATTTTTACCATTTGGATTACTTACATGAATGTTATATACAGAGTTTCCATGTTTATATTTTATGCTATATTCTTTCCAGTCGCTTGGAATACATGGCTGTATACTTAGGTATCCATTTTCTATGCGTAGGCCTAATAAATACTTAATACCTGCTTCATACATCCAGCTACTTGAGCCTGTGTACCATGTCCAACCACCTCGTCCTGCTAAATTTTTTTGAGTATATACATCTGCACTAATTACATATGGTTCTACTTTATATTTGTTTGCCGCTTCTTTCGTTCTACTATGCTCAATTGGGTTTATCATTCTATAATATTCCCCTGCTTTATCTCCAAAGCCTAGCAAACTAAATGCAATTATTGCCCAAATAGCTCCATGTGTGTATTGTCCTCCATTTTCTCTGGTTCCTGGTACATAGCTGCTAATATAGCCTGGTTTTAGTATTCCTTTGTCAAATGGCGGGTCTAGTAATTTTATCACTCCATTTTCTTTATCTATTAAGTGGTTCTCTAAACTTTCCATTGATATATATTTTTTATCATTGTCTCCTGCTCCTGATATTACAGACCAGCTTTGTGCAATTGAATCTATTCTACATTCCTGGTTTTGCATACTTCCTAAAACATTTCCGTCATCCATAAATGCTCTTCTAAACCATCTGCCGTCCCATCCACTAGCATTTAATGCTCTCTTTAATTTTTCTGTTATTTCTTCATATTTTTTTGCTAAATCTGGTTCATCTTTTTCTATACATATTGGAATAAATTTCTTCAAAACATCATACATAAAAAATCCCAACCATATACTCTCACCTTTACCTTTATTTCCTACTGTACTAAATCCGTCATTCCAGTCTCCTGAACCTATTTTAGGTAAGCCATTTTCTCCAAAGTCTAAAGATATTTCTATTGCTTTTTTGCAATGTTCATAAATGCTTTCTGTTAATTCTGTCTGCTCATATCTATCATACTTTTCGTCGACTCCTGTTTCAAGTATAGCACCTGTTAGATATGGCGTTTGAATATCTAGTATTTGCTTATCTCCTGTAAATGATATATAGTCTTCTACTAAATACACTAACCATAATCTGTCGTCTGTAAATCTTGTGCGTATTCCTCTAATTGTTTCTTCATGCCACCAATGTTCTACATCTCCTTCTATAAATTGATGTGCACTGTGTTTTATTATTTGCTGTTTTGTAAACTCTGGATCAACATATTTTAATGCAATTGTATCTTGAAGTTGGTCTCTAAATCCATATGCTCCACCAGATTGATAATATCCTGTTCTTCCTAATAATCTTGAAGTTATAGTTTGATAAATTAACCAACTATTTAACAAAATATTTGTAGATTCCAATGGTGTACTTACTTGTAGATTATCTGTTATGCCTCTCCAGTAATTTTTAGTTTTTTCATATTCTTCTTTTACTTTGCTTAAATTACAATACTTGTATGCTATATCTTGGCACTCTAAAACAGTTTTACCCACACCTAATGTAAATACAATTTCCTTGCTTTCTAGTGCTTCTAGTTCTACCTCACATTGAATAGCAATTATTCCATTTTGCCATAAACTGTTTGAATTATCTAATTTTATTTGGCGTATTCCATCTGGATTTGCTAAACCTCCATTGCCCACAAAGTTTTGCTTACTTCCAGTATATGATGTTATTTTTTCGCCACTTGATACAAATAAATATTGTGAAAATGTTTCTTCTTGGGCGGTATTTTTCATACAAATTACATTTGAATTTGGTATAAATTCTAAAGTACAATATCCATTTGATTTAAGCTCATCTTCTTCTAACACTGGTTTTATATAATACACAAGTTTTAGTTTTTTCTTTTTTAGTCCATTGTTTTCAAGTTTTAGAGTTTGCACCTTTATATTATCTTCCATTGGAATATACATTTCTAAATTTTGACTTATTTCATCACTTTGATGGCGATATTTTGCATATCCTAATCCATATGTGATATAGTAGTCATTATCGTCTGGACATGGATTTAAGCCCATAGACCATACTTTTTTACTTTCTTCATTTTGCAAGTATATTATTTCTGACGGTACATCTTGTACTGGTAAGTTTCTCCATGCTGTTAATCTATTTAATCTGCTATTTTTATACCAAGTATAACCTCCCATTCCCTCTGTTACTAAAGTTCCAAATTGCTTGTTAGTTAAGATATGGCTCCATACTGTTGGTAATTTTTCATCTTTATTTACACGAATTATATATTCTTTTCCGTCTTGTGAAAAACCACCGTAATCATTTAAATATTTTAGCTCTGTTAATTTTTCTCTTTTAGCTGGTATGGTTTCTACCATTCTTGGTGTTTCTTCAAATGGTATATCTTTTATACTATCTAGATACTCATCTTCAAGTTCTTTTAAATACCTGTATATATTGCCATAACTTGCATTTAAAGTTAAGTTTGCACGATACTCAAAAAAGTTTATCTCATCTTGTGATAAATTTTCTAATACAAAAATTCCACTTTTTATATTTTGCAAATATGATAAATTCTCATTTGAAATACTGTTATATATTTCATCTCTTAGATTACCGTCATAACTGTATTTTTCTTGATTTATAATTATCAAATCTACTAATATATTTTTCACTCTAAAATAGTTATAGGCTTTTAAAGTTTCTTCTAAAGTTTCTATTTCGTCTTTTTCTTTTATTTTTAATAACAGTATCGGCAAATCTCCTGAAATCCCATACTGCCACAACCTGCTTACAGGTGCTTCCATACTGCTACAAGTTAGAGTCTTTAATGGGTTATTATATAGCAAATATCCTAACATTTTTTGGTACAGCTCAGTTTGTCTTGCATTTACTCCTAAATATTTATTTTCCGCTTCTTTACTAGCTCTCGCAAGTTCAAAGTTGTGTTTAATTGTAGCTTGGCTTGTAAATTCTTTTAAGGTTTCTTCTACTTTTTGTTTAGTTTCTGCAACTGCTAAAATTAAATTAAGTGTTACCTTTTCTTCTGGCTTTATTGTTATAGTTCTTTTCATACTTGCAATCGGTTCTGTTGTCAACTGCATATTGTTACTAAATGGAATTGAATTTTTTATTGCTATTGGAAGCCCTAATTCATTCCTTCCATAAAATTTTTCCTTATCTATTTCATATTCTAGCTTTCCTACTGTCTCATTTTCTGTGTAAAATTTTATACCTAAAAATACTTGATTTTCGTTATCTGTCCTTTTTCTTCTAGTAACTAAAATTGCTTCTAAATCATCTAAATATTCATAGTTTAAAAATAAATTATTAAAACTTGGGTGGCTGTAGTCTTGTGCTGGTTCTGAAAGTACAGGTTCTAAAAAGCTTGTAATTTCTAGTGTTTTGCTTTCTAGCCCATGGTTTGTTATTTCTAAACTTCTTAACTCTACTGGGCTATCTACCATAACACTTGTTTTTAATATTGTTTCTATTCCACCATCTTGTCTTACTATTTTGTTTTGATCATCTGAAAAATACATTACATATTTGTCTGCATTATTCATATAACTCATTTTATTAGCTGTCCATATTCTATTTGTTTTTACATCTTTTATATAAAAGAAAATTCCTTGTTCAATATCATTTGTTTTTTTGTACCTATTTATTAGTATATTTTTGTACTTACTATAGCCTTCTCCTTTGGCATTCATTACAACTGTATACTCATTACTTGATATTACATTTATTTGTGGAATTTTCAAGTTTGGCTTAGTTATTTCTCTTACTGAATAATTATTATCATATACATATTTTATTTTTTCTACTTTTTCTTTTTCCTCTTTTGTAATTATTATATTTTCTGGCATTTTTTCTTGAAGTAGAATGTCTATTGCCTTTAATTCAGGGTTTTCCATAAATCTTTTTTGCATTATATTATTCTTAAATAGGTTGTTTATTGCAAGTAATATTAAGCCTTGGTGATGTGCCATATATGTTTTTACTACTGCATATTTTTCACCTTTTTTTAATCTAGTTGGAGTATAGTCAATTGATTCATAAAATCCATATTGTTTATACATACCGTTTTTTTCTAATATTTTTAAATTTTCAACAACCTCTTTTGGAGCCTCTGTAAGCGCTAAAATACTTCCGTAAGAACTTGTTACCATTTCATCTGAAAGTCCTCTTTTTAATCCTATCCAAGGGATCCCAAAAGCTTTATATTGATAATTGTTTTGCAAGTCTTTTAAATAAAAAGCTGATTCTGATATTCCCCAAGGAATGTTGAGTTTTTTAGCATATTCTTTCTGGCTCATAAGCATAAACTTGCATGACTCATCTAATATGCTACCCGGATATTTAGGAATATTTATATTTGGCATAAAATATTCAAAAGCTGTTCCAGACCACGATATTAGTCCTTTATATTTATTCAATATTGTAAGTGTTCTACTCAAATTGTTCCAATGTCTTGCTGGTACATCTTTTTTTGCTATTGCTATTAAGCTAGTTTGCCTTGCTTCTGATGCAAGTAAATCATAATATGAATCTGTTAAACTGTTTTCCTCTATATTAAATCCAATTGAAAATAGTCGAGTGTTTTCATCATATAGTTTTGAAAAATCTGTGTTTTTAATTAGTGTATCTACTGTTAAAAGTAATGCTTCAACATTGTTTTCTTGAATATGTTCTAGTAAAAATTGTTTTAAAGTAAATAAATATCCAACCAAATTTCCACTATCTACTGATGAAATATATCTTGGTATTAAAGGTTGTAAATTATCTAGGTTATACCAGTTGTATAAATGACCATTCCATTTTGGAAGATTACTAATTGTATTTAGCATTTTTTCCAATAATTTAAGTGTGTCTTCTAAATTTTCGTAACCCAAATCATAACTAGCTACTACTGCAAGTAAGCCTAACCCAATATTTGTAGGTGAAGTTCTATTCACAAGTTTTGGTTTTCTATCTTCTTGGTAGTTATCTGGTGGTAGAAAATTGCTTTTTTCATTTATAAATTCTTTAAAATACTGCCAAGTTTTTTTGCCTAAATTTAATAAATATTCTTTGTCTGCATCATTTAATTTTTCTAGCTGTGGCGTTACTTTATATTCTTTACTTATTTGCCACATTACTGCAGGAGTAATTGTCCAAAGTAGTCCAAATAAAAGTATAAATATATTGCTGAATTTTAATGGTAATATAAATAACATTGCTAGTGTTAATACGCCTAAAATAACGTTTAAAATCATATTTTTATAATACGAAAATAAATCTTTTTTTGCATTTTTTTCAGCTTCTTCTGCTGTCATCCATTCAAGTAAATGTTTTTGGGTAACAAATACTCTTCTTAAAGTTTTTATACAAGCATTTAAGCTAAAATATGCTTTGTCTGGTAAATTTCCTAAAGCTAATAATCCTCTTTGAATTGCTGCATTTGGTCCCGATATTGTTTTTGTAAAAGTTTTTTGTGGTTTTTCTTGATCCTTTTTAAATAATATACGGTTTAATAATTCTAAAATAGTTGGAATTATTGTTGCTATCACAAGCAAAGTTATTATTGGCCATATTTTTATATTAAACAATAGCTTGAAAATACTTACATAAACCATTGATATTACTACTGTTGGCTCCAATAAACTTCTTACTAAATTGTCTAAAATTTTGTATCTTGATAATATACTTAATGGGTTTTCCTTTTTCTCTCCTCTTTTATTTATAATGCTACTGCCTAACCATTGCACCAATTGCCAGTCTCCACGTATCCATCTGTGAAGCCTTGCTTTAAAACTATTATATCCTGTAGGGTATCCATCAAGTAACATTATATCTGTTGCCAGTCCACATCTTAAGTAACTTCCCTCTAGTAAATCGTGGCTTAACACAGTATTTTGAGGTATTTCATTTGTAAGTACAGTAGAAAATATTTGTAAATCGTAAATTCCCTTTCCTGTAAAAATTCCTTCCTCAAAATTGTCCTGATATATGTCTGAAATGGCATTTGTATATGCGTCTTTTCCACTTGAACCTGCATATAATTTTGTAAAATAGCTTTTTTGCACATCTAAAAGTGAAATTCCAACTCGTGGTTGTATCAATGCATGTCCATCTATTACTAAGTCTTGTTTATGATTTAATACTGGTTTATTTAATATATGTGCCATTGCACCTATTAGCTCTAATCCAGTATTTAGACAAAGTTCAGTGTCTGCATCTAAGGTTATTACATATTTAATCTTAGGAATTTTTTCGCATTTTTCAATTGTATTTGCTAAAAATTCATTTTTACTTTTTCCTAAAACATATTCATTAAATTGATTTAATAATCCTCTTTTTCTTTCCCAGCCCAAATAACATTCTTCTGCTGTATTCCAAGTTCTTTTTCTATATAAAAAATGAAACTTTGGAAAGTTATTATCTGGATATTTTTTATTTAATCTCTCCGCTTCTTCAATTCCTGTACTTACAACCTCTTCGTCAAAAGGTTCTTTCTCATTTTTTCCTGCTGTGCAATCACCTAAAAGTGCAAAATATATGTTATCACTCTTGTTTGCCATATAATATTTTTCTAAATTCTTCGTTATTTTCTGCACTTTTTGCTTAGAATTCACAATTGTAGGTATAACCACAAAAGTTGCTGATTCTTCCGGCACACCTGCTTCAAAATCCAATTTAGGTATTGGCTTTGGTTTTATAAATTTTCCTAAAATATATTGTGCAATTTGCACTAAAATGGTTTGCACTGGGATAATTAGCAATACTCCTAATAGCACAGCAAACCATACTGAAAATTGTGCTTTTGCATAAAAACAACTTGCAAATAATATACAAATTATAGCTGTGCAAATACTTAGTGCAGTAAGCCATATTGCAATTTTTTTATCATTTGATAGCTTATTTGTTTTTTTGCCTGTCAACTCTTGCAGTAATTGCCCTTTGCCATCTGATATTAAATAATATCCTACATGTTTTTGTTTATCACCTTTTGCTTTATCAGCTAAATGCCATACCTTTTTTGCTATATATATTTCAGAAATCTTAGTTTTTTTGGCTATTTCTTTTATTGCATTTCTGTATACTATTCTTGTTTGATAATCCATTTTTTCATAGACATTCGCTGGATCTTGTTTTAGTATATCTTCAACACCATTTATGTCTTCAAAAATTTCTAGCATACTAATTCTATTTAAATTTTTAATGCTTGTAATACAATTGCCCATTGATACTTTGTTTATAGCAATTTCAAAATGTTCTTTTTTTATGGCTTCATCTAAATCCATACCTGCTCTATTTACTTGTTCTTCTAAAATAGATATATATGGATATGCCTTTTTGCCGTACTTTTTTAATTTATATGATAAGTATTCAATAAATGGATACTTCATTTCTGTATGTTTTGTTAGTTTGTCTTTGTATTCTGATAGCTTGGTAAACTGCAATTCATCTTTATTTTTTTGTTCAACTAGTCTTTCAATTATATTTTCAACTTTGTATTTTTGGAGCTGAGAAACATATATCTTTTCACAAATTTGCCTAATGTTTTCTATTAAGGCAATTTTCATAAAAATGCCTATGCTCCATATTTCTTCCATACTTAAGGTCTTCTTTTTTTGATATGCTTGTATATAATCACTTAAATTTTTGCCATCTATTTTATTATCTGTGTAATTTACAATCTCACTTGCTAAAACATACACTCTAGCAAAGCCAGCATAATTTCCATTTGCTAGCCCTAAAAACTTTGTATATTTATGTTTTGGAAGCTCTAACTTTATGTTTTTTACTGCCTCATCTATTACATAGTAATTGTCTAAAATCCACTCTCCTGCTGAATGTATTGGTATTTTTAATTTTGCATGTTCATTTAATAAATTATATGTTTGAGTAATTAACTCAAAATTTTCTTTTAATCTTGGAATTGGGTATGTTTCTTTATCCGAAAAGTTCTGTAAATTATGGCTTGAAGCCACTTTTTCTAAATAATCTTCTAATTGATTTTTACCTAAAATTGCACCTTTTATCATTAAGGTTTTATATTGCATTTTAAAATTCCACTCCTTGCATTATATGTTTACACATATTTTTCTCAAAAAGTGGAATTTTTATTCAAAAATCATAATTTTAGAATTATCTCATATATATGATTATGGGGTGGATTTATGGTTGTTTTGAGTAAAAAGAGATTGGGTATTATTTCTAGTATTTTGTTAGTTTGTGTGTTTGTTTTTGTTTTTCAAATTGCAAATACTGATAAAACTGTTCCTACTGTTTCTTTGCCGGTTTCTAATAAGGTTATTGTTCTAGATGCTGGTCATGGAAAACCTGATGAGGGTGCTCAATCGAGTAATGGCACCACTGAAGCTGAAACAAATTTGAAAATAACTTTGAAGGTCCAAAGTTTGCTAGAACAGTCTGGTGCTACTGTAATTTTAACTCGTAGTGATGAAAATGCTATTTATGACTTAGATAAAAACACTTTGAGAAAAAAGAAAATTTCTGATATTCATAATAGAGTAAAAATTGGTAATGAGAGTTCTGCTGATATTTTTGTTTCTATTCATTTGAATAAAATTCCTCAGCAACAGTATTATGGTTGGCAATGTTTTTATAAACAGAATGATGAGAAGAGTACTGTTTTAGCAAAGAGCTTACAACAAAATTTAAATGATTCAATTCAGAAAGAAAATAAAAGGGTAGCTATGAAGCTTGATAATGTTTATATTATAAAGCATGTGGAAATTCCTATATCTATTGTGGAATGTGGATTTTTATCTAACCCTGAAGAAGAACAGCAGCTTTTAACTGATGAATATCAAGATAGATTAGCTTGGGGAATTTATAATGGTATAATGGATTATTTTTATAATACATAAAAGGTTCTCTATTTTTTAAGAGAACCTTTTAATTTTTTAGTATTTTATATTGTACTTTTTATATTTTATTGCAAATATTACTCCTGCTACTATTACTAATGTTATTGCAACATATATTACTATACTAGCTCCTGTTTGTGGAAGTTTTCCTGTTGCTGTTGTGTTGTCAATTGTAGTATCATCATTTCCTAAGTTCCATTTGAAATTATCATTTAAGTAATCAAATAAGTTCTTGCTCGTTTTTCCATCTTTTTCATATGTCAATGCTTGATATAATGACACATCTTCTACTGGAAAATATTTTCCATTCTCATCATCTAGTACCATATATACATAATAATATTCATCATTTACTAGATTTAATTTATTTGTTATAGATTCAGACCTTCCTAGAGGAACTGTACCTGTATATATAGAATCTGCATTTTTAGCATAATCTAATAATTTTTGTAAACAATCTGTTTCACCATTTTTTATAGCTCTTAATATACTTTTATCTGTTACTTTTCCTATTTTTACATTTATTTTTCTTGCATTTTCATAACTATATGCCTCAAATAAATGTGTTGAAGTCTCCTCATTAAGGAAGTAACATTTCATTCTTGTTCCTATTTTTTTAAGTGCTGGTCTTTCTATTTTTTGCGCTTCAATAATGCATTTATTTTGACGTACATTATTTACTATTTGTGTTTCATATATCCATACATAAATATCTCCAGATTTTTCAAGATATTTACTAATTGAAAATCCTGGTTTATTTGTTACTGGAAGATTCTCATTTTCTATCCATCCAGTATCAGGAACTGTTGGTGCTATTTTTCCATTAGATATAAATCCATAATACTTTCCATCTTCTTTTAATCCAGTTACCTTTAGATAAAAATCTTCTGTAACTGTGAATTTTATGTTTGATGGATCTGTCCAAACAATGCCATCATTTTTAGATACAGTAACTATACAAGTGGCAGTGTAGTTTCCATCTTTGGTCTTTACTGTTATTTTAGCTGTTCCTTCTTTAATAGCTGTTACTTTTCCAGCTGTATCAACTGTAGCTATTTGAGTGTTGTCGCTTTCCCAAGTAACATTTTTATTTGTTGCATTTGTTGGGTTTATTGTAGCTGTTAATGTAGCTGTTTCTCCAACCTTAATGTCTAAAGTCGATTTATTTAAACTTACAGATGTAACACTAACTTCAGTTGGTTTAGTACCATTCATAGAATATATTTCTTGGTCATAATATGTATTTGTTCCTGTTACTAATTTAGCCCATATAGAAAATGATTTTTTTCCTGAAAATTGTGTTAAATTAACTTTGAAACTTCCATCAGTTGTTTTAGTCCAATTAGAATCATTGTACATTGGAAGTTTATCCTTTACTTGATTATTTATTTGTGATACCTTGGCATTATATTCATCTACTTTGGTATTATATTCTTTTACTTTATTTGTATAGTTGGTATTTGCTGTTTCATATTCTGTTTTAGCTACATTTATTTGTTCCTCTGTTAAATTGTTACTTATTGCATTTTGATATGTAGTATATTTTTCGTCTTTAATAGTTTTTAAATTATTGTATTCTTCTTTTAAAGAATTCATTTGTCTTTCTATTGTTGACAATTCAGCTTTTCCATTTTCCTTTATCGTATTAATTTCATCATAAGTTGCATTTGATATTTCTACATTTTGATAATACAATGTATAGTTTGTTACAGAACTTTTTACAGTTATCTTTCCTTTTCCCTCACTAACTATAAATGGAAATGATATTAGACTTTCTGGGTCTAAGTCCACTGAATGTGCACTTACTGTGCCTACTATTGCTATTAACATCAATGTTAGCAATAACAAGATTTTCTTACATTTACTCATTTGTTTCTTCCCCCATTTTTTCCTTTATTGTTATCTTTATATTAACACTCTTGTCGAATATTGTAAATAGCTTTTATATTTTTTCTAGTTGGAACCATGCTTTCTTCTGTCTATTACATATGTACTACCAGGTGTGGTCTTTGCTAAGTGTTTTACTTGTGCAGCAGTTTCACCTATTTCTAATACATTTTTAAATCTACCTTCATCTACTACAACTACTGCAATTGATATACTTGTAAGTGGGAATTGTTCTATTATACATTTTCTATTTGGTACTTCTAAGTATCCTTTTTCAATATCTTTTTTATTAAAATATTTAAGTTCTCCTTGGTCAAATTCCAATACAATATTCTGACATATTTGCTCACAATTTATATTAGAAGTAATGGCAACAAAGTCATCTCCTCCAATATGTCCTACAAAATTTCCTTCATCTTCTGTATCATGTAAATGATTTGATATACATCTTGCTGTAAACTTAATCATTTCATCTCCATTTAAAAATCCGTAAACATCATTATATGCTTTGAAATTATCTAAGTCTATATATAGAATTGAAAATTGTTCATTATTAAGTAAGCGTTTTTTTATTTCTGCTTGAATTTGAACATTACCTGGTAATCCTGTCAGTGGACTTACTCTACGGTTTGTATCAAGCAAGCGTATTACATTTTTAACTGTATAATATAGATATTCCTCATCAATTGGTGCTTTTATATAATGTTCAACACATGCTTGTAAAATTTGTACCCTGTGTTGTTTTTCTGTTATTGATGAAATTACAATTATTGGAGTTATGCTATTGTCTTCATTTGCTCTAATTTTGTCACATAACTTTATGATATTTTCTTGTATTCCATCTTCATTTATTATTATCAAAGCAGGAATATTTTTAAGTACTGTTTCTATGTCTGTTGTTTTAGCTTTTTTAAATTTATAATCTTTTTCTTTTTTAAACAACTCTGTCAATTTGTTTTTTAATTCATTTCCATCATCAATTAAATAAATCTCTTGTGCCATTATTGGTCTCCTTTTATTATGGATTATATTGTAATTCTGCAGTTGCTTTTTCTGTATAGTCATTTACATTTGTAACTTCAACTGAAATAGTATTATTTCCTTCTCTTAAATATAAATATCCTACTTTAACTTTTTTTCTATTTACATTCGTTATTTCATACTCTTCTCCATTAAGATTAGCTTTGATACTTTTTATTCCGTCTTTATCTTCTATTTCTATAGATATTTTTTGTTTATTGCGTCTAAGTGTCATTTTAGGCCTTGAAGTAGAAGTAGTAATTTCTCTTTCAATTTCTTCAATATTTCCATTTGTATCTACTGCTATTATTTTTATTTTCTTTAAACCTACTGTTAATGGTACTTGTACAATCATTTCTGTTTGTCCCTGTTGATCTGCATTAACTGTAACTGGCTCCCCATCTTCCCATTGATATGTTATATATGCTATTCCTGTTTCATCTTTTGCCACAATCTTCATTTTATCGTTTCCATCTTTTGTTTCAATTTCAACAACTGGCTTTGTAATATCTACTCCTGTCAATAAATATTGTTTTTGAAATTTTACTCTTTTACCATTCATATCTTCTATTGTAAGATTTAAAACACTGTCATATCCTAAAAGAGTAATTTCTTCTCTCGCATTAGTACTTCCAATTGGTATAGCACTTTCTTCTCCATTATTCCAAGAATATACTAACTTCGAAATTTCAATATTACTACTAATTTGTACAATAGCCTTATCATTTACTCTTCCTATTGTAACATATGGTATATTTTCTGGTTTTCTGTCATCTATATCTTTATATAAGGCATATGAGCCTTGTCCTGCAAGAGTAAGTCCAAATACCATAATTATTACGGCAAAAAACATCACTATGCCTTTTATTTCTATTGGTCTGCCAGTTCTTATTTTTTTAGTTTTAACTTTTTCCTTCTTTTTATTTTCAACAGCAAGAATTTGATTCATATGTCCAACCTTCCTTTGTTACATTTTCACATAAAATATTATATCACAAGCGCTTTTTAATGTAAACAAAAAATAATGCTAAAATTACTTTAGCATTATTTTTATTGTTAAATTACATATTTCTTGATTAAAACTATTCCTCCTGCAATCATGCTTATTGATGCTAATGCAAGTGTAGCATATGTAGGTGCATTACCTGTTGCAGTAGTTAGGATAACTGGTGCTTCATCGATATCATCTTCTCCTTTTTTGTTATTGCCTGGTGTTGAATCGATATCTGGTGAATTATGTTCATTGTAATTTTCATAAATTTCAGCCCAGTTTGTTTTTAATCCCATGTTATTTTTTCCATTTATCCATGTAAGTATTATCTCTACTGTTTGGCTTTCTCCTGGTTTTATAAGGACATCTTTTAGTTGATCTGTTAGTACTTTTCCATCATCTGTTAATCTCCACTTTGGATTATCCTCTGCAACGAATTTTAGTCCTTCTGGAATATAGTCTATTATTTCTTTAGCATATCCTTCTATTTCGCCTTCATTCGTTACTTTAATACTAAATTTAAATTTTACAGTAGTTTTATTGATTCTGTCTTGACGAATTTCAACTTTTGCTGGTGGCTCTGGATTTTCATCCCCTGTATGTCCTGTTTTAGTAACAGTTGTTTTTCCATTGTATGTTACTATTGATTCTGTTACCCATTTTTTTAGAGCCAAGTCAAAATATTTTACTTTAATTTTTTCTATATCTTGGTCGTCTTCTTCAGGAACATTGTTATCTGGAGTTGAGTCAATATCATCAACTTCATTTCCATCTTCATCTGCGTCATCAGCTATTTCTGCTGTATTTATTATAATTCTATCAGATGTATTTGGCTCTGTTACTTTAAATGCAATTTTTATATCTTTATAATCAGGCATTGTCATTGTTTCAGGATCAAATGCTTTTAATATATTATTTCCTTCAACAGTTTCATTTGCTTTAGATAAATAGTTTGTTTTAATAAATTTTGCTTCTTTTACATCAGTAGTTTCAGTTCCATCTTCTTTATACATTTTCCATTTAAATGCAGTGTTTATTGTGTTTTCTGGTAAGAATTCTAGTCCTTCCGGTAAATTATCTTTAACTTCTTCAGCATATCCTGCCACATTACCTTCATTAAATATTCTTAATGTGTATATAACTGTATTTCCATTTGCTACATCAACTGGATCTTTTGGATGTACATATTCATATTTGCCATCTGATGTTTTTGTAAATACTGGTGCTCTGTTTGTAATTTCTTTTTCATTTACACCTGTGATGAATTTTCTTAATGCTAAATCGAACTTTTTAAGTATCAATTTTTCAAAATCATCGTCATCTTGTTGTCCTGCAATGTATGTATCTCCACGTTCTATTTCTGTATCTTTGTATTCTGGTAATGTTTCATCTGTTGGTAATACTACATTTGATTTTTGTGAGTCTCTATCAATTATAGCATTTCCATTTTTATCAGTGAAATCTGTAATATCCGCAATATTTGTTATTTTTTCATATAAGCTAATATTGTCTTTTACTTTACATTTAATTTTAACATCAATATAATCTAATACATTTCCGTCAAATGCTTTTAATAAAACTTTATCTGTATTGTTTGTTCTATCTTCATAGATTTGGTCTCTACTTGCAAAACTTGATGTTGTAGAAGATGTTATATTTGTTTTTACTGTTCTTCCATCTTCTGATAAAATCCATCCATATTTTGCATTTAGTTCGTCATCTACTATAAATTCTAATTGTTGTGGTAAATGGTCTGTTATTTCTGTTACATACCCGTCCAATTGACCTTCATTGTAGACACGAATAGTATATGTTACTATGTCACCATTATATACATTTACTGGTGTTTTTGGATGATTATATGTTGCTGTTGTTGAGCTTCCGTCTTTTAATGCATCAAGGACAACTTGTGGTTCTCTATTTGTAATTTCTTTGTTATTTACAGCTGTAATGAATTTTCTTAATGCTAAATCAAAGTATTTTCCAAACATTATTAAATCTTCAAAGTCATCATCGTCTTCTTGGCTTGTTGTACCATAGTTATCTTTGTTTACGTTATTTGGTTGAGAATCACGATCAATTACAGTTTCATTTCCATCTTTATCTTTATGCGCTGTTATTTCTGCTATATTTTTCAATCTTTGATCTGTTGATTGAGTAGGTGCTACTACTTTACACTCAACTTCCACGTCAACATATTTTAATTCTGTTCCATTAAATGCTTCGATTAGTTTGTCTGCTAAATAAGCTGTTTTTATTGTTTTTCCATCTCCTGATGGATTTGTCCATCCATAAGTTTGATTTATTGTACTTTCTGTATTTGGTACAAGTTCTAGTCCTGATGGTAAATAGTCTGTAAGTTCTGTTACATAACCATCTAATTCTCCTTCATTATATACTCTAATTTTGTATATTACCTTGTCGCCTGTTGTTACTGTTAATGGATCTTTTGGATGTACTTTATTAACTGTAGTTATAGTTCCATCGGCCAATTTAGTCAATTCTGATGCATCTACTTGAGGTGTTCTATCAACTGATGGTGCTTGACCATTTATTGATATGATAAATTTTCTTAATGCTAAGTCAAAATGTTTTCCACCCATTATTAATTCTTCAAAATCATCATCATCTTGTTGGCTTGTTCTATCATAATTATCTAAATCCACATTGTTTGGTTGTGAATCACGATCAGTTACATTTTCATTTCCGTCTTTATCTTTATGTGCTGTTATTTCTGCTATATTTTTTAGTTTTTGGTCTGTTGATTGAGCTGGAGCTACTACTTTACATTCAATTTCAACATCTAAATATTTTAGTTCTGTTCCATTAAATGCTGTAATTAATTTGTCAGCCAAATAACTTGTTTTTATTGTTTTTCCATCTCCTGATGGATTTGCCCATCCATAGGTTTGATTTATTGTACTTTCTGAGCTTGGTATAAACTCTAATCCTGATGGTAAATAATCAGTAATCTCTGTTGCATAACCATCTATTTTTCCTTCATTATATACTCTAATTTTGTATACTACTTTATCACCATTATTTACTGTTAATGGATCCTTAGTATGTACTTTATTAGCTGTTGTTGTAGTTCCACTAATTAGTTTAGCTAACTCTGTTGCGTCTATTTGTGGTGTTCTATCAATTGATGGTGCTTGACCATTTATTGATATAATGAATTTTCTTAATGCTAAGTCAAAGTATTTTTCCTCTTCTTTTATAACTGTTTTACTGTCATTAAAATCTACCTTGCTTTTTTCTACTTTTACAACTGGTTGGTCTTTAGCAGAATCTGGATTTTCTACTGACCAATATGTTGATTTTGTTGTTGTATATGAACCAGATATTTCAAGCTTGATTGATTCAATATTTGCACTTGTTGGTACAGAAATGTAAAAATCCTCTCCAACTAAATTTTTGATTGACTTATTTGTTTGATCTTTGTTTGAATCTAATAATGTTATACTTGAAATTACAGTATTATTTTGGTCTAAAAATTTCGCATCAAAAGAATAATTTATATTTCCTTGTCTTTGTAGTCTAAATGGTCCAACTATGTAATTATCACCATTCTTTACAATTTTAGCATCTGTATCAGCTATCTTTATTGGGTTTGGTGTTACGTTACTATTATCAATAGTATATGTGAAATCTGCTTTTTGTGGAGTTTGTACCAGGTAATCAAATAATGCTTGGCAAGCATTTGCTCTATCCCATCCATCATCTCCAAAGTTGATCATTGATTTAAATGTACTATTTTCTGTTCCTTGTACACTGTTTAACCAAAAATCAATACTTGTAACATGATATGAGTCTCCTTCTGGGTTTGTATAATACCATACTGCTATTTGTTGTACTGCATCTATATCATCATCTGTTAATAGATTTAGTTCATTAATTGTTACATCTGTATTAGAAACTTCTTCTGCATATGCTGCTGCAGCATTCAATAAATTCTTTTTGTCTTGTACTGCTCTGTTTGCTTCTTCTGTTGTTGGGTTTGTTTTTGGTGCTACATAACAGTTGTCTAATATCCATAACAATGCTTTATATTCTTTACTTGAAGTGTCTGGTAAAACATTCTTATATTGATTTGGTGTTATACTGTTTGGATCTTTTAAATTAAAATATTGTGTGTAATGTGTTTCTTGTGGTGTTCCTGATACATAATCACTAGAACCAAATCCAGGGCCACCTTTTAAACAATATATTGTACTGTTTAAACCTTTATCATTACCATTTCCATCTGTTTCATAAATTTTCCATACATTTTTGTTATTGCTTGCAAGTTTATATCCATAACCTGAATTTCTCAATAGTTTAATATTAAGATACATACTACCTGTAGCTGCTTTGACTGTAGTAAACAAGCTAAGCATACAAGTTACTAGAAACAAAATTGTTATAAATATTATTCCTTTTCTTTTCATTGATTTACCTTCCTTTTAGTTATAATATTATACTTATATTTTACTTTCGTATTTTATCAATGTCAATAGCAGTTTTTTCCTATGTTACATGCGTTTTTTTAACACTATTTTTTATACTTACGGATATACATTTTCCATTTTAAAATTTAATTTTTATGCATTATATTACAATTATATTACATTTTTGTAACATTTTCAAGTTTTTTTAAGTTTTACTATGTCTTTTATTAGATTTCCGTAAGAGTTTATCAATTTATTGCAATAAAAAAATGAAACTTTATTAAGTTTCATTTTTTTGTGGAGGCGCCTATCGGAATCGAACCGATGATCAGAGTTTTGCAGACTCGTGCCTTACCGCTTGGCTAAGGCGCCAAAAATATTTAATTATAGTCACGAATAAGTTTGCTTACCAGCGACTCGCTAGCGCTCCCTGCATACTGATGTTGTAACTCACTAGCGTTCGAACAACCTCAGCAGCTTGGCTAAGGTGCCATTTTTTAATATAAAAAATGGAGCGGGAAACGGGGCTCAAACCCGCGACCTCTGCCTTGGCAAGGCAGCGCTCTATCAACTGAGCTATTCCCGCATATGCTTTTTTCAAAGCATATTTATAATAACAAATTTTCATAAAAAAGTCAAGGTACTAATGATAAAAAATCTATAAAATAATCAAATATATTCTTTTTTTCTATGATTTGCTTATTCTTTATGCTTAAATTGGCTATTGTTTTTCCAGCTATTTGCACTTTCGCGCTACCTATGACTCTGCCTTCTTCTACTGGTGCTTCTAAATAGTAAAGTGAATTTATCTCTATTTTCACATTATCAATATCTGTTCTCTTTACTGCAATCTTGGAATAGTCTAAGTTTTCAATCTCTAAATCTATGTTTTTTTGTTTTGCTTTATTTATATATATGCGCTTTTCATTTAAATATTTCCAATTTTCAAATTGTTCTTTAATATTTTTTTCAATATCAATCACTTCATAATTTTTATATGCATATTCAATCAATTTTATGCTGTCTAAAGTTCTGATTTTTTTAGTATCTGCACCCAACACTATTGTTATGATATCTAGATCATTCCTTTTACACGCTGTTACTAAACATCTGCCTGCTCCATTTGTAAAACCTGTTTTTACTCCATACACTCCATTTAGGTTTCCTAATAGTTCGTTTGTATTTCCTATTAAACTGCTTCTGGCATTTATTGTAATATTATAACTTTTTGAATTTACAACTTCTTTAAATTTTGGTATATTAAGTGCGTAATCTGCCATACATGCAAGTTCATATGCTGTTGTATAATGTTTCTCTTGATCTAACCCATGTGGAGTCACAAAATGACTATTTATTAATCCCATTTCACTTGCCTTTTTATTCATCAGGTCTGCAAAGCCTTCTATTCCTCCGCCAACATGTTCTGCTAAAGCTACGGCTGCATCATTTCCAGACTTTAACATTAGTCCATATAATAAATCATGTACTGTAATTTTATCATTTGCTTTTAATCCCAATCTGGAGCCTCCAGTTCCTGCCGCTTTTTTACTTATTGTTACAATATCATTTAGATTAGAATTTTCTAATACTACTATAGCTGTCATTATCTTGGTTGTGCTTGCCATCGGAACCTGCTTAAGTCCGTTTTTTTCATATAATATCGTTTTTGAATTTCTGTCAAATATTAAACCTACTCTTGCATTTAGCTTTAGTTCATCTGCATTTTTTGCAACAGTTTCAATTGTCTCTTTTTTTATCTCATCTACATCTATTATTTCATTATCATCTATATTAGCGTAGGAGATGGTATTTATATATAATATAGTAAACATTAAAAAAGCAAATGTTATCTTTTTTATTATATTATAATCATTTTTAAAGGGGTGCTTTTTGCCCCTGTCCCCAAAATCATCCTTTATCTTTTTCATATAAAAACTCACCTTTTACATTATATTTATAAAGGTGAGTTTTATGAATAATTTAATTATCTTCTAGCATCTCTTGCTTCTGCATCTCCCCAAGGCGTTCTTTCTTCCTCTTCTTCTGTTCTTTCTTCTTGTTTTACTTCTTTTATGTCGTCATTTACTCTATCTTTAGCTTGCTTTTCTGTTAATTCTTCTTCTCCTATCATATAATTAAAAATTGCCACAGCTTCATGCTTTTGATATCCTTGCTCTATAAAGCTTTCTATTATTTCATCAGAATGTTGCATTAAATACGTTCTATCATATTGAATCTCATCTTGTGGTTTTCCCATATTCTCCACTGCTTCATATGAACTAGTTTCTTTATCTGGATCCGCAACTCCTGTTTTCATGGATGTTGCTTCATTTACTTCTGCACTATTATAGTCTCTTCCTCTAACCTCAATGTCATGTGCTGCCCATTCTCCATTTCTTCCCTGTCTAGCTTCTTCTATGTCTAAATATCCATACTGATCAAATTTTACATTTATTCTAACATCTCTTACGTCTGGATCTCTTCTAGTTAAGTTTTGA
Source organism: Clostridium sp. CAG:508 (assembly GCA_000435755.1). Taxonomy (GTDB): domain Bacteria; phylum Bacillota; class Clostridia; order TANB77; family CAG-508; genus CAG-273. The sequence continues at coordinate 54,749 of FR889081.1, forward strand.
GTTCTCATTACTTGCTGTGGAGTTTCTCTTGTCATAGGGTTGCCATCTCTTCCCATAGATATGGTCTCTTGTCTAATTGAAGTGTTTGATGGCTGAATATATTTAGAAGGCTGTAAGTCACCATTTTCATCAATATATTCTGCTTTTACCTTTCCGTCATTATCACGGCTAAAAATTAATCCTTTTTCTAATTCTGGATGGTCCTTGTATAAGTTACTATTATCTCTAACTATTAATACATTATTTACAGGAATTCCTTTTTTAGTTGCAATTTCTTGTTCTTGCGCGTTATCCTCTTGCTTTTCTTCTGGCTCGGCTTTTGCTTTATCATTCTCTAATTTTTCAGCTTCTTTTTTCAATTCTTTATGTTCTAATGATATGTCCTCTTCTTTTATTTTCTCTGGTAATTCAAGTTCTACATTGTCTAATCTTAAAAGTTCAAAAAATTTAGCATATTCTTGTTTTAATCTTTCTATATATTCAGGTCTAAATTGAATTTTACCTTTTTCATCTACAGTTCCAATTTGTTCTCCCTCTTTACTATATATTTCAAAAGTGTCTACTTGGTCTTTTCCTTGAGTCTTTTGCAATTTAACAATGAATATGTCATTACCTATAAACTTAGCTGAGTTAAATGTAAATTCCTTATAATATGTTATATTTGAAATTGCAGTGTCTTTTCCTTCTCTTTCTGCTATTTGTGTATAAATTTGTGCCATTGTTTGCTTTACTTCTTCTGATTGTTTTTGCTCCATAATATTTTCTCCTTAACTAAATTTATTTTATTATATCATATAAGTAAAAACTTGTGAAGATTTTATTCTCCACAAGTTTTTTCTATATTCCAAATGACATTACAAAATCAGTGTTTTCATTTAAACGCATTACAAATGTTTTTGTTATACTCTTTGTACCTTCTTCATTTCTAATCTTTATATCGTACATATAAATATCCCCTTGCTTCCTTGCATTGCTTGCAGATATTTCATTTTTCTCAAAGAAGTTAGAACTTATATATTTTTGGAAGTCTGCTAGTGTTTTGAAATTATTAGACTTGAAAGTATTATCTAGTTTGCTATATACATAGTTATAGTCTTTATCATTTATAGCAGCAAAACATTTTTGAATATTTAAGAGTACTTTTTCTTCATCTGATGCTTTATTATACCTTTCTGTAAATTCTGGTAAGTTTATTGTATAAGTATCTAATATTACATTAAAATTCATTATTCCATTTTCATTAAATATGTAATAATTCTGATTTTGGTCCACACATACATACTGTGTACAACTATCTGCTTGTTTCTTTTGATATTTACTTAAGGTCATCGTTCCTAATTTGTATATATTACTTTTTACATAGTTTTCAAAATTTAACTGTGTACCAAATTTTTTAGTAGAATATTCTGTATTTAATAGTTCATATGCTCTAGTTCTGTTGTATAACAAATCTCTTTTATATGTATTAAACACATCTGTTATATATGTTTCATCATTAATTGCTTTATATTGATATACATTATATATATCATTTTTTATACTCTCTTCTACTGAAATTTGTATATTATCACCAGTTTTCAAATTAGCGTATTTTGTTTTAACATAATCTTGTAAATATATTTTAAAAGTTTTGTTTTTCATATCTGTTTTTACTATTGCAGAAAAGTCTTGGTTTTTATTAGCCTTAATATCTAGTAAATTTCCGTATACAACATATACATATAAGTTTTCTTTCTGTTCACTAACATACATATCATTTATTTCTACATTTACTTCATTTATCTTTGGTAACTTATTTAATAAATTTTCTTTTGTAATGCCTGCATATTTTATATACTCTTCGTCTAGCATATAGTATATTGCTGTGATATTATTATTTTGCTCTCTTTTTATACTTTCAAGTGCTTCACCTTCTAGCATATAATTACTATTAAAATTGTTAAATATATTTGCATATGTACTATAAAATTTTTCAATACAAGTTTTTATAACGTAAAAGTCATTTCTAATTGTTACTACTTTTAATTCCTTTGTAAGTTCATATGTTTCCCCTTCGTCTGGTATTTCATTAATTAATGTTGCCGAATTATTCTTTATATTCAATATAAGTAAAATTGTTATAAGTAATATAGTAATTATAGTACATATAATAATTATTAACATTTTAATATTTTTCATGAAATTCACTTATATAATAAATTTATTATTATATAAAACTCCTTTCTATTTTATTGTGGTGCTCTTAGACCATATATGCATTTATTCAGACAAGTATTACTATTTGGTGATACCCTTCTAATTGCATTACCACTTCCTGCCGCATATACTTGACCGTCTCCCGCATATATTTCAACATGTCCAGCACATACAACAATATCTCCTGGTTTTAATTCGGATTTTGCCACCCTTGTAAAGCCTTTATTTTTTTCTAAGAATTCGGCTAGATTTTCCGCTCCATTACAATAATTAGTATTATGTTCCTCTGCAGTCATATATCCAGCCTCCTGCATTACCCACGATACAAATGTTGCACAGCATGTTTTTCTTGTCTGTGGGCTGACTTTTGATCCCTCAAATGTAGATGACAAATAATGTTTTCCTCTACCCATTTTATCACATTCTTCAAATTTGTTTCCACCATATACACAATAAACATAATTGTTTTCTTCCATATATTGATGTATAATTTGTGCCCATTCAATTATAGCTCCACCCTCTGGTGTAAAACTATGTGTTGCGATATTATATCCTGTCTTAAATAACAACCATTCTGCTTTTCTTCTTGTAACCAAACCTGCCAATATGTTACCTGCGCCATCTTTTGTAGGTGTATTCATATAGTTTTTATATAAAGCATGGTTATACATTGCATCATTTTCTGCTATACCGTATTCATTATCTTTTTCGTTCCAGTATTTATTATATGCATCTTTAAATCCAACTATATTTCCGCAATTATAATATCTACTAACTAGTGCTATAATTTGATATGATTTTAACCCCAAACCATTTGTTGCTGTCTCTACTGATGCTTTCATTTCAGATAATATCTCTTCTTCTATACTGTCTACTAATTCATTATCTACTTTATCTCCTTCTTTTAGAGTAGAAGGATCTATTCCTCTCGCTATAAATCTTGAGCCCTGTGCTTCTATATTAACTCCATATCCAACAGTTCTATTTCCAGCTGAATCTTTATATACAACATATTGTCCGGCCCTCTTCTCTCGTACCTTCAAAATACCTTATAAAAGCTTTTAAAGATCCTAAGCCTGATATTTCACTGAAATCCTTGATATCAAATATGCTAAAATCAAGCTCTTTTACGCCATAGTCCTTTCCAGTATATTTATACATAACATATCTCATGACTTGTTCTAAGTTTTGTAATCTTCCGTCTTTTTCCATTAAGCCAAATAGCCATTCAGCTCCACTTACCATATTTGTTTTTCCTGCTGCTTCATATCTATTTGAATTTGGAATTTTAAAGTAGTCATCTAATAGTCCTAGGAATGTTGTTTTGTCATCAACTGTAAAATTGTTTTTTACTTGTCTTCTTTCATTTTTATATGAATCTTGTGTTACACCATTACTACCCTTTTCACCTGTTTTGTCTATTACACCTCTTCTTGGTTCTTCTTTATATGTTGTTCCTGTTATATTAGTTGTAAATGTCCTACATTTGTCTGTATTCCAAACTACAGTTTCACCTGCTGGTGGATCTCCAGGTTCTGGGTCTTCAGCAAGTGATGGGTCTTCATTTGCTGTATATGTTTCAGAATTATAATAAGGATCTTGGTTATCTATTTTATATGTTACTCTTTGCTCATAAAACCAAGTTCTAGCATATGTTATTTTAGGTGTAGGAATAACTGTAGTTGTAGTTGTTGTAATTTTCCTTGAATGGTTTTTGGGCTCTCCTCCTCTTGTTTCTGTATTTATTACCACACCCTGTTTCTTTGTTTCATAGGTTGTTTTAGTCTGGGTAGTATATTCATATGTATCTGTTTCTACATTTACAGTTTTTGTATCCATAATTGTTAATTCTATTCTACTATTCTTCACCATATCTGTAACTGCAGATACAAATTCAGGATTTTGTGATACCATAGTTAAATATATAAAAAAGTTCATTGGAGTAGTATATTGTGAGATAGCACTTTTATAATCTATATGTTTTAAACTAATTATAACTTCATCGGCTTTTCCCGTAGTTTCTATTTTTGTCCACTGTGCTATTACTAGTTTACCTTCATCATCTATTGAATAATGATTTTTTATAGTATTTAATCCTTTTTCATTGTTTTTTGCTGCTTCTTCTTGCATCGTCGAATATGACATCCACGACATAGGAGTTGCTTTCGAATTTTCATTTATATATTCCTGATCATTTGCTCTATATATGTATACTTGTCCATATGTTTTTTGGTTATATGCATTACCACTTGCAATCACTGGTTCATAGTGAGGTGTTTCTGTTACAAGTTGTGCCTCTAAAAATTTCCTTACATATTTTTTAGAAGCTTCTTCTTGTTTTGCTTTTAATGTTTCATCTGTGTCCGTATCATCGGTTTCTATATCTCCCAGTAACCACAGGTCATCCATATCGAAGCCCATTTCTTGAATGTTATCAATAACTTTTTTGATATCATCATCTTTGATAGTAATTGAACCATCCCATGAATCATCTGCTGTAAAAAGGTTTACGAATGAATTTATTACACTCTGAATAGTATTTCCTATTGTATCAAATATACTAAATAATGACATTGCTAATGATACAACTACAATTATAGGTATTAATATTGCAGATATTATTGCTATTCTAACTTTTTTGTTTTTTAAAAGACTAAATCCATTCTTTACTGCACCAAGTACATTTCCAGTAGATACGTTTTTAGCTAAGTTAGCTCCATCTCTTACTGCATCTTTTGTGTCTTGAATAGTATCACTTGCTTTTTCTGCTAAGCTTTGTTCATTATTTTGTTCTTCATCCATTTTCTCACCTTCTTTGCTAGATTTTTATTGTTATACTTGTTTTTGTATTTGTTTCTTGGTTTAGAGTTATATTTCCAAATTGTATCTTTTCTATTACTCTAGTTGGAGCATATATTTTATTAAATGAAATGTTTAATTCCGTAGTTCTTCCTGCTCTTAATAATAAATTATATTCTGGGATTTCATGTAAAAAAGCCACATATTTCGTATCATTTTTATCTAACAAACAAATATCTTCGCTGTTTTTCCCATCACTAAGTAAAATTGTAATTGAATTATTATTTTTTATTGTTATTTTGTATTGTTCATAACTTCTATATACTTTTTTGCTCTTTATTGTTATTTCTATATTGTTTGTTACTTGAGTTTTATTTATTTCTTGATTTTTTATAAAGTTATTTATATTAAGTTTTCTTTCCCCATCTTGATTTATTATTGTTATATAATCCTCGAAATTATTATTTGCTCCAGTTCCACCTGTTGCTAACAAATTATCTTCATAATATGTTATTTTATATGTATATGAACCTGCTTCAGTATATAACAATTCTAAGTTGTATGTTTTTTTAGTTTTAAAGATTCTATTATAATAATCATTTATAAACTCATTAATGTTATTATTAAATTCTTCTTTACAGTCATTTGATAATAACTCATATGATTTTTGCGTTTGATTATTGTTACAATAATCAACAAAAGTTTTTATGATGTCAGTGTTCTCCTTAGTAACTGTCTCTGACACATTTTGCCCTGTTATAGTTGATCTGGTTGGTTTTTGTAAGTCTGTTACTTTTGAAATTGTGTTTGTTCTGTTATTATTGATTTTATCTGCATTCTGTTTTTTTACAATCTGATTTGCAACCTGTATAATTATAAAAACAAAAGCTATAACAGCTATCGTTATTATTATCTTTCGTTTGTTTTGATTCCAGTATCTTAATAACTTTATCATTGTTATAGCTCTCCTTTATTTATTAATCTTTCACACCTTTAGCTGCTTTAATATACTTAACCGCTCTACTTGCCTCTTTTCCTGCATCAGAACTACTATATCCACCCTTTTCAAGTGCAGATTTTAAGCTATTTGTTAAGTTAGTTACTTTTTGTTTATCTCTTAAATCCTTTGCATCATATCCTTTTGCTTCTTTCATTACTCTTGCTATATATCCTTGTACATCTGTATCATCACTGACTGGTCCTAGTTCCTTCTTTAATTTATCTTCTAGCTTAATTGCTTTTATAGCATTATCGCCATCTATTCCACGTGCACTATAATAAGCTCCTTGCTCTTTTTTAGCTTTAAGTTCTGATTTAGATAGTGCTGAGCCATCTTCATGTTTAAATTCGTGTTGATATATTGCATCATACTCTGTACTCTTTACATAGTCTCTTTCAGCCTGAGAAATAAGAGTATCTGGACCATAAGCACCTTCTTTATAAGCTTCTGAGATTGATGATCTTGCTGAGCTTATCGCTCCCGGAAGTGCTGCACTACTTAATGCTGCTCCTGCTGTTGTATATTTCCAAACATCTCCTAATTCGTCTCCTGCTATTCCTGCAGCCATTCCAAGTATAGCTCCAGGTGCCGCTTTGCCTACTGTTTTTGCTGTACCTATAGCTGCTTTCTTAGCAACATTAAACGTTCCTCTTGCTGTATTTCTAATTGGTTTAGGAATATATCCTATTCCTTTTTTAGCTAAATCTTTTACAGATTTTGCTCCATTTCCTATTGTTCTTCCAAATTTAATTGTTTTTTGTCCAAGGTTTGTTCCGGCAAATTTGTTTCCGTAATTCTTTTCCTAAATTTTTAGTGCTGTCTCCTATCCATTCTCCAAAACCTCTAGCATCATCTTGTTTCCAAGCAAATGCTCTCTTCCACATTCCATCCGTATTTTGTTCTGTTGGTTGAGTTTGAGTATCTTGGTCCGAATATTTTTCTGGATTTAAGTACATGTCATTATCATCCCATGTATCCACTGGTTGATTATTGCCTTGATTACCTGAATTGTTATCATTATTTTTATTTTGATTGTTTGATAATTCAGGTTTTCCTTGTTCTAAATTACCATTTGAATCTGATGTTCCGTTTTTGCCTACTCCTGTTTCTGCTAAGCTTGGTGTATCTGCTTCTGGGGTTTTCTTCGTCTTAATATTGCCTTTTCCTCCACTGCTTCCACCCTTGTTACCTTTTGAACTTAAGAAGTTTTTAGCCATATTCATTGCTGCAGCACCACCTGCTACACCTACTAGTCCTCCTAATGCTCCTGCTGTTGATGCTTTTTCAAATCCAAAGAATTTTCTTAATAGTTTTTCTGCCGGTGTTATGAATGCTAGTGCAATAATTGCAAATATTGGGTTTTTGGCTGTTAATTCTACTGCTGAACTAACAAATATTGTATATATAATTAAATGGAATGGCTGTAATAGTGCATTGAATATGTATTCTTTGATCCACATATCAAATGCTTGTGCTTTTCCATCTTTTAGTTTATCTATAGGATATGTTAATGCTACTAATGGTGCTATTAAAGTCAAAAATGCCATTATTATTACCCTTTTCAAATAATAAAAAGTAAATAAACATGTATATATTACCATTGCTATATAAAAAATTAGATATAAAAGTTTATTCCATCCATTATTAGATTGCATATTAAATCTAATTAATCCCATTAAATCAGTACTAAACTGCACATCTTTTTCCCCAGCTTTTACTGCTGTCTCACCATCATCTTCTACTATTCTTACAGTAATATTATTTCCATTTAACCCATCTGTTGCTCCATTCAATGCATTTGAAATTTCTTCAACAATAGTAATAGTAAATGTCATAATATAATGTAAACAGAATAGTAAACACATTGCAATGAGCCAATCCATCAGCATTTGTTTATACTTAGCCTTATCAGATGATGTACTGCTTATAATTATTCTAATTCCCACATATACAAGTACCAACATTAAACCAACAATTGCTAAATTTCTTAAAGCTACATACCAACTTGCTATAGTATCATGAAGTTGTATTGCAACTGATCGTTCCTGCATTTCTGTATTACCATTCCATTGATTTGGATTAACAAAGTTTATATCCAGTGCTGGAATTAAATTTGCAAAAATTTTATCCGGAGTATATTTGAATGTAGGAATATAATAATTCGCACCTCCAAACAAAATCTTTTTATCCAAACCACTTTCCTTTATTTTTTCCATTGGTTCTGCGCCTGCTGGATACTGGAACTCATCATATTTTCCATTTTCATTTTTTAGAAAATCTTTTGGATCTGCTAAAAATAAATTTAAAACTCCTCCATCATCACTGTTATTCATTTGACCATCAACCAAAAACGCTTGTAGTCCTCCAACTACGACATCAAATAGTGTTCCTATCAAGTCAAATAGTGGATCTAATAATACACCGCCTATGCCAGCTTGAGAACGAACTGGAACTGCAAAACTAAGTAATGATACTATCATTATCGATATTACTGTCTTTTGTATTATTTTGTTTTTAGTAATTAGTTTTTTCATACCTTCCCCCTAATAAATTTCTTGTCTTCTCTTTTGGCTCTTCATCTGTGCTAATTTATTTAAGTTCGTTTCAACGAATTCAAATTCTTTTGCTGTAGGCTGTATTTGAATAATTGCGCTATCTGCTCCTACTTTTAGTAATCCTTCTCCTTTAAAGCAAGTGATTAAGAAATTTGCTTCTCCTTCACTTAGTTTAAATACTTCTTTTAAGTATTGTATTTCTGATTTATCTTGTGCTAAAAATAGCTTTGTATCTGATGATGTTAATACTGCTTGTGCCTCTGGTTTTTCATAGAAATCTTGGAATCTTTGTGAAATGATTGCCAAAGATACATTTCTTTTTCTAGCACGTCTAGCCATAGTGTTTAAGAAGTCTACGGCTTCTGGGTATGGTAAAAGCATCCATGCTTCATCTACTAGTACCCTTTTCTTTGCTGCTTTTGTTCTATCTTCACTATTTTTCTTAACATATTTTTCCCAAATCCATGCTAGCAAAATTTGTTGTGCTAGTGGTCTTGCAAATCTTTCTTCTAGTTGTGATATATCTAGATTGATAAACAACGTACCATCTAATAAATCAAAGGTAGATTGTCCATCAAAATATGCCATCTGTCCATCATATTCTCTTATGTATTGTTTCATAACTTTTAGTAAATAGCTATAATGGAAGCTATAGTCTTTGTTTGTATTCTCCGATGCTTTGTTTTGTATTCTTCTATACCAAGATCCTATTGTTGGCATTTCTTTTTTATCTTTTCCAAGCATATTTCCATCTAAACTATTACTTGAAGCTTGATATAAACTGTTTGGATCTGAATTTATTCCATGTGCTGCATATTCCTCTGCAACTGATTCTGCTATAATTTGTTTTGTAAGCTCATTTACTTCTTGGCTTCTTGTACTTCCTCTTGCCATTGTAAGTAAGGCTTGTGTTACGTCTTCTACTTTGTTTTCAACATTAAGTACTAATCTTTCTCTTCCTGTGATTTCGTCTTTTACGACCTCTGTTTCAATATCAAATATATTTATAACTGTTTTTGATGTTGGTGAAAGTACCACATTTATTCCACCTAAGCTTTCTGCAACTATACTATACTCGCCTTCAGCATCTAGTGCTAAGCTTTGTATTCCCATCAATACTGCTGAACGAGAAATTAAAGTTTTCATTGTAACTGATTTACCAGCACCAGATTTAGCAAATATAACCATGTTATAGTTTGTTAATGAATTGTGGAAATTATCAAACAAAATTGGCACTCCAGTTTGTTTATTTACTCCTAGTGGTATTCCTGAAGGATGTCCAACCTCTGATGTCGTAAATGGGAATACAGTTCCCATAGATCTACGGTCAAAGGTATGTACTTTTTTAATTTTATCTTCCATTAATGGTAAATTTGATTGGAAAGCCTCTTCTTGCATTGCCCATGCACTTTTTATATTTACCAAAGATTTAGACATTTCTGTTGCTAATAGCTTTGTATATTTGTCTAGGTCCTCTAGGCTATATGCAAATAAAGTTGCTACAATTGATGCTTCGTAAAGTTTATTATATCCTGCTGCTATTTCATCTCTTAATTGCTCTGCCTCAAATCTTTTTTGACTTAATGTACTTTCTCTATTGATATTACCCCTATCTGCTGCCACAATTCTTTCTGTTTCTAGTTCATTTATAACTCTGTTTAATTCATTTTGTGATCTAGATTCTTGAATTGGATTTATATATATTGATGTGTTTATATCTCCAAACAAATACATATCTCTAAATAGTTCTGGAAATGTACACATTCTTGGTAAGCTTGATACAAAAAAGCTTCTTGCATATCTTGTAACATTTGATATTATTTCTAAGTGATCTATATTACTTGTATCAACTCCAGATGGAGCAATTAATTCTTTTATTGTTTTCTTTTTTAGAATTTTAAATTCTTCTGGCTTTGTGTAGTCATTATGCTGATTTTGTATTACTTCTTCTCTTTGTTTGTTTTTCTTGCCCATCTTCTGTACCTCCCTCAACATTAGTAGTTTGTTTTTTAGGTCTTCCTCTTCTTTTTGCTGTATCTTGATTTACTTTTTCTATTGCATTTTCTGCAATGTCTTTTCCTACAATATTTTTATTTTGAGCAATAATCATTTTAGCCATTTGATCTATTAAATCTTCCTTAGATTCTTGTTTTCTTTCTAGTGCTTGTTCTTTTTCTGATTTTGCTTCTATTACTTTTTGATTTGCTTTATCAAAAGCCTCTTTTTCAATTTGTTCATTAAGTGCTTTCATTTTTTTGTCTACAACATCTGGAGCTGTAGAATATAGTTCATCATATCCAGCTTCTATTGCTTTATCTACTCCATAAACCTCTGCATCATCACGGTTATATGCAACATATAGTAAGTCTACTAAATCATTTGAATTAAGTACTCTTCCGTTTACACCACATACTCCTAAAGTTCTAATAATTGATTGCGCTCTTGTGTATAGTTCTGAAAAAGCTAAGTTTGTAATTTCTTGTCTGTCAAAATTGTTTTCTCCTAGTTCCTCTGGATAGTATGGAATAACTACATAATATTTTTGATTTAACACATTTTTATTTAAGCTCATTTTTTCTGTTGTATAAATTATGTCTTTTCCATATTCATATAGGTTTGTTGTTTTAGTTAATTCGTAAAATGCTGCTTTTATTTCTTCATCTGTATAATTTCCCGAGTTAACCATTTTATCATATTGTAGCTTTTCCTTTTCTAATTGGCTTTCTATTTCTTGAACTTTTGAACGATATGTTTGTATACTGTTCTCTAAGTTTATTGTTCTAGTTTGTGTGTATATTTGTACTGGATGTCTTAATGTATTTAAGAATTGTATAAAGCCTTCTTCAACTGCGTTTTTTTCTACTTCTGACATAAGGTCATAGTTAACACCTTGACATTCTACAACCATTACATATTTTGTACCTTTTTTAGTTATAATCATGTTATCTTCAATTTTGTCAAACTCCATAAAATCAAATACTGATTCTACTGTATATGATTTTGTTGTTTTTTCTGCTGATACAGTATTACTTGTTTTTTGAGTATTATCTGTTTTTTGGTTTCTTGATTTAAAATATAATATACAAAGAATGCCTAACAAAAGAAACATTACTAATAAAACAGCTATTAATATCATTGTTATTGTATTAATCGTCATTATTGTTTCCCTCCTTGTATACATATATTTTTTTACCTTTTGCCTTGAATTTTATTGCTCTTTTTATTATATCGTCTATATTTTCTCCACCTGTTTTTTTGCTAAATTCGAATTTTGCTATTTCTGGAACTTTTATTGTTCCTATTCCAAAACCGAGTAGTGCAAATAATGCCACTATTGCTATTCCCACCATCGTCATATTAAGTAATTTAAATATAAAGTAGAATATTAAACCTATACCTGCTGCAACAACTGTATATATTAAGCTTTTAGTAGAAAATATAAATAGTATTCTATTTTCACCTTTTACATTTCTGGGTAAGTTATATGTGCCCATTATGCTTCCTCCTTTGTTTATTTATATATCTATTTTTACTCAATATATATTATATCAAATATTATCGAAAAATGTAACTACAAAATAAAAAAAAGTGCATAAAAATGCACTTTTTAATATAATTGTAATATTTTTGTAATGTTTCTGTAATATTATCCTGTGATTCCTTGTGCTAATCCTACTACAACTTTTGTAATTGCAGATGCACCAAAGATTAATATTGCACCAACTAGGTATGGAATCATTGTCTTTTTGTATTCTGCTTTTTCTGAAGCACTACCCATCATGTATTTAATACCTAAAACTAATAGTATAATAACAGCTACTACTACACCTACTGTTGTAATAATACCAATTAATTGATTTCCTATTTTTGTTACATCATTTTGTGCATTACTTGTAGTTCCTTTTAGGCCTCCTGCTATATTGGCTGCATCAATACCACCATTAGCACTAACCATAGTAGTTAATGTCATAGAAATTACTGCAATTAATAATAGAACACTTGCTAACTTAATTGTTCTTTTCATAGTTTATCCTCCTTCTTATTTTTTTATTGTATATAAATGTTTCATTTATGAAACAATTTTAAAATCAAATTTATCTTAAAATAGTTATTACTAACTTCCAAATTCCAAACGCTCCAAAGATAACTACGCATCCAATAACAAATGGAATTAAAGAGTCTTTTACTTTTGCTTTTTGTTCTACACTACCTGTTATAAATTGTATTCCTAATACAGATCCAACAATTACAGCTATTACCGTTCCTAGTATGAGTAGTACATTATATATTATATCTGATAAATTTTTTATTTTATCTCCTGCTATCATATCAGATGATGATCCATTAGTTATAAATCCGTCTGCTCCCTGAATAATATTAGATATAGTTGTAGCTTGTACAATATGTGTAGAACAAATCATTAATATAAAAATTATTAAAATAAAAAATATTTTTCTTTTCATAATTCGTTCTCCTTTTTATTATACTATAATTATTATTATGTTGCAATACATTATTTTATTGCATCTTGTGTAAGTTTTGCAATCAATCCAACAGCTGTAGATGCTGCTAGTAAAAGCACTACCCCAATTATATATGGTATCATACTTTTTTTGTACTCAGCTTTTTCCTCCACGCTTCCAATCATATATTTAATTCCTAATACAGTTAATGTAATAGCAGATATAACTATTCCTATTACAGTAATTGTTCCTAAAATGGGATTTACCTTATTCACTATCTTATCTGAATCTGTAGAAGAAATTCCTCCTGGTTTATAGTTTCCAGGATTATCTATAGGATTTCCTGTTGCAATACTATATGTTGGTATAGCAAATAATATTAATATTAAAAATACTATTGCTATTATCACTAATTTATTATTTTTTATCATATTTTTCTCCTGTAAACGTACAATTTTATATATTATAACTGATTTTTGCACATTTTTCAAGTACTAATATAGCATATATTTCTATTTTTGGCATTATTTTAATACAAATGTAACGAAAATGTAATGTTTTTGTAATAATTTTAAGTAAATTAATACAAGGAACCCTCTACTAATAGGTGTTCCTTGTATTAATTTATATATTTCAAAGAAGTAAATTATCCCTTTACCAATTCCATTTTCCTAGTGTTTCTTTTGGGTGATCTAATTTCCATGCTATAATATTTGGCAATTAGTTCATCTAGTTCGACGCTAATTTGATAAGTAATACTATAGTCTTCTCCATTAAGAATGCTGTTGTTTAATCTTTCCCTTAATTTACAAATTTCATCATTTAACATAAAAATCACTCTCCTTTTTATATTTTTTCTTAAGTATATTTCTAAAATACCATATTTTTACAAATTAGTCAATTGTTTTTTACTTATTTTGTGGTATTTTGCCAATTTTTCGTTCGACATTTTTCTACATTATTTTACAACATATCACATTATCTGTGTCGATTTATTAAATTGCTTTTTTTTATGCTATTTTTGTGCATTTTATTTGTATAAATTCGACAAAAAATCTCTCCAGAATTCGGAGAGATTTTAATATTATTTATTAGGTTCAATTATTGACAATACTTTATTTTCATTTTTGAACATTTCATTTAAAATATTTTGTGTATATTCTTTTGTTACAGTTTCAAATTCTTCTATATAGTCAAAGCTTTGAACTTTTTTCATAGTATCTGCTAAAAACATTCTAGCTATATTAGCAACACTATTGTACTCTATAACATAATCACCATAAAGTTTTCTTCTTGCTCTTTCAAATTCTTCATCATCTAATCCTTGTTGTTTTAGTTGTTCTATTCTATCAGTTATCTTTTGAGCAACTTTTTTAGGTTCTTTTGAAGCTCCTGATATCAATGTGTGTGCATATTGTGCACTAAATTCATAATCAAAATCTGGTTGTGCTAATAATAATCCTTCTTCATATAATTCCTTATATAGTTTCGAGCTCTTGCCTATGATTATATTTAACAATATTTCAATAGCTATATGTTTTTTGATTGCCGCTTCTTGATTGTTTTCAATGTCTTTGTATGCCATCATAAATATTGGTGTACTTACTTCCATTTGAGCTATTTTTTCTGGCATATTTATTTTATCTTCTTTTGCAGTATATATTCTTTTTATATCTGCTTGGTTTTCTTTTGGTAATAAACGTTTTTTAATTTCTTCCAACAATTTTTCTGGTTCAAAATCTCCACATACTACCATTGTCATATTTGATGGATGATAAAATGTGTTATAACATTTATACAATACATCTGGATCTATTTTGCTAATTGATTCTACTGTTCCTGCTATATCTATTTTTATCGGATTTTCTTTATACATACAGTCTAGAGCATTCATATATAATTGCCAGCCAGGATCATCATCATACATTTTTATTTCTTGGCCTATTATACCTTTTTCTTTTTCAACATTTTCATCTGTAAAATATGGATGTTGCACATAGTCCATAAGCTCATCTAGGCCTTCTTCAAAATGATCAGTACATTCAAATAGATATGCTGTGTGGTCATTTGTTGTATATGCGTTTGCATCAATTCCAAGTGCCATTAAAGTATCTAAACTATTTGTTCCATCTGGTTGTTCAAACATTTTATGTTCAAGAAAGTGTGCTACTCCATCTGGTATATATACTTCCTCTCCTGTTTTTGGCATTATAAAGTGATTATCTATTGAACCAAAGTGTGTTCCCCATATTACATATTTCTTTTTTGTATGTTGTTTTGGTATTATAATTACTTGCATACCGCTTTCTAGTTTTTCAACATATGCTTTTTCTTTAATTTTTGAACTTTCTATAATTTTCATCTTTTCACCCCTTAGTCTTTTAAAAAATAAATGGTATTGATATTTATGTTTTGTGCTAGCTTAACAATTTGGTCTTTTGTTACTGCTTTTATTTTGTCCATGTATTCTTTTAAGTCTACAAATCTATTAGCTAATTCTTGTCCATAATAATAGGTTATTTCTGTATCTTGTTCTTCTGATATTCCTTCAATAGAAGCTATTATTAGTTCTTTACTGTCTTTGATGTCTTTATCTGTGAAATTACCATTTTTCATATCTTCTAGTTGCTGTTTTATTGTATCTAAAGCTTTTTGATAATTTTGTATTTCAATTCCTGCACGAATAAATATACAATTTTTAGTTCTATTATAGTTTGATCCTGTTGTATATGCTAAACTTGCTTTTTCACGTACATTTTGGAATAATTTCGAGTTTGCTCCTCCACCTAGTATTGCATTATACACAGCAGATATAAATCTACTATCTTCTGCTGTTTCATTTATATTTAAGCCAATTACTAGTTTTCCTTGTGTTACTTGCATACTCTCATTTATTATATTTGGCTCTCTAATTTCTATTTGTTCAGTTGTTTCATTGTTTACAATATACTCAGGTTTTCTAGCATTTAGTTTTTTAATGTTTTCATTTTGTTCTATAGTTTGTTTTACTTTTTCTTTATCTATAGTGCCTGAATAGAATATATCAATTTTACAGTTATCTATTAATGTTTTGTAGTAGTTATATAATTCTTCTGGTGTTATCTTCTCTAGGTCTTCTATATAACCATATTTATATAATCCATATGGTTTATCTTTAAACATTTCCTCAATACATCTGTCATAAGCATATCTAGCTTTGTTATCTATTTTGGCTTCTATAATTTGTTTTAGATTCTTCTTTTCCCCTTCAACATATTCTGGTTTAAATTTGTTAACTTCTATTAATGGATTAAATATTATGTCTGTTAAAATATCCATTGCTTCTTTTAATATATTTTCTGAAGATGGTAGAAATTCTTCACTTAGTGTTTCTAAATAGAATTTCATAATGTGGTTGTCACCTGTTTTTTCAACACCACAGTCAAAACTAGCTCCATATAGCATTTCTAATTTTTGACTAATTAAATCTTGTGATGGTATGTTTTTAGTGCCTCTTCTTAATACTGCTGTAAGCAGAGCATCTAAAGTTACATTTTCTTTTTTTAGTGGTGTGGCTAAAAATATTGCGTTTAAGTTTGTTTTATAGTTTTCAGTATAAATTTGGTGTAAAGTTATACCTGGTTTTATTTCTTGTTTTTGATAATTCATTCTTTCTCCTCTTTTCTTTTTTAATTCATGTATATTATAATCTAATTTTGGAAAATTATTCAAGAGCATTTTTAAGATTTGCGATTTAAAATTATTTGGTAAAATTTGTAAGATGTATTGTAATTGTTACTCATTGTTGATATAATGGTCGTATCCTTTTGCAAAGGAAATCTTTGGAAAGGAGGAAAGTTATATGACTTCATTTGATTTAATCTGGAAACTCATGGTTTTATTACTTAGTACATATAATGATGATGCAGATGACAAAAAAGATTAGAAATAATCTAATAGGAGAGTATGCAACTGCTCTCCTATTTTTTTGCAAAAAAATGAACTAAATGTTGCAACCCATTTAGTTCGAAAGCTATCTGACTTCATTGATAACTTGTGTTAAACATAGTATACTACTTTTTTTATTATATGTCAAACTAATTTAAATAATTCCTTATATTTTTTTGGAAATTATTGTAATAATTTTTTAGCAACTTCATTTATTGTTTTTCCGTCTGCTGATGCTCCTAATTTTTCTTTTGCAGTTTTCATTACTAAGCCCATTTCTTTCATGGATGTTGCGCCTAGTTCAGCAATTATTTCTTTTACTTTTGCTTCTATTTCTTCTGCAGATAATTGTTCTGGTAAGTATTCCTCTAGTATAGCAATTTCTTGGTTTATTTGGTCTAGCAAATCTTGTCTTCCACTTTTTTCATAATCTACAATTGAATCTTTTCTTTTTTTAGCTTCTTTTGCAATTATTTCAACTATTTGGTCATCTGAAACTTCTATTTGTTTGTCTTTTTCAACTTGTAGAATAGCAGCTCTAACCATTTGGATAACATTTTTTCTAATTACATTTTTCTCTTTCATAGAGTTTTTTAAATCGTCTAACAATTTTTCTTTTAACATACATTTACCTCCCTATTAAGCAAAAATGGATTGAAAAATTCTAATAACTTTCAATCCATCTCTTACTTTTTAAAATTTTCTTTTTCTTGCTGCCTCTGATTTTTTCTTTCTTTTTACACTTGGTTTTTCATAATGCTCTCTTTTTCTTACTTCTTGTAATACTCCGTTTCTAGCACATTGTCTTTTAAACCTTTTTAAGGCATCTTCTATATTTCCGTTATTAACTTTAACCTCTGACATTTTTGTTCCCCTCCCTTCAGTAGTTACACTCTTACGTGTGGGATTTTAACTGAAAATTATTATTTTTACGTTAATTATTATAACTGTATTGGGTAAATTTGTCAATATTTATATAAAATTTTCTAGAAAATACTTGTACTATTTATCAAAATCGAACAAATCGCCTAGTGGTTGTGCTTCATTTACTCTTTTTATAGCTTCTGCAAATAGTGGTGCAATAGATAAAACTTTGATTTTGTCTGTTTGTTTTTCTGTGGTTAATGGCACTGTATTTGTAATTATCAATTCTTTTATTGGTGAGTTTTTAATTTTCTCTATTGCAGGTCCACATAAGACTCCATGAGTACATGCTGCGTATATTTCTTTTGCTCCGTGCTCTTGTAGAATTTTAGCTGCCTCTACCATAGTTCCGGCAGTGCTTACCTCGTCATCAAATATTAATGCTGTTTTTCCTTCTATGTCTCCTATAATGTTTGCTGCTACTGCTTTATCGTCATTGCCAGTTCTTCTTTTATCTATTAACGCCATAGGACATTTGAAATACATTGAGTATTTATATGCTTTTTTAGAGCTTCCTGCATCTGTTGCTACTACTACTTTGTTTTCAATTTCTTTTCCGTCAAAATATGCTTGTAATATGTGTTGCCCTGTTAATCTATCACATGGAATATTGAAATATGCTTGAATTGCCGGATTATGCAAATCGCAGGTGATCACTCTACTTGCTCCTGCTGCTTCTAGAAGTTCTGCAAATAATCTGGCTGTTACAGGTACTCTTGGTTGATCCTTTTTATCTGATCTTGAATATATAAAATATGGAAGTACTACGTTTATTCTGTGTGCTGATGCTCTTTTGGCAGCATCAATCATAATAAGTAATTCCATTATTCTTTCATTAACTGGCGGTTCTGTTGTTTGTATCAAATAAATATCTTGTTCTCTTACTGTTTCTTTAAATTGTATAAAGTTGTTGTCATTTGCAAATTTATAGCATTCAACTTTTCCCATTGGTAAATCCAATTCTTTACATACTTCTTTTGTAAACTCTTCTGCTGTAGGACATGCGAATATTTTAATATTTTTCATATTTAATTCATTCCTTCCTTTGAATACAAATTAGGTTGGAAAATAATTATAATTATTCTCCAACCTCTTACAGTATAGCTTCAATTAAGAAGCACTCTTCCAAGCTGTCACTTCTCCATTTTTCAAGCTCTTTTGTACATCAATTACTCTTTGGTTTTCTGAGCCCCTCCAATCCAATCTAGGATTGTGAAGTGCATCAACATATTGTCCATCTACAAGAACATCTAGGTATTTTACCACCTCTTTGTCCTTTAGATAGTCATCAAACTTAAAACCTGACCAAGCCCATAAATTTTTATTTGGAAATTTCTCTTTAAAAGTTTTAGCTAGTTTTGTTGTTCCTTCTATATTATTTGGATGCATTGGTTCTCCACCTAAAATTGATAATCCTTCTACATTTTCGTTTTGGCAAAGCTCCATTATTCTGTCAATAGTTGCATCGGTAAATTCTTTTCCCCCATTAAAATCGTGTGTTTCTGGGTTAAAGCAATTTTTACAATTAAATGCACAGCCTTGCATAAATATAGATACCCTTACTCCTGGTCCATCTGCTATATCCATTTTTCTGATTTTATTGTATTTCATAGTTAATAAATCCTTCTTTCTAATCTACTCGTCGTCTTTGTTATCAATATGGAGAACCCTCTCCTTAATCTCTTGTGTTCTTCCCTTATTCCAGAATTGGCTTCCAATATATCCGCAAGTTCTTCTTGCTACATTTAATGTGTTATGATCTCTATTTCCACAGTTCGGACAATACCATTCTAAGTTTTCGTCTATTAAAATTTCTCCATCAAATCCACATTTTTGGCAATAATCTGATTTTGTGTTCAATTCTGCATACATAATATTATCATAAATAAAGTTAATTATTTGTAATACAACTTCTAAGTTGTCTTGTAAGTTAGGTGTTTCTACATAAGATATAGCTCCACCTGGGCTTAGTTTTTGGAATTTACTCTCTAGTTTTAATTTAGAGAAAGCATCTATATCTTCAAATACTGGTACATGATATGAATTTGTGATATAGCTTCTATCTGTAATTCCTTCAACTGTTCCAAATCTTTTCTTTAAGCATTTTGCAAATTTATATGTTGTAGACTCAATTGGAGTTCCATAAACACTGTAATCTATCTTCTCTGCTTCTTTCCATTCTTTGCATTTGTCATTTAATTTTTGCATTACTTTTATTGCAAATTCTTCTCCTTCACCATTATCAGTATGGCTATGTCCTGTCATGTATTTTACACATTCATATAATCCTGCATATCCTAATGATATTGTTGAATAACCATCATGTAATAATTTGTGAATACTTTCACCTTTTTCAAGTCTTGCTAAAGCTCCATGTTGCCATAATATTGGTGCAACATCACTTGTAACTTTACTTAATCTCTCATGTCTAATTTGTAGTGCTTTATGGCATAATTCTAATCTTTCGTCAAATATTTTCCAGAATTTTTCTTCATCTTGTTTTGATGATAATGCAACATCAACTAAATTGATAGTTACAACACCTTGATTAAATCTTCCATAGTATTTTGGTTTATTTGTTTCTGGGTCTACATATGGTGTTAAGAATGATCTACATCCCATACATGGGTAGCAGTTTCCGTTTCCATTTTTATCTATTTTAAGTTCCTTCATTTTCTTTTCAGAAATATAGTCTGGAACTAATCTTTTAGCTGTACATTTGGCAGCTAGTTCTGTTAAATACCAATATTTGCTATCTTTATGTATGTTGTCTTCTTCTAATACATAAAGAAGTTTAGGGAATGCTGGTGTAATATATACACCTTTTTCATTTTTAAATCCTTCTATTCTTTGTTTTAAGAATTCTTCAATTATCATTGCTAATTCTTTTTTGTATTCATCAGTTTCTCCTAAATACATACAAACTGATAAGAATGGTGCTTGTCCATTTGTATTTGTCATTGAATTTACTTGATAATTGAAAGTTTGAACACCGTCAGATACCTCTTTTTTAGTATCTTGTTCAGCATATTCTTTACATTGTGCTTCGCTTAAGCCTCTTTTTTTGTATTTTTTATAATATCTATCATAACTGCTTTTTACAAATGGTGCTAAGTGTGTTAATGATACTGTTGCTCCACCATAAGTAGATGATGTAACACCTAATATAATTTGTGTAGCAATTGTCATAGCTGTTAAAAATCTATGTGGTTTTTCAATCATAACACCATTCATTATTGTTCCATTTTGTAGCATATCTTCTAAGTTTATTAATTCACAGTTAGTTAATGCATTTTGTGCAAAGTAATCTGCATCATGGAAGTGGATAATTCCTTCGTCGTGAGCTTTCACTACATCCTCTGGTAGTAAAAATCTTCTAGTAATATCTGTACTAGTAATTCCTGCTAAGTAGTCTCTTTGAGTTGTAACAACTCTTGCATTTTTATTTGAATTTTCATTGTTCCAATAATCACTTTCACCATCAATTAATTCCTTAATTGATTGATCTGTCGTGTTTGCTTTTCTTACTAATTCTCTGGTATAACGATATGTAATATATTTTTTAGCTAGTAGATATTTTCCAAAAGACATCAATTGCTCTTCTATAATATCTTGAATATCTTCTACCAAAATTCTTTTTTTATCTAAATCTTCAACATAATCAATTATTTGATTTATTTCCTCTTTAGTTGCTCTTTCTCTTGGTCTCACTTCTCTGTTAGCTTTTTCAATTGCTACTCTGATTTTTGATTGATCAAAATCTACTAATTTCCCATCTCTTTTCACTACTTGCATTTTTATTTCCCCCTATATGTATCTTATAGCTTATAATAGTTTAGATATTTTTATAATCTCTAAACAATATCTTTTCTTTTGTTTGACATTATCTTATATCACTCAAAAGATAATGTCAAGCAGTTACAGTTTATGTAACCGTTCTGTGTTTTGCTTGATATATATGGTGTTATGCGTTTTTGTCAATTAGTCTTATTTGTGTCTTTCAGTCAATTTGTTTGTAATTTTTTGTCTGTTTTACACGTTTTTATTTTTTATAGCAATTATTATTACAATTTTATTACATTTGTTTAAAAATCGCTTATTTCTAAACATTTTTAGCATTTTATAAATTGTATCCACATTGATTTTGCTTGATATTTCAGTAAATTTCGCTTCAATTCTTTCAAAAAAATGGTAAAAATATTTTTGTTTTATTTTTTAAAGTTTTTTAAAAATGATTTTTTGCATATTTTTCATTTTTTATTTTATTATTAAATGTATATTTTTGTGTTTTCCAGTTTTTATCAATACTTTTGTATGTTTTTCTATTATAATTTTATTCTAAAAAAACTCGTTTTTTGAAAAAACGAGTTTTTTTATTTTTTAATTTTTTAATATTGTTTTTATTATATTTTAACGGTATTTTATGTCATTGTCTTTTTGTTATAGTTATTTTTCTAGTTTTTTTATGTTAGATAAGAATATAATGTCTTCTATCATATCTAATATTGAGTAAATTAGAATTACAATTCCTATTGTCACAACTATGGCATTTGATACAAATATTGTATATAGCCCACATACTATCATTACAATAGAAATTAATAAACTGCATATCCAAGTTGGTGATTCTACTAGTTTTAATTTAAATGACAAGCTTAATCTTATTATTCCTGTGTAAACTATCCAAATTCCTATTAAAACTCTGAATATTGTTTCAATTTGGCTTTTGTAAACTATTGTTATAATTCCAAGGATGATAGCTATAATTCCATATGCTATGTCATAATTGTAAAAGTTATATTTTCCTCTTGTTAGGCAATAATCTACTAATTTGTATAGTCCTACTATAATGAAAAGTATTCCTACAATCAACGATACTACCTTTGTGCTTCCCTCTGGGTTTGTAATTAAAAGTATTCCAAGAATTGCAAATACTAATGATGTTAACAAAGATGTCCATCCTGTTCTTTTAAATATTTTTTCAAGATATTCCATATTTGTTGCTCCTTTCATTTTTATTTATATTATTATATTTATCATTAAATTTAATATTTTTCAAGACTAATTATTAGTTTTTTCCTCATTTTGTTTTAATGGATCGGTAATTAAAATGAATTTAACATTTCCATTCATTTCTTCATCCATTTCTGCGAAATTCATATATTCTTTTGATAATTTTTCTAGTGCATCAATTCTACTTGTAAGGTTATGAATGTCTCCATTTACTGTAGAATATAGCTTGTTAATTGCTTTTGTGTTAAACTCTTTTATTCCTTCTGATAGTGCTTTTGCACCCTCAGCAATATCACCTGATTTTTCAGTTAATTGTTCACTTGCTGAATATAATTCTTTTACACTTGCATTAAGAGTGTTTGTTCCGGCATTTAATTTATTTGCACCTGTTTTTAATGTACTTATTCCTTCAATTAATGCTGCTGATTTTGTTGATAATTCACTTGTTCCTGCAACTAATTCATCTGATTTTGTATTCATTGCATCTAAGCCTTTAGCTAATGCTGTTAAGTTTTTATCTAAAGAATTTGCTCCTACTTTTAATCCGGGATCTTCTTTAGTTCCTTTTCCGTCTAGTCCTTCTTTAATAGATGCCACAGTTGTTTGAGCTGTACCTACTGATTTTAGTAATTCTATTGATTGTTCATTTGCTGATATATTTTGTTCTAATAATGCAATAGTTTGTTTATTCATTTCTATTTGTTGTGTTAATGTTGCTTTTAATTGTTCATCTGTTGCACTGTTTTTTTGAGCTGTTAATGCAGTTTGCATAGTTTCTAAGTTTGCTTTTAATTTTTTATCTGCGTCTACAAGTTTTGTTAACTCTGCTGTTTTGGTTTTTACATCAACAGTTGATAACCTGGCATTCATTGCATCTATCGCCTTACTTGTATTTATAATTCCTATGTTTATTGATGTCGCTCCAGCTGCTAATGCTTGGCTTGATTCTGCCATATATTCTACTTTTTCTTTTAAAGTTTTTGCACCATCTGATAATTTGCTTACTCCTGGAATTAAAGCACTTGATTTTGTTGCTAATGAATTTACACCATCAGCCACTTTGCTTGCTCCTTCTCTTGTGTCTTGTGTTCCTTGTGTTAATTCATTCATATAGTCTGTAAATTCTTGAGATTTTTCTGCATATTGACTTGTTCCTTCTTGTAATGTATTTGCTCCTTTTTCAAGCTTTTCACTAGCTGATTTCATATCATTCATTGATGAATACAACTCATTTAGTTTATCTGCTATTTTTGATTCATTTTCTTCTAATACTCTTGGTGTTATATATGTAATCATATTCTCTAGTTCAAATTTTTCTGTTTCCATTGATATTTCTACTTTGTTTGGTATATCAATTTCATTTGTTTTTAAGCTTTCTTTTAATCCTGGGAATGCGACTCCAAGTAGTATAGTTTTTTCTCCTTTTTCAACTACTTTTCCTTGAGTTAATTTAATATTTTTGTTTGTTTTAGTATCAAGTGTTGTTCCTGTTATTACTATAAATGGTGTGTACATTTTTTCAGTTGTTCCATTTATATTTACATTGTGAGTTTCATTGTTTTTGTATGTTATTGTAATTTTCACTTTTCCTTTTTTGCCAACTATTTCTTCTGCTGACATTTCTTTTCCGTCCAATTCATATTTAATAGATGTTTCAATCGGTAATTTCTTTTCTGTTTTTCCTTGATAATATATATCTTTTTCATCAGCATTCCATATTATTTTGTTTTCTTTTTTCTCAAATGTTTCGTTTCCACCTACGTTTGTTATGTCTAATAAGTTTGATATGTCATCTATTGTTTTTAATAATTCATCATTTTTTATATGTTCATTTACTATTGTTTCATATTGTGTTCCACTATTGTTAAGTTTTGAATATACTGTTTCTTCTTTTGTTACAGCAAATACTGGAGTTGCATAACCTAGCATTGTACATAATAATATGCTTCCAATTATTTTTTTACTTTTCATTTTTTATCCTCTCCTTTTTTATTTTAGAATATTAATTGCTTAATCTACGCATATTGGCAGTTGTTTTGCAAATTATTTTATCAAATACAATTAAGAATGCTGGTAAAACTGTCAATACAGTAACCATGCTAATGATTGCGCCTCTTGCCATTAAGCTACATAAAGAACCAATCATTTCAATTTTTGAATACATACCAACTCCAAATGTTGCTCCAAAGAAACATAATGCACTAACAATTATTGATTGAATTGATGTTCCTAAAGCTTCATCTATAGCTTGATGTTTGTCTTTTCCTTCTATTCTTGCTGTTTTATATTTTGTTGTAATTAAAATTGCATAATCTATTGTTGCACCTAATTGAATTGTACCAATTACTATTGACGCTATAAATGGTATTACTGTTCCTGTATATGCAGGTATTCCCATATTGATAAATATTGCAAATTCTATTGCAGCAATTAATATTATTGGCAAACTTACTGATTTTAGAACAAATACCATTATTACAAGTATAATTGCAATTGAAACTGTATTTACACTGTTGAAATCATGGTCACTTATTTCAACCAAGTCTTTCATTAATGGTCCTTCTCCAGCAAGTATTGCTGTATCGTCATATTCTTTTATTATTTTATTTACTTCTTCTATTTGGCTATTTAATTCATTTGTTGCAATTTCATATTTTGAATTTATAATTACCATTTGATATTTATCACTTTCAAATATTGATGTTATATCTTCTGGTAGCATTTCTTTTGGTATATTTACTTCTTTTGAAATTTTAGAATAACTTAATGTCCATTCAATTCCATCTAAGCTTTCTATTTTATCTAACATTTCATTTAATTTATAGTCCGGCATATTTTTATCTACTAGTAATAATTCTGTTGAAACCATATCAAATTTATCTTTTAATTCATTGTTTGCTTGTATACTATTTAAAGTATCTGGTAAAGATTTGCTTAGGTTATAGTAATTTTCTGTATGTGTATATCCATATACTGCAAATGGTAAAATTACTATAAATGCAACTAAAATTGCTTTGTAATGTTTTAAATTGAAGTTTTTAACTTTTTCAAATCTTGGTAATATTTCTTTGTGTTTTGTTTTTTCTACCCATTTATCAAATACAAGTAACATTGCTGGTAATGTTGTAACTGCTGTTATTACACCAATTAAAACACCTTTTGCCATTACTAAACCAATATCTTTTCCTAATGTTAAGTTCATACTACATAATGCTAAGAATCCAGCTATTGTTGTTAATGAACTTCCTAGTACTGATACTAATGTTTTTGCTATTGCAGTTGCCATTGCTTCATCATTATTCGAAACTTTTTCTTTTTCTGCTTTATAACTGTGGTATAAGAATATTGCAAAATCCATTGTTACACCAAGTTGCAATACAGCACTTATTGCTTTTGTTATATATGATGTTTGACCTAAAAAGGCATTTGTGCCCATGTTGTATAATACTGCCATTCCTATGTTTAATAGCATTAGTACTGGTGCCAAATATGAATCTAATGCTAATTGCAATATTATCAAACATAAAGCTACTGCAATCATTACATATATTATTACTTCTGAATCCGATAGATTTCTAGTGTCTAGTACCGTTGCAGTCATACCACTTATTTTGCAATTTTCATTTGATATTTCTCTAAGTTTTTCAACTGTTTCCATTGTTGTATCTTCTGAAATTCCATCTTTAAATGTTACTAATACTGGCGTTGTGTTGTCCTTATATAATTTGTCTTTAATTTCATCAGGTAACATTTCTAGCGGTACGTCGGTTCCTATAATGTCTGTTAGTCCAACTACTTTTTCTACATTTCCTACTTCTCTAAATTGTTTTTCTAATTCTATAATATCTTTTGACTGCATATTTTCTAGTATTACTACTGAAAACGCTCCCATGTCAAAGTCATCTGCTAATATATTTTCACCTTTTATAGTTTCGATGTTGTCAGGCAAATATACTAGTATGTCATAGTTTACTCTTGTTGCTTTATATCCAATAATTGATGGAATTAAAAGTAACAAAGATATTATTAGAATAGCTACTTTGTGTTTACATATAAACTGTCCAAACTTTTCCATTTTTCTGCCTCCTTATTTTTATGACCATTAGTCACTTTTCATAATATACTACTTTTCTGACCATTAGTCAATAGTTTTTATGAAAATTTTTTAGCAAATCGATATTTGTTGTAATTTTTAGCATTATTTACTGATCTCAAAGAACAATTTACTATTACTTTTTTATTTATTTCTATTGACTATGCGTCATTTTTATGTAATAATTATATTGTATTGGAGGCAAGATTATGAAAGAAAAAAATGATAAAGAAGAAAGATTATTAGACGTAGGATTCAAACTTTTTACCGAAAAAGGTTTTAAAGATACTTCTATTCAAGACATTGTTGATAATGCAGATGTCGCAAAAGGTACTTTTTATTTATATTTTAAAGATAAATATGAATTAAGAGATGTTTTAATCGCAAGAAAATCTATGTCATTATTTTCTGAAGCAATAAATGCTGTAAAAAGCACTTATATAGAAAATTTTGCAGATCAAATGATTTTTGTTATAAATTACATTATTGATAAACTTGCCAAAACTCCTTTACTTTTGAAATTCATATCTAAAAATTTATCATGGGGAGTTTATAGCCAAACTGTATTAAATTTATATGAAAAAAATAAAAATTCTGAGGAAGGTCTTGTTTATTTATTTTTAAATGGTGTTAAAGAACATAATATTAAGCTTAAAAATCCTGAAGTAACATTATATATGATTATAGAGTTAGTTAGCTCAACTTGTTTTAATTCTATTTTATATAACGAACCTCTCCCAATTGAAGAATTTAAACCTTATTTGTATGAATTAATTAGAAATTTGTTAAAAGAATAAAAAACTGCACTATTTCTGATGCAGCTTTTTGC
>FR889082.1 GCA_000435755.1 Clostridium sp. CAG:508
TATATATTTTAATATTTTAATTAATAATGGTCTAAAAATCAAATATATCACATATCCAATAATTCCACCGATTACATTTGTTATTATATCAGTCATATCAGCTGTTCTATCTCCATTTATTAAAGGTTGTAGCAATTCTACACTTAAATTTTAGAAAAAGGATGATTAAATATAATTCGTCCATTTTAGTTTCGTCTAAAAACAAAAAGCTTTATTTTTCAAAGCTTCTTCGATGTATTACTGAAACACACTCAACATGCGACGTGAAAGGGAACATGTCTACTGGTTGTATTTCTTTTATGTTGTATTTTTCTTCTAGTTTTGATAAATCTCTTACCATTGTTGCTGGATTGCAACTTATATATACTAATTTTTCTGGGCTTAATTTTAATATGTTATTTATTGTAGTATCATCTAAACCTCTTCTTGGTGGATCTACAAATACAACATTTGGAGTTATATGTTTTTCATGTAATAAGTTTTCCAAAACTTTTTCTACATCTCCACAAGTAAATTCTATATTTTCTATATTATTTATTTTTGCATTTTCTTTTGCGTCTTCAATTGCTTGTTCTACAATTTCAATTCCATATACCTTTTTTACAAACTTTGAAGCATATATTCCTATTGTTCCTATTCCACAATATAGATCAAGTAAAATATCATCTGCTTTTAAGTTTGCTCCCTCAATTGCTTTGTTGTACAAAACTTCTGTTTGTACAGGATTAGTTTGATAAAATGACATTGGCGAAATTTTGAATGTATAATCTCCTAGTTTGTCATAAATATAGCCATCACCATATATGGTAATATTTTTATTTCCTAGTATTACATTTGTGTTTTTAGTATTTATATTTTTTACAACTGTTTTTAGTTTGAATTCACTTTGTTTTAAACCATCTATTATACATTCTACTAATTCTTTTTCTTTTGGTATATTTTCTCCATTTATAACTAATACGCACATTATCTCTTTAGTTTTTATACCAACTTTTATTACAATATGTCTAAACAAACCTTTTCCTGTCTTTTCGTTATATACAGATATTTTGTTTTGGTTTAAGAATTCTACAATTGTTGTTGCAATTTGTTCTGATATAGGGTTTTGAATTTTACATTCTTTCATTGGAATTACTTCATGTGTTCTAGCCGCAAATATTCCTGTAACTACTTCTCCGTTTTTGGCATAGCCTAATGGGTATTGTGCTTTGTTTCTATAGTTGTACGGATTTTTCATTCCTATTGTATTTTGTACTGCAATTTTTTGTTTCAATGTTTTATTTGCTAAATTTTGAACTACTTCCTGTTTCATCCTTAATGTTGTTTGATAACTTATATGTCTTAAATTGCATCCTCCACATCTTGTATATGTGCTACAATCTACTTTTTCTCTGCTTGAAGCGGTTTCTAATATCTCTAATATTTTACCAAATCCATGAGATGCAGTAGTTTTTAATATTAGTATTTTACATTTTTCACCTTTTATTGCTTGTGGTATAAATATTATATAGTCATTTATTTTAGCTATGCCTTCTCCTTCATAACCGTTATCTATAATATCTACAATATATTCTTCATTTTTCTTTACTGGTATTTCCACTTTTTTTCATTCCTCCATTGAATGTTAGATTAAGTTGGAAAAGAATTATTCTAATTATTTTTCAACTTCTATATATTTTTTAATAATTTGATACAACTTCTGTACTGGTAGCCCAACAACTGAATTATAACTTCCTTCAAATTTAACTATAAACTTAGAAAATTGTCCTTGTATTGCATAAGCTCCTGCCTTGTCCATTGCTTCTCCTGATTCAATCCACTCGTTTATTTCTCTTTCATCTATTTCAGATAAATATACTCTTGTTATATCATAATCTGTAATAACATCTTTTTTACCATCTTTTTCAATTATTACACATAAACTTGTAATTACTTCATGTACATCATTTTGTAATTCTGAAATCATTTTAAAAGCTTCTTGTTTGTCTTTTGGCTTTCCATAATGTTTGCCGTTTTTTAATACTAAAGTATCTGAGCCTATTACAATTCTGTCTCCTGTAGTTTTATCAAATACTTCTTTTGCTTTTAAATAAGCTATTCTTTTTGATTGTTCTTGAATTGTTAAGCCTTCTGCAAAGCTTTCATCTGCATTGCTTACAATTACTTCAAAATCTTTTGTGATATATCCTAATAACTCTTTTCTTCTTGGTGAAGCTGATGCTAGTATTATTTTCATAAAATTTATCTCCTTTCATCTTCTTACAGATTATATCATAAAATTAGAAAAAGCGATAGATTGCTCTATCACTTTTTAACTATTCTTCTCTTAGAACTGCTCCACATCTCTTATTAAGAGTTTTTAATATGCTTTCCATTTTAGCATTTATTTCTTCTGATGTCATAGTTGTATTACCATTATCAATTACAATTCTTAACATTATTGATTTTTTACCTTCTGGAACTTGGTTGCCTCTATATTCCTCAACAAATTTTACATCTTTTAATTTGCCTTTAATTGAACCAGAAATTTCTTCCCATGTTACAGATTCGTCAACTAAAATTGATAAATCTTTTTCAACTAATGGTAATAAAGGAATATGAACAAACTTATTATCTCTAGAAGCAAAAGGTACTAATTCGTCAACATTTAATTCAAAAATTGCAACATTAGCTCTTTTTATTTTAGCAGAGTTCATAGTTTTTATTGATAATAATCCTAATTTACCTATTACTTTGTTATCTAACATAATATCTAGATATACATTTACATCTGCCCAAGAAGGTTTTTCACCTTGTTTCAAAGTTATTTTTTCCATGTGGCAGTATTCAGACATATTTTCTATTACACCTTTTAATTCGTAAAATAGCTTACTAGCATCTTTTCCAACAATACTTGCTGTCAATAATTTTTTATGAACTGGTAATGTCTCATCTTCTGATGATTCATGATATTCACCTTTTTCAAATGCTTGGGCAACTTCAAATAGTTTGAATTCATCAAAGTATCTTAAGTTTTTAGAAATTGCCTCTAACATTCCTGGTATAAGTGAAATTCTTAAATATGCTTCACTTGGTGATGGAGGTGTGGCTAGTTTAACTGAATTTTCTTTATCCACTCCAGCTGCATCTATATATTTTTCGTCTATCCAAGGATATGTAAATATTTCATTAAATCCACATCTAAAAGCTAAATATTGTTTTAATCTTTGCTCTAATAATACTTTGTTTTGTAAAACAGCATGTTCAAATTTAATAGTTAGTGGTTTAGCTTCAAAACTTTCAAAACTTAGTAATCTAGCTATATCTCCCATTACATCATCTTTTAAAGATACATCTCCTGTTGAACGCCACACTGGAACAACAACATGGTAAACTTTATCTTTATATTCTACATCATATCCTAAAGCTTTTAATACTTTTTCAATTGTTTCTCTAGGTAAAACCTTTCCTAATCTCACATTAAGGAATTCTTCTGATACATCTATTACTTCCCTTTGTGTTTTTATTGGATAAACATCATTGAATGCTACAACTTTGCTTTCTGGGAATATTTCTTTAAATAATTGCAATGCTAATGCAATTCCTTGGCTAACTCTTTCAGTATCAAGATTTTTTTCATATCTTATAGAAGCATCTGTTTTTTCATCAAATCTTTTTCCTGTTTTTCTAATTGTAGAAGCTATGAAGTTAGCAACTTCTACAACAACTCCTGTTGTTTCTGGAAGAATTGAATCTTTTTTACCTCCACGTATTCCTGCTAATGCCATTGCATCTGTGTCATCACATATTACTAAATCATCTTCGGTTAGGCTAATTGTATTATTATCAAGAAGTAATAATTCTTCATCTTTTTTAGCATTTCTAACAATTATTTTTTCACCATTTACATGTGTTCTATCAAAAGCATGTAAAGGTTGACCTACAGCCATCATAACATAATTTGTAATATCTACAATAGCACTTATTGGTCTCATACCTGCATTTATTAAAGCTGCTTTCATCCACATTGGAGATTCTTTATCATATACATTTTCTATTTCAATTGCAGCATATCTATTACATTTTTCAGGTACTTGTATTTCAACATTGTATTTTGGAAGATTTTTGTCAATTTCTATACTTGGTAATTCTTTTAAAGGTACATTATAAATTGCTGATAGCTCTCTTGCTATTCCATAATGTCCCCATAAATCTGGTCTGTTTGTTAATGATTTATTATCTATTTCAAGTACAACATCATCCATGCATATCAATTCAGCTATATTTTGACCTGGTTTACATTCAATACCTTTTAAGTCAACTATTTCTGTTTCATTTTTAGCTGGAAAAATGTTCTCTAAATATACTTCTTCTGCTCCACAAATCATACCATAAGATGATTCGCCACGCATATTTGTTTTCTTTATTTTAACTAAATCTGGTTCTCCATGCCAATATACTTCAGCACCTGGTTTAGATATAACTACATATTCACCTACATACAAGTTTGATCCACCACATACAATTTGTACTGGCTCTGTTTCACCTATATCTACCATACATATTCTTAATGAGTCTGCATTAGGATGTTCTTTTACTTCTAATATTTTTCCTACCACTATGTCGTGAAATTTATCACTAGTATTTTCAACAGACTCTACTTCAACTGTTCTTAATGTTAAATCATAAGCTATTTGTTTATTTGTTATTTCTTTTGGTAAATCAACATATTTTTTAACCCAATTTAATGATACTTTCATTTTGTTTACCTCCTTATTTAAATTGCTCTAAAAATCTTAAATCTGCACTATGGAATAATCTTACATCATCCACTCCATAACGCATCATAACTAATCTGTCTAATCCAATGTTAATATAGAATCCGGTCCATTCTTCTGGATCAAGCCCAGCAGATTTTAAAACATTAGGGTGAATTACACCACCTGGCATTACTTCAATCCATCCATTGTGGTTACATACGCTACAACCTTTTCCACCACATACTAAACATTCCATATCTATTTCATAACCTGGTTCAGTAAATGGAAAGAACCCTTCTCTCATACGTACATTGATTTTTCTACCAAATACTTTTTCAAGAATAGTTTGAATCATTACCATTCCAGATGAGAATGAAATATTTTTATCAACTATAAGAGCTTCATATTGGAAGAACGCTCTTTCATGTCTTGCATCAGTATTTTCATTTCTATATACTCTACCTGGGTAAACGAATCTTGCAGGAGCACCATGTTTTAATAAATATCTAACTGATCCACCTGTTAAATGAGGTCTTAAACATAAACGCTCATTTCCTAATTTTTCCTCTGTTCCATCTAACCAGAACGTATCCATAGATTGGCGTGCTGGATGGTCAGCAGGGAAATTTAAGTTATCAAAAGCATATTTTTCACTACTAATATCATCTTCACTATACACTTCAAAACCTAATGATAAAAAGGCTTCATTTAGGTCGTAGCACATTTGAGTAATAGGATGTAATGCTCCTTTACTTATAGCTGTTCCTGGTAATGTAAGGTCTAAAGGTTTATCTACAACACTTTTAGCACTTATAAGTTCATCTTCTTTTTGTTTTATTTTATCTCCAAATAATTGTTTAATTTCAGTTGTTTTCATTCCAACAACCTTTTTTTCTTCATTAGATAATGTACTTATAGATTTTAAAACTTCGCCTAACTCACTTTTTTTACCAGTTAGTTCTTTTGCAATATTTTGTAATTCTTCTACTGTCTTTGCATTTTCTAGTTTTTCAATTCCATTATTTTTGATTTTTTCTAACTTTTCTTCCATAATAGCATTTCCTTTCCCTAAAAAACAAAAATAGTGATACCAAACTAAAGGACGAATCTTTTAATCCGCGGTACCACCTTTTTTCTAATTTCTTAGCACTTATTAAAATAATTTTCTTAACGATATTGACTCCATTATTGAAATTCATTATATAGCTTCTCTAGTATGGCTCTCAGTCTGTTGACCATAACTCCCTGTATAGAACTCTAAATAACTACTTAGATAACTTCTTCATCATATATCGAAGACTTTTATATATAAAAACTGTATCAATTATACATTCAAAAATTGTTTTTGTCAATAAAAAAGCGGTAGAAATTCTACCGCTTTTTTGAGACTCACACTTCATTTGTGAGTCCGGAAAGCCGCTTTTTTGCGATTTCCCGAATGCTCTCCTCCTCATCATTGAGCAAAATGTTCAGCGCTTTGCAGTTGGCATAAATACTGTGGACGACAGATTTTCTTACTTCTGCGTCTGCAGCCTCTGCCAGTGTTTCCATCAGTCTTTCGACATTTCCCCTGAAAGAAGTATTTTTCTCGAAGGGGGGGTCGTTCAGATCGATGGTCAGAGCCGCATATCGAACGTTTCTCTTTTCGATATTTTCGAGCTCATCACGAATCCACTTGAAGTGGCTTTTTTTCAAAGCCTTCAGGAACTCGCTCCGGTCAGCCGGATGTTTGAATCCCATAGTTCCGAGATTCAGCTTGGTGGGAAGAGCCTCTCTATTCATACTGTTTTCCTCCTAAAAATAAATTTTTGCTGAGGATATATAATTGTTCTTTCGAACAACAAATATATTATAACACAATTTTATGTAAATTTCAACTATTTTTATAAAAAAAATAACTACTTGATTAGTAATTCATAAGTAAAAAAGAGCTTTCGTTTGAAAGCTCTTTTTTATGGTGCGGATGAGAGGACTCGAACCTCCACACCGTTGGTACTGGTTCCTAAGACCAGCGCGTCTGCCAGTTCCGCCACATCCGCATATTTTTAATATCATTGACATAGAATATTGTAGCACATTACATTATTCTATGTCAACATATTTTTTTGATTTTTAGTATTTTTTCTAAATTTTTTAACTATTATTCAGTCTTTTTCTTTCTTCTACCTTTTTTAAGTTTTTCCAAAGCTTCTTTCTTTTCTTCTCCTTTTTCTTCATAACCAGGTTTTCCTAAAAGACTAAACATATTTTTTTTATACTTTTCAACTCCTGGTTGATTAAATGGATTAACTCCTAGTAGTTTACCCGACATTGCACATGCAAGTTCAAAGAAATATATCAAATGTCCTAATGTATATTCATTTAAGTTGTCCATAGTTAGTATTATGTTTGGAACTTCACCTTCAATATGAGCTTCTATTGTTCCTTCCATAGCTTTTCTATTTATTTCATCTAGACCTTTTCCTGTTAAATAATTTAATTCATCTAAGTTCTCTTCATCTTGATTTATAAATACATTTGAATCAGCTTCTTTTATATTAATTACAGTCTCAAATAGATTTCTTCTACCTTCTTGTATGTATTGTCCTAGAGAATGTAAATCTGTTGTAAATTCTGCACCTGTTGGATATATTCCTTTTAAATCTTTTCCTTCGCTTTCTCCAAAAAGTTGTTTCCACCACTCTGTTATATAGTGTAGTTTAGGTTCATAACTTACAAGTATCTCTATGTTCTTTTCATTTTTGTACAATATATTTCTTACAACAGCATATTTATAGCAGTCATTGTATTTTAAGCTTTTGTCTAAATATTTTTCTTGTGCAATTCTTGCTCCGTCTAATAATTTATCTATATTTATCCCTGCTGTTGCTATTGGTAATAGTCCTACAGCTGTCAATACAGAATATCTGCCTCCAATATTGTTTGGAATAACAAATGTAGTATAGCCTTCTTCCTCTGCTATCTGTTTTAATGCTCCTTTTTCCCTATCTGTTGTAATATAAATTCGTTTTTTTGCTTCTTCTAGTCCATACTTGTTTTCTAGTAATTCTCTAAAAATTCTAAATGCAATTGCTGGTTCTGTTGTAGTTCCTGATTTTGATATTACATTTACAGATAAATCTCTATTTCCAATCAAATCAATTAAATCATTTAAATAGTTAGGGTTTAAATTATTACCTGCATATAATATTTGAGGAGTTTTTCTTTGTTCTTTTGATAGTAAGTTATAGAATGTAGATGTTAGTGCTTCAATTACAGCTCTTGCTCCTAAATAAGAACCACCAATTCCTATTACAACAAGTATTTCAGAATCTTTTTGTATTTTTTTTGCACACTTTTTTATTTTTTCAACTTCTTTTTTATCATAATCAGTTGGTAAATCTAACCAACCTAAAAATTCATTTTCATCTTTTGATTTCTCATGTAGTTCATTATGAATATTCTCCACTTGATTAGAATATTTCATAATATCTTCTTGTTTTATATTACTATAACTTAAATCTAATTTTACATTTTTCATCTATTCTTTTCTCCTCTTTTGTATTTATTATTATTTTATATTAAGTATTCGTTTTATTCAATAGAATTTTCAACTTTTTTATCTTTCTTCGTCGCCTATTGGTTTTGAAGTTTTCTGTTTTAGTTGATCTTCCATTCCAATTCTATATATGTCACTATTTGATGCCATTTTATCAAGACCTTTAAAGCCCTGTTCTAATACTTTTTTTACAGCTAATATTCCTAATCTACCTGTAATTTGATTTTCTCTTGGTCTAATTTCTATTGTACATAATTCACCAGTTTTTCCTGAAATACAATTAGTATATGAGCCTAAATTTAATGACACATCAATTTCTTGTCCATTCACTAAAACAGTTATCAATCTTCTCATATTATTAACTTTTAGTACTTCTTTTAAATCTTTTGAAATATTATTTCTATCCAGAAATTCGTCATAATCTTTTATATCTGTTGAGTCACCTATTTCCTCTGATTTGTTCTTTGTAACATAAGAATCTTGTACATCATCTGTTCTTGTTTTATATGTAATTCTTTTTCTTTTATATTCTTGACTTTCTTTAGCTTTATAAAATTTATTACCTTCTCTAATTCTAAGCGAAGCACCTTTTTTTAACAAATCAAATTTCTTTGTATCATAATATGTATCTGTCGAAAAATACTGTACACTATCTTTTTGTTCATAATGTTCTGTTAATATTTGACTTATTCCTTTAAACGGTGCAGGTTGTGTTATATTTAAATCAATTGCCTCTTTGTCCAAAAGTGGAATTATATATTTTCTTTCAAACTCCTGTACTGGTTTTGCTTGACTCTCTACAACTTCTTTAATTGCTTCTCCATATTTTTCTTCAAATTCATTTTTTTCCATTCCTAGCTCCAGTCTAAGTAGTTCTGGATTAATTGCCATAGTAGTCTTCACGCTTGGTTCCAAACTAATTGCATGTTGTAGTTCTTCAAACTTTTTGATTCCAGCTTTAGTAATTACATTATTACTTCCAAACTTTGTTTTTTTATATGGTTTAATAGTTTTAGTAGTTTTAAATATACACTTTGAGTTCTTTGGAAATCCTATAACAACTCTACCTAGTAATTTTCTTATATAATCTTCATCTTTTTCTGATGGCAAAATATGATAATCTTTTTTTGCATTTTGCTTATAATCGCATAAGTATCTAAGTTTATCATTTTGAGTTGATTCTTTTATTTTTTCTAAAGCTGAATTGAATGGAGTATTTGTTAATTGCATATATTCTTGATTTGTTAAACTCATTCTTTTCTGTGTTAAAAATTTTCTTATTGCTTCTGGAACATCTTGAGGTACCTCATCCGGATGTTGTCTCAGTTCATCAATTAGTTGTTCAAATAAATAGTTTCCAACAGAGTCCATATCGCAATAGTATATATTCATATAGTTTCGTACTCTTTCAAATATATTTGACTCTTGCAAGTACATTTTATCTTCTGGAATAGCTAATAGTACTTCATCTCCTATTAAAACACATTCAAGACTTTTTATAAGTTCTTCATAGTTTGTAAAAGTTCCTAAACCTGTATATGTAGATTCTCTCATTAAATAATCCATTCTATCAATATCATTATTGTGTGATATTAACGCCGCAAGTACACCTTTTAGTGAAATGGTATTATCTTCATTTATTTGTAAGGTTTCTTTTATTTCCCCTTTACCATAAATTACTTCCATAAATTCTACTAATTGTTCAATAAAATCATGTCCATATTTTTGTTCTATAATTTGATGTATTTTTGTATTCGGATCTCTTATTATATCAATACCTCTTGCCTCGTGTGAAAGCCCAGTTACTTTTTCAAGAAGATGTGAATTCACTCCATGTCCAATATCATGAAGTAAAGCAGCAAGTTTTGCCATATCTTTTTCATTTTTATTAAAATATACTCCCTGTTTGCCTAATTTTCTTTCTAATTCATTTAGTGTTCTGCTCATCAAGTAATATACACCTATACTATGTTCATATCTAGTTTCTTGCTCTAATGCAGGATATTCTAAACTAGCCATTGATGTTTGAGTTATATCAGCAAGTCTTTTAAATTCATCACAATTTACGATTTCTTCATAAATTCCATTTAATTCAATATTTCCATAGATTATATCTTTTACTATCATTACTTTTCTCCATAAATCACTTTCAATATTGCCTTCTTTAGTAACTTTAGGTCTAAATTATATCATATATTTATTTATTTTTTAAGTTTTTTTTGAAAATATCTAGACTTTTTTCTTTTATTTGTGTATTATTATATAGTACAAAATGAAAAAAGATAACATTCGTTATTTTTAGGAGGTTTATTATGAATAAAAAAATTTTTAAGATATCTTTTATATTAATACTTGCTTTTGCTTTTTGTGGTTCTTATGTGTATGCAACTAATATCGACTTAAATTTACCCGGAATCACTTCAGAAAATAATGAGCAAATGACCAATAACGTTGAAACAGTAAACAACGAACAAACAGCAAATAATGTAGAAAATTCAATTGAAAATACAAGTAATACAGTTAATAATGTCGTTGATAATAGTATTACAACTCCTTCTACTCCAGCCGAGACTTTGCAACCAAGTGGAGTATCAACCAGTGCTGAAACTGAATTAGGAATTACAAATATTATAAATATTTTGTTAATTACAGTTGGTGTTATTTTAATATTACTCGCAATTGCAATTTTAATAAGATTAAGAGGATAATTCAAAAGTGGTTTTTTAAACCACTTTTTTTCTTTCCATTATTTATTAGAATATTTTATATCAAATTATAAATACTAATATTGAGCAATTTTTTGAGCTTAATTTTTTTAAAAAGGAGGTTCTCATCATATGAAAAATAAATTTTTTATAGTTGCTACTTTATTAGCTATTTTGTCTCTTTTTGCTGTATCTTATACATTTGCTACCACTAATGCTGTAAATGATGTTAGAAATGTTGTTGGTGGAGCTGAAAACGTTATAGAAGATGCTGGAAAAGGTATTGTTAATGGCGTTAAAGATGGGATGAATACAGTTAAAAATGGTGCAAAAGATGTTGGAAATGATGTAAAAAATGGAATGAATGATATGGGTAGAACTACTAATAATTACACTGCTACAAGAACTGCAACTACAACAGATAACGGATTATTAGGAAATGTATCTAATACTGTTTGGAGCTGGTTAATTATTGCTATAGTTGCCATTGTAATAGTTGCTTTAGTTCTTTTCTATGCAAATCAAAATAAAAATACAACAACATATCATAATGATGATAACGAATAAGTAAATTTATAACATGTATGCCTTCCTTTTTCTTGACATACATGTTATAATATTTATTACATAAAAATAAGGAGTTATACATATGTCAAAAAAAATAATTGCTACAAATCCTGTGGCAAAACACAATTATGAAATAATAGATACTTTAGAGGCTGGTCTTGTACTTTCTGGCACAGAGATAAAGTCTATTCGTAATGGAAAAGTCAACTTAAAAGATAGCTACGCTGGTATAAAAAGTGGCGAAGCTTATTTATATAGTATGCATATAAGTCCTTATGAACATGGCAATATTTTTAATAAGAACCCTTTAAGAGATAGAAAACTGCTTTTAAATAGACGTGAGATTTTTAAATTAGTTGGTTTAATAAAGCAAAAAGGATATTCTCTTGTTCCTATTAGTTTATATTTTTCTGGTAACTTTGTAAAAGTTGAGCTAGGTATAGGAAAAGGTAAAAAATTATATGACAAACGTGAAGATATTGCAAAAAAGGAAGCGGCTCTTCGTGTTCGTAAACAATTTGGTAAAATATTATAAAAAGGATGGATAAATAATGTTACTAGCACTCTCTGGCGTCACAGGAATAGGCAAATCGTATTTTAAAGAAAAACTAGTTGAAGAATTAAATTTCCATAAGGTAAGCACTATTAGAACAAGACCTATTAGAGTTGGTGAAAAAAATGGTGTTGATGGAATTTTTATAACAGATAATGAATTAGATATGTTAAAATCACAAGATAAAATCATATATGATTTCAAAGTATTTGGTGGTAGATATGCATATTTAAAAGATGAGATTTTCTCTAATGATAATATGGTTTTTGAAATGCATTACACAATGATTGATGACTGGAAAAAAATCAAACCTGATATAAAAACTATATATATTCTCCCTACCGATTTGGAGGTTCCTAAGCAAAAAGCCAGACAAAGAAATTTGTCTAAAGAAAAAGAAATTGAAAGAATTAAAGAAATTGATGAGCAATATAATAAATTTATGAATGATAAGGATTTCCAAGGTAAATTTGATTATATTTTATATAATAATTATGATAGTGAATCTGAAAAGCAGATTTTAGATTTAGTTAAAAATTTAATAGTAAATGAATAAATGGAGGTTTTATGAATAATACATATTTTGAACTGAGTGATGACTTTGAAAATATAATAAAAAATACTTTAAATGATAAACAAATAATTAGTATAAAGCAAAACCCAACTGGTTGGACAAATATTGTTTATGAGGTTGAAACAAACGAAGGCAACTTTTTCTTTAGGTTTCCTAGAGATGAGTTTTGGTCTAGAACTATTGTAAAAGACTATGAATTTGCTAAATATATATATGGTAAAACTAACTTTGATACTGTAAAATTAGAGTTATTTTATGACAATGATAGACCATTTAGTGTTCATAAAAAAATATCTGGAATTCCGCTTGCAGAAGTTATGAATGATCTAAGTTCCGATGAGGTTAAGACTATTTCTGATGAAATAGCTAAATTTATGTATCAACTACATTGTTTAGATTTTAAAGAATCTAAAATTTTTAGTATAAATAATATTGGTTTAAATTTAACTGACTTTTTAGATGAATTGTTAAACGTTCATGTTGATAAAAATGATATGAATTTCTGGATTCCAACAGCTATTCATTCTGATGATATTTGTTTAGTTCATGGTGACCTTAATTCTAGCAATGTGTTATTAGATGAAAACCGCCATGTGGCTGCTATAATCGACTTTGGTTTTGGTGGTTTTGGGAATAAATATAATGATATTGGAAGAATTATTGGAAGATGCCCTACTTCTTTCAAAAACGAAATAATCAATAGTTATGAACAATATTCTAATTCAAAGCTAGACTCTAAACTATTAGATACAAATATAAATACTTGGACTGATATTGATAATAGTTACATAAATTATATGAGAACAATTGGAATTTACAAATAAATACATTAGAAAGCGACCTTTCAAATATGAAAGGTCGCTTTTAGGATTAGGGATTTACTCGAATTTAGTAGACATGGTTTTTATAAAACCATATGGGCCAACTCTGTACAGATATTCTCTGTTCAAAATTCCTACATTCTTCGAATTTACCTCTTGAAGAATTCTTTTTGCAAATTCCTCTTTTACAGAGGTTTCTCCATGGTTTATAAGGATAAGTTTAATATCCTCAAATTGTTGTAAGAACTCAATCATTTCGTCAGCTTTCGCATGTGCAGAAAATTCAGTAGTGTATTCTACTCTTGCCTTTTTGATTGCAACCATACCACCTATTGTAACAACGTCTCCATCTTGTGCCATTTTAAGCCTAGAGCCTAAAGTTCCATCTGTGGTAAAACCAGTAAATTGAATAAGGCTTTTCTTATCCTTTATATACCTGATTATATACTGAGGAGCTGGACCATAGGTTCCCATTCCCGAGGTTGTTACAATAATTTTGCTTTCTTCTGATTCCAAAATTTCCGTTCTATTCTCTTTGTTAACAAAACAAAGATTTTGAGGTAAAAAATTCACAGCTTCCGGTTTTATTTCCAATTCTTCCTTTGAAAATAAAGCCGTATACCTCAAACCTAAAGTTCCATCTGCAAAAATCGGGATATCAGTACTTAGCTTTCCTTCATCTTGCATGGTTTTAAGTTTGTATAGGATTTCTTGGAACCTTCCAAGTGAAAATGCCATGTTGACAACTGTACCTCCACTCCTGATACATTTAAGGACATTTTCTTCGAAGCATTCGGTTACTTCGTCAGAATTTGTTGTACCATATGTGGACTCTTGAATTATTGTTAACGGTAGCCTTTTCACTGCCTTACGCAATTTTGGAATATTGAAGAAAATATTTTTATTGTTGTAATCTCCTGTAAACAAAAGATTAATGTTTGGATATCCTTTATACCGGACTTGAATGAGTATAAGAGCGGCACCTATAAGATGTCCATTCTTAAACATCGTGAGCCTGATGTTTGGATTGATATCCACGCTTTTGGTAAAATCTGTTGCTGATACATGTCTTAATGTTTCTGCAACATCCGACTCCGAATACAATTGCTTGGTGTTATTACGCTTTGCCACATCCTTTAGTACTTTATACGAGTCTGCTAATGCTAATGGTAACAAGATAGCTAAAGCAATTTTTTAATTATTTGTTGTGTTTTCATATTTATAACTACTACACATTGATTCATCAGATTGTTTTGTGTCACATCCAATTATTGGCGTTACAACTATTTGCCCTAATTCACATTCTTGACACTTTTTATTGTTGTATTTACAGCTTTCTACTGTACAATTAATTTTTTGATTTTTTTCCATAAAAAAATAGCCTCCTTTAATATTTTAACGAATTATTAAAATTTCTTACAATTTGCACTTTGAAGAATTTTTTTAAATCCGTTTTTACAATATTATTATGGCTATTTTTTAAAATTTTATTAAAAATTTATTTTATTTTTT
The DNA here is from genome assembly GCA_000435755.1 of Clostridium sp. CAG:508. GTDB lineage: Bacteria > Bacillota > Clostridia > TANB77 > CAG-508 > CAG-273. The sequence goes on from FR889082.1 coordinate 15,010, forward strand.
TGCTGTCTTCTTCTATTCTATTGCATTCCGTGTCTCCTGTAATTTTACAATCTTTTGGATTTTTAAAACTCAAATACCAATTCATTCCATTTTGATTTTTTTCAATTTCTTTTTTTCTTTCTTGTAATGCCATAAAAGTTTGAGGTGGTGGTAATATTACAGGTTGGCATGGAATCCAATTTGCTGGTGTTGATGCTTTGTTACTATCAGCTACTTGTAAAGCATTTAAGGCTCTTAAAATTTCTGGTATACATCTACCAACATTCATTGGATAAACAAGTATTAGTCTTACCATTCCCTTTTCATCTATTAAAAATACATTTCTAACTGTTTCTGTTGTGCTTACATCATTAGAAATCATACCATATTTTCGAGCAATCGCACCATTTCTATCTGTTATAATTGGAAATGGCACTCTAATTCCTGTTTTACAATAAATATCATATATCCATGCTAAATGTGATGCATTACTATCTACACTTAATCCTAGCAAACATGCATTTAATTGTTCAAAATATGGATTTGCTTTTGAAAAAGCAATAATCTCAGTTGTGCAAACTGGGGTAAAATCTCCTGGGTGAGAAAAAAGCACAACCCATTTTCCTTTATATTGATTTAATGTTATTTGCCCCATTG
>FR889083.1 GCA_000435755.1 Clostridium sp. CAG:508
TTAGTAGTAACTATTGTGGTCTTACTAATACTTGCAGGAGTAAGCTTAAATGCAATATTTAGTGAAAATGGACTAATAAACAGAGCAAAAGATGCTCAAAATAAAATGGACCAAGCAACACAAAATGACTTAGCACAATTAGATGAATTAGACAGTTGGCTAGAAAATCAAGTGAATGGAGTAGAAAAAGGGGCAAAAATAATAAGCTTCACAATTAATAGTACCACATATCAAGCAGAAGAGGGAATGACATGGAGACAATGGATTGAATCAAAATATAATACTATTGGAACAATAACAATAGGTGAAAGTAGAATAAGTAATGGAGGAGATATTTTAGGTTATAATACAAAACAAGGACCACAAACAGTCAAACCAGATGAAGTAATAAATACAAAATATTCTTATCAATTTACGTAAAATTTAAATTAAAGAAGTTTAAAACTGTATAAAAATTTGTTGAAATTTGTCTGATTACGGTATATAATAATAAACGAAAATAGGGAGGACATTTATGTTTGGATACAGATCAGACGGAAGAAAGTTAAGGGATATTTCGCCATTTTTTAAGATTATTCCGCAAGTAATGAGGACAAGGAGTGACTCACAGGTTTATTATACTTATGATATGCCTATAAAAGAAATTGATAATTATATTGATAAAAAAGCTGAAGAAAACATTAAAATTTCATACATGGACATAGTATATTCAGCATTAGTAAGGCTTATGGCACAAAGACCAAGGCTTAATAGATTTGTTATGAATGGAAGAACTTTTGCTAGAAATGAAATATTTATTTCACTAGCCATAAAAAAGAGTTTAATTGACGATGGAATAGAAACCACAATAAAATTACCATTTACCGGTAAAGAAAATATTTTTGAAATAAAAGAAAAACTAGGGAATGTTATTAATGAAAATAAAAGTGTTAAGAAAAATAACGAAACAGACATATTAGCTACAACATTGTCAATAATACCAAATTTTCTTTTAAAGTTTGCTATAAATACTATAATGTTTTTAGATAAACATGGAATGTTACCTAAAGCTGTAATAAAAGCAAGCCCATTCCATACAAGTGCATTTTTAACAAATGTTGCATCACTTGGAATTGATGCAATATATCACCATTTATATGACTTTGGAACTACAGGAATATTTTTAGCAATGGGGAAAAAGAAAAAAAGCTACATATATGATGATGATACTTTTAAAGAGGAAAAATGTATATCACTTGCCTTTGTGTGTGATGAAAGAATTTGTGACGGATACTATTTTGCAAACTCTGTAAAGTTATTTAACAAATACCTAAAAAAGCCAGAGCTATTAGAAGAAAACATAGAAAAAGTGGAAGACTGTAAATAAAATTATAGAAAAAAATGTAAATACAAAAAAAGTATTTACATTTTTTTCATAAACCGAGTACAAGCATCATATAATTAACTAACTTAAAACAAAGGAGGATAATTATGTGGTACACATTGTCTACAAAAGAAGTAGAAAAACAAATGCAAACTAATATTGAGTTTGGCTTAAATGAAAAGCAAGTAGAGGACAAGCAAAACAAGTTTGGACTGAATAAGCTAGAAGAAAAGAAGAGAGAGAGTATAGTTATAAAATTCATAAAACAATTTAATGATTTTATGATAATTATATTAATAATTGCCTCGATTATTTCAGCAGTGGTAGCAAGACTAGAAGGAAGCAATGATTATTTTGATTCCATTATAATAATAGCAATTGTAGTATTCAATGCTATTATGGGACTAGTACAAGAAGCAAAAGCAGAAAAATCATTAGAGGCACTTAAGAAAATGACGGCTCCAACTTGTAGAGTAAAAAGAAATGGCAAAATATCTACAATAAAAAGTGAGCAAATAGTTCCGGGAGATATTGTACTATTAGAAGCGGGAAATTATGTACCAGCAGATTGCAGATTGATTTCAAGTTCTAACTTAAAAATAGAGGAGTCTAGTCTAACAGGTGAAACTGTACCAGTTTTAAAAGAAGCTAACAGCATATTAAAAGAAAAAACCGCTTTAGGAGACATGGTAAATATGGCATTTTCAACTACAATAGTAGTTAATGGACATGGAGAAGCAATTGTAACAGATATAGGTATGAATACAAAAGTAGGTAAAATCGCAAAAATGATTATTACAAATGAAGCTCCTGAAACACCAATTCAAAAGAAATTGGAAGAAGTAGGAAAGTCATTAGGAATTGCATGTTTAGGAATTTGCCTATTGATATTTGTAATTGGACTTTTAAAGAAAATTGAGCCAATAGAAATGTTTATGACCTCAGTAGGCTTAGCAGTAGCAGCAATACCAGAAGGACTACCTGCAATAGTAACAATTATGCTATCAATTGGTGTAACAAAAATGGCAAAGAAAAATAGTATAATTAGAAAACTACCAGCAGTTGAAACATTAGGTAGCAGTAGTGTTATATGTTCAGACAAAACAGGAACTTTAACACAAAATAAAATGCAAGTTACTAAAATAGCAAATATGAATGGAGAAACTAATGATAAAGAGTACATAAAATGGCTAATGGGAATGGCTACAATGTGTACAGATGTAGAAATATCAAAAGAAAATGGAAAAATGGAACTAACAGGGGAACCTACTGAAAAAGCAATTGTCAGCAAAGCTTTAGATGAGGGCCAAAACAAAAATGAGTTATATAATGTAATGAAACGAGTAAAAGATATTCCATTTGATTCAAGTAGAAAAATGATGACAACAATTCATAAAATGCCAAATGGATATAGAGTTATAACAAAAGGTGCACCAGATGTATTGCTAAAAAGATGTAACAAAGTATATGATAATGGAAATGTAACTACATTAGATTATTCAAAAACTAAACTGATAGAAAATCAAAATAACAAAATGGCAGACGAGGCTTTAAGAGTATTAGCAATAGCATATTTAGATATACCAAATTTACCAAGTAAAATAGACACAGAAACAGTAGAAAAAAACCTAATCTTTATTGGCCTAATTGGAATGATAGATCCACCAAGAGAAGGTGTGAAAGAGGCTGTTGCAACTTGTAAAAAGGCAGGAATAAAAACTGTAATGATTACAGGAGATCATATAATAACAGCAAAAGCAATTGCAAAAGATTTAGGAATATTAAGAGGCAGTGACTTAGCAGTTACAGGTGAAGAACTAGATAAAATACCGCAAAGCATATTACAAAAAAACATTATGAACTATTCTGTTTTTGCAAGAGTAACACCAGAACACAAAGTCAGAATAGTTAAAGCATATCAGTCAACAGGTGCGGTGGTAGCAATGACAGGAGATGGTGTTAATGATGCACCAGCCTTGAAAAATGCCGATATTGGAATTGCAATGGGAAAAAACGGTACAGATGTTGCTAAAAATGCAGCAGATATGGTTTTAACAGATGATAATTTTGTTACAATTGTTGAAGCTGTTAAACAAGGAAGAAATATATTTGATAATATAAAAAAGGCAGTACATTTTTTAATAGCAACAAATATTGGAGAAATTGTAACAATATTTTTAGGTTTGGTATTAGGCTTAAAATCTCCACTCTTAGCTATTCAACTTTTATGGATAAATCTAGTAACTGACTCACTTCCAGCAATTGCATTAGGATTAGAAAAGCCAGAAGCGGATATTATGGATAAAAAACCAAGAGACAGTAAAAAAGGAATTTTTGCAGATGGACTATGGCAAAGAATAATTACAGAAGGAACAATGTTAGGAATTTTAACTTTGGTGGCATTTAGTGTAGGAAATTATTTGTATGACATAGAAGTAGGAAGAACAATGGCATTCGTATGTTTAGGCTTATTAGAACTAGTACATAGCTTTAATATAAAAAGTGAAGAAACAATATTCAAAGTGGGATTATTTGAAAACAAATACTTGTTGGGAGCATTTATTTTAGGAGCTTTATTACAAATTGTAGTGGTTGTAATTCCATCTGTAGCAGAAGTATTCAAACTTGTACCATTAACACAAGTACAGTGGATGTATACTTTTGGAATATCAATATTACCACTAGTAATAATGGAAATACAAAAGGCATTTAATAAAATTGAACCAAGCACAATGCAAATTAAATATTCTATGCAAAATAGTATTGCACAAAAAAATAAATAATGATACAATTAAGGAAACTTAAGAAAAAGGAAGAGTGAAATGGAAGCATTAACAATAATTTACTTACTAGTGTTTTTAGTATTTGCTTTGGTTGGGTCAGCTATCTTGCAAATTAGAATGGCTGGAATAAAAATTAAAGACTTTTGGGGTTTTATACAAGCAAACCAAATGCTAGATAAGTTATATAGATTTTCAAAAAGATATAAACTTATGAGTCCACAAGAACAGATAATATTTTTGGCAGAAGCAGAAAAAGTTTTTGATGCATATGATAAAATTCCTTCAATTGTATGGGAAGATGAATATAGAAAATATTCAGAAGTGTTACAAGCATATCAAAATGTTAGAGTAACCAGATGGAGTGATGAAAATTTAATAAAAAAATAATGGAGTTTCAATTTAGAAACTCTATTTTTTTGCTAGAAATAGTAAATAATATAGAAAAATAAACATATAATAAATATAGGATATTTCGTATATAAAGAAAGAAGGGAGAATATGAAAACACTATATTTTGACCATGCTGCAACAACACCAGTAAGTGAGCAAGTGTTAGCTGAAATGCTACCATATTTTGAACATCAATATGGCAATGCTTCTGCAATGTACGCATTAGGTAGACAATCTAAAAGAGCCATTGAACAAGCAAGAAAAAGAGTAGCAAATGCCATAAACGCTAAGCAAAGTGAAATTTATTTTACTTCTTGTGGAAGCGAAAGTGATAATTTAGCAATAAAGGGTATAGCAAATGCTAATAGGAATAGAGGAAACCATATAATTACGAGTAAAATAGAACATCATGCGGTATTAAATACTTGTAAAACTCTTGAAAAACAAGGATTTGAAGTAACATATTTAAATGTGGATGAAAATGGTTTTATAGATATTAATCAACTAATAAATTCAATAAGATCAACAACAATTTTAATATCAATAATGTTTGCAAATAATGAAATAGGTACTATAGAACCAATACAAGAAATAGGAAAAATTGCTAGAGCTAATAATATTATATTCCACACAGATGCGGTTCAAGCAATAGGCAATGTAAGGATAGATGTAAATAAATTAAATATAGACAGCTTATCAATGTCAGGACATAAATTTTATGCACCAAAAGGAATAGGAGCTTTGTATGTACGAGAAGGAGTAAAGTTTGAAAAAATACAAGACGGTGGACATCAAGAGAAGGATAAACGTGCAGGAACAGAGAATGTTGCTGAAATTGTGGGGTTAGGAAAGGCAATTGAAGATGTATATGCTAATTATGAAAGATATAATGAGCACTTACAAAATTTAAGAGATTTTTATATAGCTCAAATAGAGCAGAAAATACCAACTGCAAAGTTAAATGGAGATAGAAGAAGTAGGTTACCAGGAAATGCAAATTTTTCATTTTCAAATATAAATGCACAAAAATTACTATTGGAATTAGATGAAAAAGGAATATGTGCTTCAGCAGGTTCAGCTTGTAGTACTGGAAATCCGGAACCTTCACATGTATTAGTTGCAATAGGTTTAGACAGAAATTTATCGGAGGGAACTCTAAGAACTACTTTTGGAAAAGACAACACAAAACAAGATGTAGAATTCTTAGTGGATAGTCTAACAGATATTATTCAAAAAAAATACTAGCTTTTGCTAGTATTTTTTGGTATAATTAAATTAAACTTATTAGTAAAGCTTAATGATATTATTTTTCTTTGGAATCTGGTATATATTCTAATAAATCAGAAATCTCACAATTAAACGCTTTGCAAATGTTATTTAATTGTTTGATATCAACTCTTTTAGTCTCTTCATAATACATTTTTGAAATTGTAGCTGGTCTAATATGAGTTGCATCTGCTAAAGATTTCTGTGTCATTTTATGTTTTCCAAGTAAATCAGATAATTTTATTTTGATCATGAAATAATACAACCTTTCTATAATATTTTATGACAAATTTAGTCATATTTTGTCGAGTACTTGTATTTTACCACGAGATGTATTAAAATTACATATTATAAAATAAACATGACGACAAAAGTAATTTAAACACACACAGAAGTAATCAAAAGAAAGAGGTGCATTTATGAAGCTGAAAAATAATTCTATAGAAAACGAGCAACTCGCTAATAACAGAGGATGGAAAGAAAAAAACGAAAAATATTTAACTAATTTGCAAAAATTTTTAGATGCAACTGATAGCATAAAAGATAAAGAATTACAAAGACACATTATCGGACGAATGCTTAAATGTGATTTGGTTTTAACGGAAATTGCAGAAAGTGAAATTCAAAAAGCAAAAGAAAATAAACAAGTATAATTTTTTGTTAAAAATACATACTAATACAAATGAAAAGATTAAACAACAATTTTAAAAAAATATTTATAGGATTTATGGCAGGTGTTATTAGTGGTTTATTTACAGCAGGAGGCGGATTAATACTAGTTCCTGCATTTATGTATATGTTAAAAATGAAACCGAAAAAGGCAAGAGCAACTTCTATTTTTTGCATATTGCCAATGGTAATTACAACAGCCTTTTTTTATTCAAAAAACAATTTGATTAATTGGAATACAGGTATATTATGTGCAATAGGTGGAATAATTGGCGGATTTACAGGTGCAAAATTATTAAATAAAATACCAGATAAATATTTAAAACTTGCATTTGCCATATTTTTAATATATGCAGGATGGAATATGTTGTTTTAAATTGAGGATGTATAAAAAATGTTTGAAATACTAATAGGTTTTATTTCAGGAATTGTTAGCCGGAATGGGAATGGGAGGAGGAACAATATTGATTCTTCTCCTTTCTATCTTTATGAACCTAGACCAACATGTGGCTCAAGCAACAAATTTAATATTTTTTATTCCAACAGCAATAACATCAGTCATTATAGGAATAAAAAACAAAAATATAAATGTAAAAGAAGCTTGGCTAATAGTAGTCTCAGGGATAGTTGGAGCAATAATAAGTGCTAATATAAGCAGTAATTTAAATGTAAAAATATTAAGAAAAATGTTTGGAGCGTTTTTACTGATAATTGCAATATATGAAATATATTCTTGGTTCAATATGTATATAAAAAACAAAAAAGGACATAATAAAACTAGATAGTAATATTTATTGAAAGGATGAAGATAAATGAAGTTTGTAAAAGGTATGTTAATAGGCGGAATAGTAACTGCAGGTGTTGCAATGATGTATTCAGAAGCTATGGGCGATAACAAAAGAAAAATGATAAGAAAGGGTAAAAAATTAGCAAGAAAGATGGGAATATTGTAAAATTCAAAATTAAGGAGCTTAGGAAATGCTAAGCTCCTTAATTATTGTTATCTACAAGGTTTATTACAAGGTGGTTCACATGGTCTTTCACATGGTTTTTCTTGGCATGGTGGACATTTCAATTCAACACCTTTTAAGCATTTTCCTTCATGTTTACATGAAGTACATACTTTACAATGTTTTACTCTGTCAACCCATACTTCGATTTCATATACACGGTTAGCACATAGAGGTCCAAAAACGAATTCTCCATTTTTATCTGTAAAAGTATGAGAAACTGGTCTTCTTTCATCCATACCATGTTCACAAACAACCTCAACTAACTTAACAACAGCGTCACAAACAGGCTCTTGGTAACAATCTTTAATAATTCCATAAATAACAGTTCTGTTATCTTCTGGTAAATTGATTTCTAAGTCATATTGTTTTCCTGTAGCCATAACACCATCTACATTTAAAACTGGGCATACATTCTTATCAAATTCCATAATTATATTCATTCCTTTCTTTTTTATATATAATATGAAAAAAATCGACAAAATGTGCAATTGATGAAAAAATATGGTAAAATTTCAAATGTTAGAGTATAATGTATAAAGCAAAAAGAAAGGAATAAAAAATGGACAATAGACCAATAGGAGTATTTGACTCAGGAGTAGGCGGAATGACTGTTTTAAAAGAACTAGCAAAGCAGTTGCCTAATGAAAATTTTATATATTTAGGAGATACAAAAAGATTTCCATATGGAAGCAAATCAAAGGAAAGTATAATAGAACTAACCAAAGATGGAGTAGAATTTTTAATAAATAAAGGAGTAAAGCTAATAGTAATTGCATGTGGAACAGCTACAAGTCAAGCGTTAGAAGAAGTACAACCTTTATATAATATACCAATAATAGGCGTTATAGAGCCTACAGTAAAATACATAAAAGAGATTAATAAAAAACAAATTGGAGTAATAGCTACAGCAGGTACAATTAGAAGCAAAGGCTGGGAAAAGGCAATATTAAAAGAGCTTCAAACTGCAAAGGTCCAAAGCATTGCATGTCCACTTTTAGCTCCAATGGTTGAAGAAGGATGGTATGATAATAAAATTGCAGAATTAGCAATAAAAGAATATTTAAAACCTTTTAATAAAATAGATGCAATAATTTTAGGTTGTACACATTATCCTTTATTAACTAATGTAATAAAAAAGCAAATTGGTAAAAAAGTAGAGATTATAAATATTGGAGAACACGTAGCAAAAGAAGCAAAAGCAATTTTGAAGAACAACGACCAAATGGCAGAACATAAGGAGCAGAGAATAGATACATACCTTACAGAAACAGAATGCAAATTTAATGAAGTAGCAAGTAAGCTATTAGGAACAGAAGTAAAAGCCAAACAAGTTAAAGAAGAAATAGAATTTTTAAGTTAATTAAATTGAGAAAATGGAGAAAGGTATGAAGGAATTAAGAGATTTATATGATGAAAATAAGAAAGTTACTGGAGAGAAAATTTATAAAGGAGAGAATATACCACCAAATAGATATATTCTTGTAGTTACTTTATTTATAAAAAATAGTTATAATCAATTACTACTACAAAAAAGAAGTAAACAAAAAGGCGGAAAATACGGATTTATAAGTGGACACCCAAAGTCAGGAGAAACAAGCTTACAAGCTGTTATTATAGAGGCTAAAGAAGAAATGAATATAGATATAAAAAATGAAAAAGTACAAGTTTTTCATACTGAAAAGGGTAAAAATGCTTTTTATGATTTTTACTATTTAGAAAAAGATATTGATATTCATAAATTAACACTACAAAAGGAAGAGGTACAAGAAGCAAAATGGATGACAATTGAGGAGATAGAACAGCTAATAAATGTGGGTGAATTTTTTGAAAATCACATAGAAGCTGTAGAAATAATAAAGGAGTTCATATTGAAAAGTAAAAAATAAAGGTATAATAACGTTGATAACCAGACTTAAATAATAAATTTTTAAGTTAATTAAATCATAAAAATACAAGCAATGAATATATTGTTACTAACACAAATTGGAGGTAGCAATATGTTCATTGTTTTTAATAAGCGAAAAATATATTCATATTTAGTTTCTTTTAGTACAGTAGTTATTTTATTTGCAATAGCATTTACAGTAACAACAGATAGTAGCATAATTACATCAGCCACAGCAAGAGAACTGCCAATATATAATGTTGATACAAAAGAAAATAAAATTTCACTTACTATGATTTGTGCCTGGAATGCAGATGATATAGATAGTATTTTGAAAACTTTAAAAGACAACAATGTAAAAATAACTTTTTTTATGGTAGGAGACTGGGTAGATAAATTTCCAGAAGCAGTAAAAAAGATTTCAGATGCTGGCCACGAAGCCTTTATTCGCTCAGCAAAATCTGCAAGTCATGTACCAATACAATGGAACTTAGATTCTGTAGACTATACAGAAATTACAGAAGATGAAATGTGGAAGAGATTAGAAAATAAGCTAAGTGGTGGAAGTATTATTTTAATGCATAATGGAACAAAACACACAGCAGATAGCTTAGATATGCTTATAAAAAACATAAAATCAAAAGGCTATGACATAGTAACAGTATCAAATCTTATATACAAAGACAGTTATTATATTGATAATAATGGTACACAACATTTAAAAAATAATGTATAAAACTTATCAAATGTGGTATATTTAAGTATAAAGACTTCAAAATAAAAGAAAAATTTAACATTTTATGTAGACAAAACCAAAAAAGCGTGGTATAATAGAAAATGTGACTAGCAATTAGTCTAAATTTTACGTCTTATGAATAAACTAAATTAAGAAACAAATGTAGGGAGGAAATTAAATTGAATACAAATTATGAAGATAACAACCATTTAACATTGGTTGGAAAGGTAACAAGTGACAAAAGATTTAGTCATGAAATTTATGGAGAAAAATTCTACATATTTGACTTAAGCGTACCTCGTTTAAGCGGAAATGCAGACGTTATTCCAGTAACAATATCAGAAAGATTATTAACAACACAAGATGTTTTTATTGGAGCAAAATTACAAATTGATGGTCAATTTAGATCATACAACAGCTATGATAATGAAAAAAATAAATTAATATTAACTGTATTTGTAAAAGATGTTCAATTCTTAGAAGAAAATCAAGAAGAGGAAGAAGAAGCTAGAAGAGACGTTGTTTCAAATGAAGTTGTTCTTGACGGATATATTTGTAAAAAACCAATTTACAGAAAAACACCATTTGGTAGAGAAATTTCAGACATTTTGCTAGCAGTTAATAGAGCATATAATAAATCAGACTATATTCCATGTATTGCATGGGGAAGAAATGCTAGATTCTGTGAAAATGTTGCAGTTGGAACAGAAGTAAGAATTGTAGGTAGAGTACAATCAAGAGAGTATGAGAAAAAACATGAAGATGGAACAGTAGAGAAAAAAGTAGCATACGAAGTATCAGTAGCTAGCCTAGAAGTAGCAAATCAAGAAGATAATAGTGAAGAAAGCAAAGAAGAAAATCAAGAAGCTATATAAGATTTTAAAATAAAAAAAGGTGGTTTCCAAATAACTGGAAACCACTTTTTACTCTTCATCATCTTTTTTTGTAACATTATCCTTGACCTCAGGAATAATAACTTCTCTAGTATCCTTAGGCCTAGGCTTTTCCACTTCTATATGTTCATAAACAGGAGAGATATTTAAATTACCATCACCTGTAACCACCTCTATTTTTTTTGGCTCTTTTATTTCATCTACTTGGTTATTTTCTTCCATCAAACCCACCCCACTATGTGTATGTTATCATAACAAAAAAACAATGTCAACATTTCTTGACATAAAGCACAATTCGTGTGATAATATATAGGTAAAAAAATTAAAGGAATCGTGAAAATAAATGGAGATAAACAAATCAAAAGGAGTAATTGAAGCAATACTTTTTGCAGCTGGTAGAGAAGTTAAAATAACTGAACTTATGTCAGCTTTAGAAGCGAGCTCAGAAGAAGTAATTACACTTGTAGAAAGTATGAAGGAAGATTATAAAAACGAAAATAGAGGCCTGCAAATTGTGAATGTTGGCGAAGCTTACCAATTATGCACAAAACAAGAGTATTATGAATATTTATATACTATTTTTGATAAAAGAAATAAACCAAATTTATCACAGGCAGCAATAGAAACTCTTGCAATTATTGCATATAACCCTAAAATTACAAGAGCAGAAATTGAAGCTATTCGTGGTGTTAATTCAGATGGTACAATATATAAATTATTAGACTATAATTTAATAGAGGAAACTGGAAAGCTTGATGCGCCAGGCAGACCAGGCACATATGGAGTAACATCAGAATTTTTAAGAATATTTGGATTTAACAACTTAAATGAACTTCCAGATTTACCACGATATAAATTAGACGAAAATCAACAAATAGTAATTGACGATATTATTGAAGAAAAAGAAGAACAAAATACTGAAGAACTAAATGAGGCTCCAATGCCCGAAAGGGAGACAAGTAAAGAAGAACAGGAAGAACAAAAATAGAAAGGATGAAATAAAAATGAAATTAAGTGAAAACTTTTTTTATACTTTAAGAGAAGACCTAAAAGATGAAGAGTCAGTTAGCGGAAACTTACTTGTTAAGAGCGGAATGTTTAAAAAAGTAGGAAATGGTATTTATATGAAAATGCCATTAGGAAAAAAAGTAGCTCAAAATGTAGAAAAAATTATTAGAGAAGAAATGAATAATGCAGGTGCAAAAGAAGTTACAATGCCAATGCTTCTACCAGTAGATTTATTTGAAAAATCAGGAAGATATGCAGCATTTGGACCATCAATATTTAAATTAAATGATAGATATGATAGACCATACGTATTAGGTCCAACACATGAAGAATTTTTTGCACTAGCTGCATCAATGAAGTCACATTCATATAAAGACTTACCATACACTTTATACCAAATTGGAAACAAATATAGAGATGAAGTAAGACCTAGATTAGGTTTAATTAGAACTAGAGAATTTACAATGAAAGATGCATACAGCTTTGATACAAACCTAGAAAACCTAGATAAATCTTATCAAAAACAATTTGCAGCATATCATAAAATTTGCCAAAGAGTAGGGTTAAACTATGTAGTTGTTAGAGCAGATACTGGTGTTATGGGAGGACTACTTTCAGAGGAATTCCAAGCTGTTACAGATGTTGGAGAAGATATTCTTGTACTATGTGACCATTGTGACTATGCTTCCAATATTGAAATAACTCCTTATGTATGCAATGAAGCAGATAATGAAGAAGAAAAAACAATAGAACTAGTAGAAACAGGAAACTGCCATACAATTGAAGAAGTATGCGAACTTTTAAAACTAGATATAAAGAAAACAGTAAAAGCATTACTTATGAATGTAGATAATAAATTAGTAGTATTTTTCGTAAGAGGAGACAAAGAGTTAAATGAAGTAAAAGCTCTAAAACTACTAAAAGGAATGGAAATAGGTTTTGCAGATGATGAACTAATTGCAACATCAAATGCAGTACCAGGTTGCACAGGCCCAGTTGGACTAAATGCAAAAATGGTAATAGACGATGAAGTACTAAAAATGAAAAACTTCTGCTGTGGAGCCAATAAAGAAGGCTATCACTACATAAATGCAAATGTAAAAGACTTCAAATATGATGTTGTTGGAGATATAGTAAATGTACAACAAGGAGATGTATGTCCAAACTGTCATGAAGGACATTTAGTATTTAAAAAAGGTATAGAGGTAGGAAACACATTTAAACTTGGAACAAAGTATTCTGAAAGTTTAGGACTAAATTATTTGGACGAAAATAACGAGCTAAAACCTGTAGTTATGGGAAGCTATGGAATTGGTGTAGAAAGAATGATTGCAGCAGTCGTTGAGCAAAACCATGATGACAAAGGAATAATTTGGCCAATGAGTATTGCTCCATATAAAGTTGCAATAGTGTTAATAGATCCTAAAAATGAAGAACAATCAAAAGTTGCCAATGACTTATATAACACTCTAAATTCTATAGGAATTGATACCATATTGGATGACAGAAATGAAAGACCAGGTGTTAAATTTAATGATATGGATTTAATAGGAATTCCACTTAGAATTACAGTTGGTAAAAAAGTAAATGAAGGCAAAGTTGAGCTAAAGAAAAGAGCAGAGAGTGAAAACACAGATATAGCAATTGAAGAAATTGTAAATTATTGTAAAAATCAATTGAATTATTAAAGAAAATTGTATATAATATATTCATCCTTTTCAAAGGAAATCTTTGAGGAAGGAGGCGATTTATTGTGACAGCTTTCGACATTATCTTTTTTCTAATTGTATTGCTATTTGGCAAACAATGGGGAAAAGATAACAACAAAATGAGGTAGAAATACCAACGAGTAGTCTGGTCAACTACTCGTTTTTTTGCATAAAAAAGAGATATGTGGTCAACATATCTCGTGCGATTTACTGTTGCTTTCGACTACAACTTTCGCTAGCTAGTGTTATTATAACACTAATTTTATTATATGTCAAATTTTTGAAAAAATTCATAAAATTAATTAGAAAGTGAATTTAAAATTTCTGGATAAATTCTGTAAGCATTTTCTTTCCAATTATCTACAATTCTTTTTGCTTCTTCACGAGAACCAGCAAAAACGCTAATTTCAAAAATACAGCTATTGTTTTCATTTATCTTACAAGTAACAGTATATTCATTTTCACTTTTAGGAGTATATTCAGCAGTAATAGATTCTTTTTGAGCAGTTTCTTTTAATTCTCCCGAAAATGAGGTATCAACCTTCAATTTTATTATGCCTGGAATCATATCATGAGTAAGGTCCAAAGTAGCCTTTCCAAGGTCTGTAATTTGATATACATTTTTGCCATCTTTATTAAAGCAAACAATATAATTTCTTTCTATTAAATCAAGTAAAAACTGTTGAAAATAAAAATAGTTCATATCCATAACAGCTAATACTAACCTTAATAGCCCATCATTAGTAATGGGATTTTCCATTTTATTTAAAATATATAAAATTAAAACTTTATTTTCTGCTAATACTTCTCCGTCTTGTGTTAATTTCAATTGTTTCAACTCCTATCAAATGCATGATATTTGAATTATACCATATATAAATGTAAAATGCTATATTAACTATAAGAAAAATTTAAAAGCCAATCTTGGGTTGAATTCCAAGTCCATCTCCTATACAAGTTGGACCTTCAATATCAGGGTTTTTATGTTTAGGAGTAGAGATTTTTAATGAATTAACAAAATCAGTTTTTTCTTTTGAAACATTGTTAGACTGAGCTACTTCGAGCATTTTTACAGGTTCTTTTTTTGAAAGAAGGTTTCTGAAAAACGAAAATATATTTTTAAAAAACTTCATATTATCTTTCCTCCTTTTGAGCAGCATCTATTCTTCCAGAGCTTTTAGTTAAATCTTCTACTATCTCTTCAACTTTATCACTTTCCCATGGTCTTACGCCATTTGTTAAACTTAAATCATCCTCATAACACTCAAATTTTTCTTCGAACTCCTTTTGAGAAAGTTCAATAAATTGTCCACTTTCTTTATCTGCAAAGTAAAACTTGTTTCCTACCTTAGGAAGATTTGCATATACATATAATACAGGTCTTTGCAAATTGTCAGTCTTAGAATATACTCTATTAACAACACATTTGTTGAAATGAAGATTAGGATTTGCTAAAAGTACATCTTCTAGGATTGCAGATGTTGAATTAATACAAGTGGTAAATTCTGGACAATATCTCTGTAATAATTTAAATTGCATCTCGATGCTTTTTTCGGCAGATAAACCAAAATCGTCAATTTGTTTAGATTTTTCCATTAAATTCTTTATTGGAAAGTTTCCTTCTTTATCTGCAATACCAATATTAGTATAAATTTGTCTCAAAACAGATTCAGACATATTGAATGTGGCATCTGACAATTCATCGTCATTCTCATGAGCTCTAGTATCCTCACCATTACTTTTTATATCATGTTTTCTTATCTCCTCATAACTTCTACAAAAGTTATTTGGTCTACCACCAAATCTTTGTGCAGCTAAATTCCAAGTTGGATCCAAAATAGTATTACCTGTAACAGTGCCTCCATCTTGAGTAGGAAATTCCATATTAATTAATTTCAAAAATGAATGATGTTTTCCAGATATCCTTTGTGTTTCTACTCCAATTCTTCCAAGAATATATTGCTCAACCTGCGCGATTCCGTTACATACTCCATAACCAGAATCTATGATTTTCCACAATGCACGAGCAACACCAGCATCTGATACCTCAGTATTAAAATCAGGAGAATAACTTATTTGCTTACCAATAGCATTATCAATAAATGCTACTTTTTCTATATTACTCCATTCAGGATTTAAACTTTGAATAAGTTGATCTATCCATGCTTCTCCATGTAAATATTCTTCCGCAGTTGAATAAGATATTCCTATATTATCACTTATATCCATTTGAGGGCAAACTTCACATAACTTTTTTAGTCCCTCTCTTTCAGTATCTGAAATTTCCATAGGATTTATATGAATAGACTCATCAAGCCCCTTATATGCTTCAAAATCACTTGCACTTAAATCAGGTCTAATAAATCCATTTTTGCAAGTTAATGCAATTGCAGAAGTATATTCTGGTGGTAAAGCTGATAAATCCATTCTATCCTTGATTTCTTGAGGTAAAGTAGCAAAAAGCTTTCTTTTTTCACCGAACAGATATATTAATGTTATAAATTTTGTTAGCAAAAGATATTTGTTCTTTCATAGGAAAATATCTAACCACACTTTGAATAGAAATCCCGTTTTTAGAAAAGAAGTCAGTGTGTTCATTGACGTAATCAATGAAAAAGTCAGTATCCATTGAGCCCAAAACTTGAGATGCTTCATGAGGTTTTAGATCATAGGTATTGTTTAATATTATAGATGCCTTTGTTGTATCAGATATAGTTGTAAGAATATCGGTTTTGTAATAGTTATCAAGAGGCATAACATCTAATAAGTGCAATTTGACCTTTTCATCGTTAACACTACAAATAATCCTAGAAATTGAATATTCACTTAATTTTAACTCTTCATTTAAATAATCAATATCACTTAAAAAAGTGAATTTATCACTATCAGACAAAGACTTTGCCATAGATTCTATAGAGTCCTTGCCAAGTTTTAAACTTTGAAGTGAATGTGAGTTTTTAAGTAGTTTTAACTTACAAGAACTATCTAATGATTCTAGTAAGTCATTAAACTGATAAGTATAAAGATCTGAGAATGGACTGTCTGGAGTTAGCAATAATTGAAGTCTTAAATTACTATCAGAAATAGACATTGCAATATCAACTCGTACTTGTCCACGTAATTTTCTAAAATGTTCAAAATTGAGTAAATCCAACTTTTGGCTATCATTTAGATAATTATCAATCAAAGAAATTAAATCCTTTTCAGTTAAATTATCACAACTAGCTAAAGTGTCTCTATCTGCAAATACACTTAATTTATCATTTGAACTTTCCAAAATTTCTCTTAAGTCTTTTTCGCTCATAATTTCCTCCAATGACTACATTGTATACTAAATTATTAAAAAAATAAATAGTAAAAAAATAAAAAACTTTACAAATGGAAAAATATACCGTAAAATATAGTAGTATAAGGGGAAAAAATGAAAACTCTATATGAAATATTAGAAGTAAGTGAAACAGCTTCAAAAGAAATAATAGAAAAAGCATATAAAACATTAGCTAAAAAATATCATCCTGATTTACAAGAAACTGCTGACAAAGAAAAAGCAGAAGAAATGATGAAAAAAATAAATGAAGCATATGATACTTTAAATGATGAAGTTAAAAGAAAGAAATATGATGAAGAGTTAGCCGAAAAGAGACAAAGAGAAGAAAGCAATAAGTTTAGCAATAATTCATATAATCAACAACAATATTACCAACAACCAAACATGAATAATAATCAACAAAATTATTATCAGCAAGCAAATAGTAACAAACAAAATTCAGGTGGTTCAAACCAAGCAAAAGTAAATAATGAGTATATGAATGCTAAAATGGCAGAAGAATATAGAAGACAACAAGAAGAAATTCAAAGAAATATGCAGCAACAATATCAGCAGAAATATCAAAAGGCTTATGAAAATTATTTAAGAAGTTTAGGATATAAGATAAAATATAAATGGACATGGAATAGAGTTAAAGACTTATTGAAAACACTTTTAATAACACTAATAATATTAGTAATTTTGTGGTTTTTCCCACCAACACACAAAATAATAATGGAATTTTATGAGTCAAACACGGTAATACAAGTTATAGTAGATATAATACTTGGAATATTTAAAGGAATATGGAATGGAATTCGCTCAATTTTTGTTAAATAAATTAAGCGACAATATTGAAACACAAACAAAAATGGTATATAATAGGTACCAAACGTAAAAAGGAGATGGAAATATGTATAGAGATCACAATTGTGGAGAATTAACAATAAAAAACGTAGGAGAAACAGTAACAATAGCTGGCTGGGTACAAAAAATTAGAAACCTAGGCTCAATGGTATTTATAGATTTACGTGATCAATTTGGAATTACACAAATAGTAGTATCAGCTGATAACAAAGAACAATTAACAGATATAGTTTCAGAATGTGTTATTCAAGTAGTTGGAAAAGTAATTGAAAGAAGCAACAAAAATACTAAAATTCCAACAGGAGAAATCGAAGTAGAAGCTGAAAAAATAGAAATATTAGGAAAATGTAAAACTATATTACCATTTGAAGTTAACTCAGATAAAACAGGAGAAGTAAAAGAAGACTTAAGACTAGAATACCGTTTCCTAGATTTAAGAAATGATAAATTACATAAAACAATATTACTTCGTAATGAAGTAATGAAAACACTTCGTAAAAAAATGGATGAAATGGGATTTACAGAAATTCAAACACCAATATTAGCAAACTCTTCACCAGAAGGAGCAAGAGACTACTTAGTACCAAGTAGAATTCATCCAGGCGAATTTTATGCACTTCCACAAGCACCACAACAATTTAAACAATTGTTAATGGTATCAGGTTTTGATAAATACTATCAAATAGCACCATGTTTTAGAGATGAAGATCCTAGAGCAGATAGAGCACCAGGAGAGTTCTACCAACTAGACTTTGAAATGAGTTTTGCAGAACAAGATGATGTATTAAAAGTATTAGGTGAAATATTTACAACAGTTTTCAAAACACATACAGACTGGGAAGTAGATGAAATGCCATTTAAACGTATTCCATATTTAGAAGCTATGGAAAAATACGGAAGTGACAAACCAGACTTAAGAAACCCACTTATAATTCAAGATGTTACAGAAATATTTAAAAATGTTGATTTTACACCATTTAAAGACAAAACAGTTAAAGCAATTGTAGTAGATGGTGCAGCAGAACAAAGCAGAAAATTCTTTGATGGAATGTCAGACTTTGCTACAACTGAAGCTGGCGCAAAAATGTTAGGTTGGGTTAAAGTTGACAATGAAAATGTATTATCAGGTGGAGTAGCAAAATACATAACACCAGAAGTTCAAAAAGAATTAGAAGAAAAAATAGGAATGAAGAAAAACTCAGCTGTATTCTTTATAGCAGACGAATTCAAAACAGTTCAAAAAATAGCAGGAGCTGTTCGTATTGAATTAGGAAATAGATTAGATTTATTAGAGAAAAATGTATATCGTTTATGCTATATAGTGGATTTCCCAATGTATGAATTATCAGACGAAGGAAAAGTTGACTTCAACCATAATCCATTCTCAATGCCACAAGGTGGAATGGAAGCATTAATGACAAAAAATCCACTAGAAATACTAGCATATCAATATGATGTTGTATGTAATGGATATGAAGTAGCTTCAGGAGCTGTTAGAAACCACAGCCCAGAGCTAATGGTAAAAGCATTTGAAATTGCAGGATATAGCGAAGAAGAAGTAAAAACAAGATTTGGTGCATTATATAATGCATTCCAATACGGAACACCACCACATGCTGGTGCTGCTCCTGGATTAGATAGAATGGTAATGCTTGTAGCTGACAGCAAAAACATTCGTGAAGTAATTGCCTTCCCTAAAAATAAAAAGGCAAGAGACTTACTTATGAGAGCACCAAGTAGAGTACATGAACAACAATTAAGGGATGTTCATATTAGAATTGTAGAAAAAGAAAAATAAAATCAAATGAAGAAACTGTCGAATTTTAGACAGTTTTTTCATTTGACTGAAAAAACCTTACAAAATATTAATTGAGTGGTGTAATTA
>FR889084.1 GCA_000435755.1 Clostridium sp. CAG:508
CAATATGCTAATATAAGGTTTTTATATAGAGGGTATCTAATTTAGATACTCTCATTCTTTTGAGTTATATTAAAAAATGTTGATTAGTTTCATAGAAAGTAATATAATAACAGTAACAGCAAAGTTGATATCTTCTAGAACAGGCGGAAGCGTGTATATTATATCAAAGTAAAGAGGTATATGAAAGTCAAAAAGATGACATTTTTAATAAGATATCAAAAGTGTTGGGTACAAATAAATTTTAGAAGGGAATGAAAAAAATGAAAAGTTTTGGAAATGTACTATGGGGGATTGTTTTAATTGTAGTAGGATTGATTATAGGAGGAAATGCACTTGGAATTACAAATATAAATATATTTTTTGATGGATGGTGGACATTATTTATAATTGTACCATGTTTTATCGGCTTATTTAAAGAAAGAGAAAAAACAGGTAATATTATAGGATTATTAATAGGAATTGCATTATTGTTATGTTGTCAAGATATATTAGATTTTGATATGATATGGAAATTAGCACTTCCAGTAGTTTTAATTATTATTGGTATTTCATTTATATTTAAAGATACTTTTAATCACAAGATCAATGAAGAAATAAAAAAATTAAATGAAAATAGAACAAAAGACGGAGGATATTGTGCAACTTTTGCAGGACAAAACATAAAATTTGATGGAGAAAAGTTTAATGGAACAGAATTAACAGCTGTATTTGGTGGAGTTAAGTGTGATTTAACAAAAGCTATAATTGAAAATGATGTTGTAATAAATGCTACAAGTGTGTTTGGTGGAATAGAAATTTATGTACCTGATGATGTAAATGTAAAAATTAAATCTTCATCAATATTTGGTGGGGTTAGTGAAAAAAGAAAATCTGATGTCAAAAATGAAAATTCACACACAATTTATGTAAATGCTACATGTATATTTGGAGGTGTAGATATAAAATGACGACTTTTTATTGATATCTAAAC
>FR889085.1 GCA_000435755.1 Clostridium sp. CAG:508
TAAAATAGTACATCTTTGTGACATAATAATTAAATCATTTGGATATTGAGCTGTCAATCTATATGCTTCATCTAATTTTCCTAGCCTTATTTTCTTTCTTATTTCTTTGCTAACATTTTTTAACTGCCCAACTTGTCCTTCTATTTCTTGTATATATTCCATAACCTTTCTCCATAAAAAACAAACTACAATAAGATTTAGTATAATTTTAAAATCTTTTGTAGTTTATATTTTTTTAAAGTAATCTCATTACTTCTTTTATTACTTTTTCTTTTGCTTGTTCTATAGTTCCTTGGATTGTACAACCTGCTGCTCTTGGGTGTCCTCCACCACCAAATACTACACAAGCATCTGATACATTTACATATTCATTAGAACGAAGTGATATTTTACAACCTTTTTCTGTTTGACGTATAAATATTGAAACTTCAACTCCTTCAACATCTCTACCTATTTCAACAATTCCCTCATGGTCTCCACTCTCAGCATGTACTTTTTCTTCATCTTCTTTGGTTATATATGTATATGCAATTTTTCCATCTGCCAAAAATTCTATTCTATTATTTGCAATTCTATGTAATTCAAAGTTTGGCTTTGTTTTTGTTTGTAACACTTGGTGATATACTTTTGATACATTAACTCCTTTATTTAAAAGCCATGCAACAAATTCAAAAGTTTCAGCTGTAACTCCTTGATATTTAAAGCCACCTGTATCTGTTATAATTCCTGTTAATATACATGTTCCAATTTCTTTAGTAATTTCTATACCAAAGTATTCTAAAATTACTAATAGTATTTGTGCACATGCTGGTGCATCTGGGTTTACATAGTTATGGTCTCCAAACATAGTGTTTGTACCGTGATGATCTATACATACTTTTACTTTTGCATTTTCAAAGTATTTAGCAAATCCATTTAACATCTTTATAGATGCACAGTCTAGTGATATTGCTAAATCATATTGCTCTATATCACTTTCTGTTTTGATTTCATCAATACATGGTAAACAGTTAAATGCTCTTGGATGCTCTGGAATTATTATATCTGGATTTTTACCATAGTTCTTTAATGCTTGATACATTGCTAAACTACTACCCATTGCGTCTCCATCTGGGTTTTCATGTGTCAATATTACTATTTTTTCTGCTTTATTTATTTGTTCTAAAATATTATCTAAAGTCATTTTATACCTCTATTCTAATTATTTTTCTTTAACTCATTTAATATGCTATCAATTTTAGCTCCATATTCTAAAGAATCGTCTAGTTCGAATATAAGCTCTGGTGTGATTCTTAAGTTTATGTTTTTTGCAACTTGACTACGAATGAAACCTGAAGATTCTTTTAGTCCTTCCATTGTTTTGCCAATACTTTTAGAATTTAAAATACTTACATAAACTTTAGCATATTTAAAGTCAGGTGTTATTTTAACTTTTGTTACACTAACTAGCCCTGTTACTTTTGAGTTTTTAAGCTCAAAAGTAAGTACACGGCTAATCTCCTTTTTTAATTCTTCATTAACTCTATTAAGTCTTGCCTCATTTTTTGGCATTGTATTCTCTCCTTTTAACGTTTAACTTCTTCCATTACGTAAAATTCTAATGTGTCATCTTCTTTAACATCATTATAGTTTTCAATTTGAAGACCACATTCAAAGCCTTTAGTAACTTCTTTTGCATCATCTTTGAAACGTTTTAATGATATTAGTTTTCCATCATGTATAACTACATTTTCACGTATTACTCTAACTCCTGCATTTCTTTCAATTTTTCCGTCAAGTACATATGCACCAGCAATTGTTCCAACTCCTGAAACCTTGAAAGTTTGCCTTACAACTGCATTGCCTATTACTTTTTCTTCGTAAATTGGGTCTAGCATACCTTTCATCGCTGCTTCAACATCTTCAATTGCTTGGTAGATAACTGAGTATTGTTTAATTTCTACTCCCTCTTTTTCTGCCATATCTTTTGCAGTGTTAACTGGTCTTACATTAAATGCAATAATTATACATTTACCTGCTTTTGCAAGTTGAACATCAGATTCAGTTACAGCACCTGTTACAGCATGTATTACTTTAACTTTAACCTCGTCATTTGATAATTTTTCAAGTGATTGTTTTAAAGCTTGTGCTGTTCCTTGAACATCTGCTTTTACTATAATGTTTAATTGTTTTAAGTTTTCGCTTTCCATTTTTTCAAATAGATTACTTAAAGTTACCTTGCTGTTTTCGTTTATAATTTGTTCTCTCTCTTGACGTTTTCTTCTTTCTATTAAATGTTTAGCCATTTTTTCGTCTTTTACTTCATAGAAAGTATCTCCAGCTTCTGGTACTTCTGTTAATCCCATTATTTCCACTGGTGTAGATGGTCCAGCCTTTTTAATTTTTTGACCTTTATCATTTTTCATTACACGAATTCTACCTATAGATTTACCAACAACTATTGTGTCACCCTCGTCTAATGTTCCTCTTTGCACAAGCATTGATGCAATAGGTCCTTTTGACTTATCTAATCTTGCTTCTATAACTGTTCCTTTAGCTTGTTTGTTAGGGTTTGCTTTTAATTCCTTCATGTCTGCTACTAATAATACCATTTCTAGTAAATTATCTATGTTTATTTTCTTTTTAGCAGATATTGGAACATAAATTGTATCTCCACCCCATTCTTCTGGAACTAGTTCATATTCCATTAACTCTTGTTTTATTTTTTCTACATTTGCACCTGGCAAATCAATTTTATTTACAGCTACTATAATTGGTATTTCTGCTGCTTTTGCATGATTTATAGCTTCAACTGTTTGTGGCATAACACCATCGTCAGCTGCAACTATAAGTATTGCAATGTCAGTAATTTGAGCACCTCTAGCACGCATTGCTGTAAATGCCTCATGACCGGGCGTATCTAAGAATGTTATTTCTCTACCATTTATATTTACTTTATATGCACCAATGTGTTGAGTAATTCCTCCTGCTTCTCCTTCAATAACATTTGTGCTACGAATTGCATCTAGAAGTGATGTTTTACCATGGTCTACGTGTCCCATTACAACAACTACTGGTGGTCTTGGTTCTAGTTCGTCTGCTGAATCTTCTGTATCATCAAATAAAATGTCTTCTTCTTTTACTTCTTCTTTTTTATTTGCTGTTATTCCAAATTCCTGTGCTACTAGGAATGCTGTATCAAAATCTACTGTATTATTTATTGTAGCCATAATTCCTAAATTGAATAGTTTTTTAATAACTTCTCCACTAGTTTTTTTCATTTCAGCAGCTAAGTCTTTTACAGTAATCATTTCAGGAATTGTAATTTCTGTTAATTCAAATATTTTTTGTTTTGTTCTTTCTTCATCTCTTTGTGGTTTACGTTTATTTTTCTTTCCTCTAGCTGTTGTTAAGTCATAGTAGTCAAGCATTCCACCATCTTGTTCATTAAACATATGAGATAATTTGTCAACTTGTTTTAAGTCTTTTAATTTTCCTTCATTAAAATCTTCACTAAAGCGATCATTTTTCTTTGCTTTAGTTCCTTTTTTAGCTTTATTATCTTCATAACGATTTGCTTTTTCTTTGTCAATTGCTCTTGTACTAATGTCTCTCTTATCTTCTTTTTCTATTATTTCTGTAGACATTATATCTTTAATATTTTTGTCAATTCCATAATTGTCTAATGGTCTACCATTGTTATTTCTGTTAAATGGTCTTTGACCATTTCTATTGTTAAATCTATTATCTCCATTTTGGCGATTATTATTAAACCTATTATCTCCTTGACGATTTTCAAATCTGTTATCTCTTGGTCTATTATCATAATTTCCGTTGTTTTGGCGATTTCCAAATCTATTTTGGCGATTGTCATAACGGTTTTGATAACCTTCTGAATTGTTGTTACGGTTATCATAACGATTATTTTGGTATTGATTATTTCTTTCACGATTAGGGTAATTTGGCTTATTTTCTGTACTTGAAGTAACTGTAGGTTTATTTTCTACAGGTTTTGGTTCTTGTTTAATTTCCGGCTTAACTTTTGGTTTAACCTCTTCTTTTTTCTCTTCTACTTTTGGCTCTTCTGGTTGTTTTTCAACTACTTCTGGAGCTTTTTCTTCTTTTTTATTTGGCTTTAATCCAAATAATTCACTTACAGTCATTGGCTTTACTTGTTGTTTTCTATATACAATATTAAAGTCTTTGTTGTTCTTTCTTTCTACAAAGCCAACATCTTTTCTTTCTGTTTTTTCTTGTTTCTTTTCTTGTTTATCTTCATCAGCTAATATAACTTCACGTCTTATAATAACTGGTGTTGCATCCTTTTTTGTAGTTTTTTCTTTCTTTTCTTTGTTTTTTTCTTGCTCCATATTTTTTTGTGTTTTTACTCCCTTATTTTCTTTCTTTCCAAAAATTTCTCTTATTTTGCTAACTTGTTCTTCTTCTAAAGAACTCAAATGACTTGTTACCTCAATTCCTACTTCCTTTGCTTTTGCAATTAGTTGTTTACTTTCTAAACCTAATTCTTTTGCAAGTTCATGTACTTTAAGTTTACCCAATCATTTCACCCCCACTAATTATTTTGTTTATCGCCTGTGCAAAGCCTTTATCTTTAATTCCTACTACAGCTTTGTTTGGTTTTCCAATTGAATTACTAATTTCATTAATCGTTAAACCTTCATACACAGTAATATTAAATTCTTTGCACTTTTCATTAAATACTTTTTTTGTTCTATCGGCTGAATCTACCGCTAATATTAACAATTTTACATTATGTTTTTCTATTTCTTGTAGACATGCATCAGTCCCAGCCACTATTTTTCCTGCTCTAGTTGCTAGTCCCAACAAGCCACATACTTTTTGATTATTAACCAAATCTATACTCCTTGATTTATAGTATTTTTCAAATCTTCGTAAATATTCTCTTCTATTTTCATTTCAAAAGCTTTTTCTAATTTTTTAGAACGTATTGCTTTTTCTAAACATTCTGAATTATCACATATATATGCGCCTCTACCTGATAATTTACCTATTTTGTCAACTTTTATTTCTCCTGTTTGATTTTTTACAATACGTATAAGCTCATTTTTAGGCTTTTGCTCTCCACATCCAATGCAAGTACGAGTAGGTATCTTTTTCAAAATGTTCACTTCCTTTTTTATTCTTCTACTTCTTCTGTTTCTTCTTGTTGCTTAGCTAGCATTTCTCTAAATTGAGTTTCACTCTTGATGTCTATTTTCCAGCCTGTTAATCTTGCTGCTAATCTAGCATTTTGACCAGATTTACCTATTGCTAATGATAATTGATCATCTGGTACAATTACTTGTGCAAATTTTTCTTCTTCATGTGCATCAACTGCCATAACTTGTGCTGGTAATAATGCTGCTGAAATGTATATTGCTGGATCTGCGTTCCACTCAATAACATCAATTTTTTCTCCATTTAGTTCATTTATAATGTTTTGAATACGAATTCCTTTTTGACCAACACATGAACCAACTGGATCAATATTTTCATTTGGTGAATATACTGCAACTTTGCTTCTATTTCCTGCATCTCTTGATACACTTTTTATCTCAATAACTCCTTCATAAATTTCAGGAATTTCAAGTTCAAATAATTTTCTAACAAAATCACTGCAAGCTCTTGAAACAGTAACTTGAGGAGCACCTTTTAATCCTTTTTCTACATTCATAACATAGGCTCTAATTTTGTCATTTACATGATAATGTTCAGTTGGAATTTGCTCTTTTGCTGGCATAACAGCTTCTAATTTTCCTAAATCTAATACAACTATATTTCCATCTGCCTTTTGAACTATACCAGAAACTATTTCTCCTTTTCTTTCATTGAACTCGTCAAATACTAAGTTTCTAGATTCTTCTCTAATTTTTTGTACTATAATTTGTTTTGCAGTTTGAGCGGCAATTCTACCAAAGTTCTTTGGCATAAGCTCTATTTCTGCTTTATCTCCAACTAATAATTTGCTATCTATATTTTTAGCATCTGCTAATAAAATTTGTGTATTAGGATTTTCAACTTCTTCTACTACATCTTTTACAGCATATATGTGTATTTCACCTGTTTGTCCGTCCATAGTTACTTTAACATTTTCTTCTGAGTCAAAGTTTCTTTTATATGCTGTTACTAAAGCTGTTTCTATTGATTCTAATATTGCTTCTTTTTTTATTCCTTTATCTTTTTCAAGCTCCTCTAATGCCATCATTAGTTCTGTGCTGTCAATTGCAAGTACACTTACTTTCTTTTTCATTTTTTTAAATTCCTCCCTTATTACCAATTAAATTTTATTTTTATATTTGATATGTTTTTTCGTTCAATTGTTATTTCTTCTTGTTCTATTTCTAATGTTATATTTTCCTTATTAAAACTTTTTAAAATTCCTGAAATATTTTTGATAGTGTTTTTATTACCTTTTTTCTTTTTTTCAGTAGTTTCTTCTGGTTTTAATGATATTGGACTATATAGGCTAACTTCAACTTCTTGACCTATACTTGCTTCAAAGTGTTTATCTTTTCTTAATCTTCTTTCAACTCCTGGTGAAGAAACTTCTAAAAAGTATTGGTCTTTTATATAGTTTGCTTCGTCTAATATAGGGTTTATTGCATCATTTACTTTTTCACAGTCATCTAGGCTAATTCCTTCAGGTGTATCTATAAAGATACGTAAATAATAGTCTTGTGCTTCTTTTTCGTAAATAACGTCATATAGCTCATAGCCTAATTCTTCAATTGTTTTGCCAATCAAAGCTTCTATTTTTTCTTCCATTACATAATCCCCTTCTTCATGATAGAAGAGTGGGATTTGTTCCCACTCTTCTAGTAATTTGTTATGCAGTTATTATTATACCCTACTTTTCCAATAATTGCAAGTGTTTTTGCAAAAATCATTTGACAAATTTGTATTATGCTCATTCTTTGATGCGCTAAAGTACGTGTTAAGCACATTAGTGCTAACATCGTATTTAATTCATTCTTTCTGGTTCATTGAACCAGTGGTCAGTGCTACTTTACATAAAGTAGGGGCCTAAAGGAAATGTTGCTGTTACTGTTAGTCGCACTGTAGTGGTTACGATTACTCGTGTAGTTGCCGGAACTGTTGTAGCTGCCTCCTCTATTAGTACAAGGGTAAGCATTACTGCT
>FR889086.1 GCA_000435755.1 Clostridium sp. CAG:508
GAGCGCACGCCTGATAAGCGTGAGGTCGATGGTTCAATTCCATTTGAGCCCACCACACTTAGCATAAAAGCTAAGCAAAAGTACATTGAAAATTATATAGAGAAAGCAAAAAATAAGGTAAACTAGTATATTAGATTAAGAAAGTCTAGTATAACAATTCAACCAAAAGCAATTGAGACAATGTTAAACATTGAGAAAATTGTAACAATGAAGAAAACCGATTAATTAGATCAATTAATTAAAAGAAGATTTTGGGATTAGTTACGAGTAATGCGAGGAAAACGAACAAAAATCGACGAAATAATACATTTGTATATTGAGGAGATTTTTAGTGAAGTTTGACAAAGCAGTACGAAGTGAATAATCACAAAGAAGGTTAAGCTACAAAGAGCGTAGGGAGAATGCCTAGGTACCAAGAGCCGAAGAAGGACGTGATAAGCTGCGAAAAGCCACGGGGAGGAGCAAATATCCATCGAGCCGTGGGTGTCCGAATGAGGGAACTCATACAGTAAAAAAAGACTGTATATCCATACATGAGTAAAGTAGTGTATAGGAAGGGAACGTGGGGAACTGAAACATCTTAGTACCCATAGGAAAAGAAAGTAACAACGATTCCTGAAGTAGTGGCGAGCGAAACAGGAAGAGCCCAAACCATGGATAGTAATATTTGTGGGGTTCGGATTATCAATAAAGCCAAGAATGATGTTAGTAGAATTACCAGGGAAGGTAAACCAAAGAAGGTGAAAGTCCTGTATATGAAAACAGAGTGAAGGCGAGATAAATCCAGAGTAGTGCGAGACACGAGAAATCTCGTATGAAAGAGCGGAGACCATTCCGTAAGGCTAAATACTACTTGGTAACCGATAGAGAACAAGTACCGTGAGGGAACGGTGAAAAGGACCCCGGGAGGGGAGTGAAATAGAACCTGAAACCCTATGTTTACAAGCAGATAGAGCGATTTAAGGCGCGATATCGTACTTTTTGTAGAACGGTCCAGCGAGTTATTGTATATGGCGAGGTTAAGTTCTGAATAAGGAATGGAGCCGAAGAGAAATCGAGTCTGAAGAGGGCGATATAAGTCATATATAATAGACCCGAAACCGGGTGACCTATCCATGGTCAGGATGAAGCTGAAGTAAAATTCAGTGGAGGTCCGAACTGATT
>FR889087.1 GCA_000435755.1 Clostridium sp. CAG:508
TATAAAAAAGAGTGAAAAGTCATCCTTTTATAAAGATAATTTTCACTCTTTTATTTATAAAGTTATCTAGATTATTCTTTTACTTCATCAACTTTTTCTTCTCTAACTGTATCTGTAACTTCTTCTACAACTGGAGTTTCTGTTTCAACAGCTGGAGCTTCTTCTGGAGCAGCTTCAACTGGAACTTCTTCAGCTAATTCTTCTTTTACAGTAATTTCTTTGTTTTCAATTCTAGCACCTGTATTTTCTTTTGTCTTAGCAGCTTTACCAACTCTGTCTCTTAAGTAGTATAGTTTTGCTCTTCTAGCTTTACCAACTCTTACTACTTCAACTTTTTCTACTAATGGTGAATGTACTAAGAATGTTTTTTCAACACCTACACCATAAGAAATTTTTCTTACTGTGAAAGATGCATTTACTCCTCCGTTTTGTTTTTTAATGATAATTCCTTCAAATACTTGAATTCTTTCTCTATTACCTTCTTTAATTTTTTGATGTACTTTAACTGTATCACCAACTTTTAAATCTGGTATCTTGTTTTTTAATTGCTCGTGTTCAATTGATTTTACGATATCCATAACTTTGAATATCCTCCTTTCTTTTTATTTTAATAAATCTGGTCTTTTTTGTTTTGTTATCTCGAGAGATTTTTGTTCTCTCCATTTTCTTATATTTTCATGATGTCCAGATAATAACACCTCTGGAACCTTTTGTCCGTGGAATTCTTCTGGTCTTGTGTATTGTGGATATTCTAAAAGGTTATTTGTAAAAGACTCTTCTTGTGTAGATTCTTGTTTTAATACTCCTTGTATATATCTACTAACACTGTCTACTAACACCATTGCTGGTATTTCTCCACCTGTTAGCACATAATCTCCAATTGATATTTCTTCATCTACAATTTCGTCTATAACTCTTTGATCTATTCCTTCATAATGTCCACATAATAAAATTAAATGTTCTTGTTTAGAAAGTTCTAAGACTTTTTCTTGATTTAGCACTTTTCCTTTAGGTGATAAATATATGACTTTTGCATTCTCTTTATTTTGTATTGAAGAATATGCATCATATACTACGTCTGGCATCATTACCATTCCTGCTCCACCACCATATGTCTGGCATCATTACCATCCCTGCTCCACCACCATATGGTGTATCGTCTACTTTTTTGTGTTTATCTTTAGAAAAATCTCTAATGTTAATTAAATTTATTTGTATTAACTGCTTTTCAATTGCTTTTCCAATAACGCTTTGCTTAACTGCTTCAAACATTTCTGGAAAAAGAGTTAATATATCAAATTTCATTATTTTTCCTTTCTTAAACTAATCCTTTTATTAAATGAACTATTATTTTTTCTTGCTCTAAATCAATTTGTTTAATTACTTCACCAATTCCAGGTAATAATATTTGTTTTCCATCTTCTGATTTTATAACATAAATATCATTTGCTCCTGAATTGTATATGTCTTCTACTTTTCCAAGTAATATATCTTCGTCAGTATAAACTGATAGTCCAAGTAAATCTGCTATAAAATAGGTATCTTCTGGAAGCTTTCTTGCATTTTTTCTTGCTATTTTTATATAGCAACCTCTATACTTTTCAGCTTCTTCAACAGTATCAATTCCTTTTAGTTTAAGTAAAATTTGATTTTTACTATATTTTACTTCTTCAATTTGAATGTCTAGTAATTTACCATTTTTTTCTACTAGAATAGATTCTAGTTCTTCAAATTGAGAAATATCGTCTGTAAAAGGATTTACTTTTACCATACCTTTAATTCCAAAGTGATTTACAATTTGACCTAATTCAAAATATTCTTGTTTCATAATTTTCCTCTAATCCACAAATTCAATAATTACCTTTTTGTGTTCTTTGGCAGCTAAAGATTTCATAACAGTACGAATTGCTTTTGCAATTTTTCCTTGTTTTCCAATTACTTTTCCCATATCTGAGTCTGCTACTTTTACTTCAAATACTGTAGCTCTTTCCTCTTCTCTTGAGTTTATAGTAACTTGTTCTTTATTGTCTACCAAGTTTAGAATAATGGTTTCTAAAATTTCTTTCATTTAAGTTTTACCTTCCTTATGAAAATTATTTTTTAGCTACTCTTTCTACTAATTCTTTTACTGAATCTGTTGGTTTTGCACCATTTTTGATCCATGTAGCTAATTTTTCGTTATCTATTACAATTGTAGAAGGTTCTGTCATTGGATCATATGAACCAATTTTTTCGATGATTTTTCCATCTCTTGGGCTTTTAGAGTCTGCTACAACTATGTGATAGAATGGAGCTTTTTTAGCACCTTGTCTTTGTAATCTGATTTTTACCATTTGTTTTTCACCTCCTGAAAATTTGTTATTTATATTTTTTAAAATTAAAATCTAAAATTTAAAATTCTTCAAGTCCATACCCTTCATCATCTTTTTCATTCCACCTTTGTTATTTTGCATTTGTTTCATCATTTTTTGTGTCATTTCAAAAGATTTCATGAATTTATTTATTTCTTGTACTGAAGTTCCACTACCTTTTGCAATTCTTACTCTTCTGCTTCCATTTAGTAGTTTTGGATTTTTTCTTTCAGCTTTTGTCATAGAACAAATCATTGCTTCTATTCTAACAAATTCTTTGTCATCTATTTTTACATCTTTTAGCTGATTCATTCCTGGAACTAGTTTTAGTAAAGATGAAAATGAACCCATTTTTTTAATTTGTCTTAGTTGTGTTAAATAGTCGTCTAAGTCAAATTCTTTTTTCTTAAGCTGTTTTTCTATTTTTTCAGCTTCTTCTAAGTCAAAACTTTCTTCTGCTTTTTCAATAATTGAAAGTACATCACCCATTCCTAAAATTCTTTGTGCCATTCTATCTGGATGAAATACTTCTATATCACTTAATTTTTCTCCTGTTGCTGCAAATTTAATTGGTCTTCCAGTAACTTTTTTTACTGATAATGCAGCACCACCACGAGTGTCACCATCTAATTTTGTAAGAACAACTCCATCAATTCCTAAGTTTTCATTAAATGATTTTGCTACATTTACAGCATCTTGACCTGTCATACTGTCTACTACTAATAAAATTTCATGTGGTTTTACATTTGCCTTCACATTTTTTAGTTCTTGCATTAATTCTTCATCAATATGCAACCTACCAGCTGTATCTAGTATTACTACATCATTTAATTTGCTCATTGCTGTTGACATAGCTTGTTTAGCTATATGTACAACATCTTTTGACTGTTCATTTGCAAATACTGGTATGTTAAGTTGTGCTCCAACTACTTGTAATTGCTTAATAGCTGCTGGTCTATAAACATCACATGCAACTAATAATGGCTTTTTACCTTGTTTGCGAAGTAAGTTTGCAAGTTTTCCTGCTGTAGTTGTTTTACCAGAACCTTGAAGACCTACTAACATAATAACTGTTGGTGGATTTGGAGTGAAGTTTATTTTACTTTCTGTTCCTCCTAAAAGTTCTACTAATTCATCTTTTACTATTTTAATAACTTGTTGACCTGGCGTCAATGATTTTAATACATCTTGACCTAAAGCCTTTTCTTGTACAGATGCAATAAATTCCTTAACTATCATATAGTTAACATCTGCCTCTAGTAATGCAAGTTTTACCTCTCTAAGCATTTCTTTTAAATCTGATTCTGTAATTCTTGCCTTACCTCTAAGTCTTTTAGTAATATCTTGAAGTTTTGAACTTAATCCCTCAAAAGCCATCTGTTAGCCCCCTTCTTCTTTATTGTATATTC
The DNA here is from genome assembly GCA_000435755.1 of Clostridium sp. CAG:508. Classification (GTDB taxonomy): domain Bacteria; phylum Bacillota; class Clostridia; order TANB77; family CAG-508; genus CAG-273. The sequence goes on from FR889087.1 coordinate 3,761, forward strand.
TCTAAATTCAAAATAGAATTATTATTTAACGCGGAAGAATTTATTTAAAAAGTAAGGGCGCATACGTTGGTATGTAACCGCTTTTTAAATGAATTCTGACAAAGTTAAATGATGATTATCTTTTGAATTTTATGCTAAGCAACTCAACTCTTCTCTAACATGATTCAAAATTTTCTCAATTTTTTTATCAGAAGATGTAGTTTCAATTTTGCTTAATTCTTCTAATATTTCTTGAAGCTTGCGTTCTTGATTTAATGTCTTTTTCATAAATGTTAGCTTTTCTTCTAGTTCGAAAAGTTTATTTTCCCCCTTTTTTATTATGTCTCTTACTGCCTGTCTTGTTATATTATTATTTTCGGCAATTTCTGAAAGTGATAAGTCATTATTATAGTAATCATTTATTACTTGATATTGTTTTTCAGTTAGCATCTTCCCATATATTTGGCATAGCATACTTACTTTAACGTTTTTTTCCAAATGACATCACTCCTTTTTCCTGAGTAATAATTACTTTTCTGAATTAGAAAAGTTGTCTAACCGTTGGGCTCATGACCCAAAGATCAAAAAAATATTAGCATCATTTTGTAATGCTAATATACTTTACACTATTTTTGTTAATTTGTCAAGTGTTTTTAGCAATTTCTCCTATTTTATAATATTTTACATTACCATTTAATAGTAATAATAAGAGTGCTAAAATAGCACTCTTATTCTCATTCTTTATCTAGGATTTTTGATTGCTGCTTGTGCTGCTGCTAATCTTGCGATTGGAACTCTAAATGGTGAGCATGATACATAGCTTAATCCTATGTTATGGCAGAACTCAACGCTTGATGGTTCTCCACCATGTTCTCCACAGATTCCTAATTTAATGTCTGGTCTTGTTGATCTTCCTTTTTCTACAGCCATTTTTACAAGTTGTCCTACACCTTTTTGGTCTAGTTTTGCAAATGGATCAGATTCATAAATTTTTGTTTTATAGTATGAATCTAAGAATTTTCCTGCATCATCACGGCTAAATCCAAATGTCATTTGAGTTAAGTCGTTTGTTCCAAATGAGAAGAATTCAGCTTCTTCTGCTATTTCATTTGCTAATAATGCAGCTCTTGGAATTTCAATCATTGTACCAATATGGTATTGCATGTCTGAACCTTTTTCTTTCTTAACTTGTTCAGCAACTTCTATTACTACATCTTTAACAAATTTTAATTCTTTCTTTTCTCCAACTAATGGAATCATAATTTCAGGAACGATATTGTATCCTTCTTCTTCTTTAACTTCAATAGCAGCTTCCATTAAAGCTCTTGTTTGCATTCTAGCTATTTCTGGGTATGTTACTGCTAAACGGCATCCTCTGTGTCCCATCATTGGGTTGAATTCATGTAGTTCAGCACATTTATTTTTTAGGTGTTCTACTGTAACTCCCATATCTTTTGCTAATGCGATTATATCTTCTTCCTCTGTTGGTAAGAACTCATGTAGTGGTGGATCTAAGTAACGTACAGTCATTGGTAATTCTTTTAATTCTTTGTACATTGCTTTGAAATCACCTTTTTGGAATGGTATTAACTCATTTAAAGCTGCTTCACGAGCTTCAACTGTTTCAGCTAATATCATTTTTCTGATTTTTGGTATTCTGTCTTCTTCAAAGAACATATGCTCTGTACGGCAAAGACCAATACCTTCTGCTCCTAAATGAACAGCATTTCTTGTATCTCTTGGGTTATCTGCATTTGTTCTAACTTTTAATGCTCTATATTTATCTGCCCAAGCCATTATTCTTCCAAAGTTTCCACTAACACTAGCTTCAACTGTTTTGATATCACCTTTGTAGATTTTTCCTGTTGTTCCATCTAGAGAAATGTAATCTCCTTCATGGAAAGTATATCCACCAAGTTCAAATTGTTTAGCTTCTTCATTTATTTTTATTTCTCCACAACCTGATACACAGCATGTTCCCATACCACGTGCTACAACGGCTGCGTGTGATGTCATACCACCACGAACTGTTAAGATACCTTGTGCTGCAACCATACCTTCGATGTCTTCTGGTGTTGTTTCAAGACGAACTAGTACTACTCTTTCACCTTTTCCACCTTTACCAAGTTCTTTAGCTTCTTCAGCTGTAAATACAACTTTACCTGCAGCTGCACCTGGTGATGCTGGTAGAGCTTGTCCTATAACTTCTCCTGCTTTTAAACTATCTTTATCAAATGTTGGGTGTAGTAATTGATCTAAAGATTTTGCATCTATTCTTAATACAGCTTCTTTTTCGTCAATCATTCCTTCATCAACTAAATCACAAGCAATTTGGATAGCAGCTGGTGCTGTTCTCTTTCCATTTCTTGTTTGTAAGAAGTATAGTTTTCCTTCTTGAATTGTGAATTCCATATCTTGCATATCACGATAGTGATTTTCAAGTTTATGTGCTAATTCCATAAATTCTTTGTAGCATTCTGGTAAATCTTCTGCAAGTTTTGAAATTGGTTGTGGTGTTCTAACACCTGCAACAACGTCTTCACCTTGTGCGTTAATTAAGTATTCACCATAAATACCTTTTTCACCTGTTGATGGGTTTCTTGTAAATGCAACACCAGTTCCTGATGTTTCTCCCATGTTTCCAAATACCATGGCTTGTACGTTTACAGCTGTTCCCCAATCTCCTGGTATATCGTTCATTCTTCTATATACTATAGCTCTTGGGTTGTCCCAGCTTCTAAATACAGCTTTAACAGCTCCCATTAATTGCTCTGATGGATCTTGTGGGAATTCTTCTCCATTCATGTTCTCTTTATATACTTCTTTGAATCTTTTTACTAATTCTTTTAAATCTTCTGTTGTTAATTCTGTATCAAAATGAACTCCTTTTTCTGCTTTAAGTTCATCTATAATTTTTTCAAAATATGATTTTGGAACTTCCATAACAACATCTGAGTACATTTGAATAAATCTTCTATATGAATCATATGCAAATCTTGGATTTCCTGTTTTTGCTGCAAATCCTTCAACTGCAATGTCGTTTAGTCCTAAGTTTAATATTGTGTCCATCATACCAGGCATTGATGCTCTAGCACCACTTCTTACTGATACTAATAATGGGTCACTATTATCTCCAAATTTTTTGCCTTGTATTTCTTCTAGTGTTTTTAAAGCTGCAAAAATTTGGTCTTGAATTTCTTGTGAAATTGTTTTACCATCTTCATAATATTTTGTGCAAGCTTCTGTTGTAACTGTAAAACCTTGTGGAATTGGTAAACCTAAATTAGTCATTTCAGCTAAGTTAGCACCTTTTCCGCCTAATAGTTCACGCATATTTGCGTTTCCTTCTTTAAATAAGTATACATACTTTTGACTCATAAAGAACCTCCTTAAAATTTTATTTGTTTAACAATATGTTATATACACCATTATGCGCCTATAACAGCTCTATTATATATGTAAATTGAAAAAAAGTAAAGAAAATTTTGCTAATTTTCTTTACTTTTTATAATCTCAGTTATTATTATACCCTACTTTTCCAATAATTGCAAGTGTTTTTGCAAAAATCATTTGACAAATTTGTATTATGCTCATTCTTTGATGCGCTAAAGTACGTGTTAAACGCATTAGTGCTAACATCGTATTTATTCATTTTTTCTGGTTCATTGAACCAGTGGTCAGTGCTACTTTACATAAAGTAGGGGACGTAGACCAGTATTGCTGTAACTGCTAGTCGGGTTACTGCCGCTGCGGGAAGACGTGTAATGGCCGCTGCCATTAGCTGGGTTGTAACATCCTCCACGAATAACACAAGGGGGGGAGTTGATAATGTAAGAGTCGGTAGAGTATTCTGTGGTCCATTCAGATGCATTTCCTGACATGTCAAATATATTACAATATTTGTCATTATTTTTTCCTGTTGCTGTAAATGCTTTCGTTGTATTACTTTCATTATGACTTGCATAATCTGTTTTCACTGAGTATGTTTGTATAAATACTATTGCTGTATCCCATGCATAACTATTTACTAAATCACTCGCATATACTAATTCATTATTTTCTTTTACTTCTTCATACATTTCTCTTGCCAACTTTGCTGCATTTGGTTGTGTTATATCTACTAATACTTTTTGATTATATTTTGAAGTTATCTTTGATGCTGTTCCACTTGCTTCAAATCGTGCTATGTAATATCCTCCATTTGATAATGTGGTTGATATAAATTCTTTTAAATTTCTTGCTGTAGCATTTTGAGCTGTTGAATCTGTTGCTGTATTTCCTGCTCTAAATACACTTAATTCTTTACAAGAATTACTTATTACAACTTCTTGTGTACAATTCTCTACTGAAGCTACTTGTGCTGGCGTGTTTGATTTTAGTGCTCCCGTGTTACTGTCAAACTCATATCTTCCAAGTGTTATTGTATTTGTTGTGTTGTTTTTATTTTTTATTGTTCCTACTGGTACCCATACAAATTGATTTCCATCTGTTCCATTTTCTATTACTATTCCATCTTGTACTGCTGGAACACTGTCTCCACTATACATATAAGTTGCTGAACCTGCTGCAGTTCCATGTGATAATATTTTAAAGCCTTTTGGTATTATTATTTTGTTTCCATATGCATCTTCTGCCTTTGTATTTTTATCTACTACTGTTCCTACTAATGTTGAGATTTTAGGTGTTGTTGATTGATTGTCATCTCCTCCCGTTGTGCCTCCACCTGTGGTTCCATTTACTTGATTATCTAGCCAATTAGTTAATTCACCTATTTGTTTTTCATCATTTTCTTTCGCCTTAGTCATTGCATTTTGTGCTTCTTTTGCCTTTTCTATTATTCCACTATTTCCAAATAATGCATTTACGCTTACTCCTGCTAAGATTAAAAGTACTACAATAGTTACTACTAATGCTATTAATGTAATACCTTTTTCTTGTTTAATTTTTGTTTTCATAGTTTTCTTATCTCCTCCTTTTGATTTTACTTGTTTAAACTCTTTTAAATTCATTCTTCGTTTTCACTACCTTTCAATTTTTAGCTTTTATATATTTTTAATGTTAAAATCTGTTTTACTTAAAAATCATCTTCTATGATAATTTTATTAGGATACAAAAATAGACAGACTTCAAGCATTATTATGCTCATAGTCTGCCTTTGATATGCTTAATAAAGCTAATTTCTTAGCTTGGTTATTATTTATTAATGTGTAGCTCTCTCTCTCTCTCTCTCTCTCTCTCTACTCCTGCATAGGTTTTAGCTTTTTTCATGTTTTGTGCCTCTTTTCTATTTTTCTTTGGATTTGCTCTGTAATTATAATACTATAATAGTTTTGAATTTTCAATACTTTTTTAATTTTTTGTATAAAAACTATTGCACTTTGGTATAATGTGTACTATAATAATTTCAGTTTTAAAAATATTCTCCATTAGCTCAGTTGGTAGAGCGCTCGGCAAAGGTTTTAGCTTTTATCATATCTTGTGCCTCTTTCTATATTTTTTCTTTAGATTTTTTTACTTTTATAATACTATAACATTTTTCTATTTTCAATAGATTTTTTGAATTTTTTATGGATAGTTTTAATGCTAATAAGCAAAATTTTTTAGAATATCTTATCAAAAAGTTGGCAAGATGTTACATTTTTTTTAAAAACATATTCCCTTTTGCTTTAGAATATAGTATAATATAGATGTTACAATGTAAAGGAGATTAATTTTATGTGGTATGTTTGGTTAATTTTAGCAGGTATTTTTGTTATTGCTGAAATAGCAACTGTAGGCTTTTTAATCTTTTGGTTAAGTTTAGGTAGCTTATGTGCTATGGTAACGAGCTTTTTTACAGATAACTTAATTATTCAAACTGCTGTGTTTGTAATTACTTCTGCTTTATTTATTTTGTGTACAAGACCTTTAGCTAAAAAGCTTGGAAAAACTGATAACAACTTAACTACTAATGCTTTTTCTATTATTGGAAAAAAAGCTATTGTTGTTAAAGAAATAAACCCTACATTAGGAGTTGGTCAAATTAAGGTTGATGGTCAAGTTTGGTCTGCTAAATCTAATGGAGAAGAAATTATTAGCGAAGGTACTGAAGTTTCAATTTTGAGTATTGATGGTGTTAAGGCAGTTGTTACAGCTGACTCTAAAGTTGAACAAACATTTTAGGTATTAATATTTATTATATATATTTTTTAAGGAGGATTTTTATTATGATGTGGGTTTTAATCGCATTATTAGTTATTATTTTAATTATTGCATTTAATACAATTAAAATAGTAAAACAGTCTGAGGTATATATTATTGAAAGACTTGGTAAATTTCATAAAGTAGCAGATGCTGGTCTTACAGTTATTATTCCTTTTGTAGACCATGTACGTAGTGTAGTAAGTTTAAAACAACAAACTATGGATATTCCACCACAAGGTGTAATTACACAAGATAACGTTACTATTACTATTGATACTGTAGTGTTCTATAAAATTACAGATCCTGCAAGAGCAGTTTATGAAATTCAAAATTTAAAGAAAGGTATTGAATACCTAGCAATTACTACAATTCGTGATATTGTTGGTAAAATGGACTTAGATGATACATTTAGTTCAAGAGATGCTATTAATGATAAATTAAGAGTTATTCTTGATGAAGCAACAGATCAATGGGGTTGTAAAGTAGACAGAGTTGAAATTAAAGATATTACTCCACCAGCTGACATCAGAGACGCAATGGAAAAACAAATGAATGCTGAGAGAAATAAAAGAGCTTTAATTCTACAAGCTGAAGGTGAAAGACAATCTGCTATTACATTAGCAGAAGGTAAAAAAGAAGCTGCTATTCTAGAAGCTGAGGCAGAAAAAGAATCTAAAATTAGAAGAGCTGCCGGTGAAGCTGAAGCAATTAAACAGGTAGCTGAAGCTAAAGCTCAAGAAATTCAAATGGTTTATGATGCTATGATGAAAGCTAAACCAGACGAGAAGTTAGTTCAATTAAAATCTTTAGAAACTTTAAAAGAAGTTGCTAATGGAGAAGCTAATAAAGTATTTATTCCATTTGAAGCAACAAATACATTAAGTAGCTTAGGTGCTATTACAGAAGTTATTAAAGAAAAAAAATAATAAAATAAAAATTCCCGACTGTTTTAGCCGGGGATTTTCAATTTAATCTTCCACTGTATCATCTTTTATATAATATTTTGTTCCTAACATTTTATCAGGTAAGTATTGTTGTTCTACCCAATGATTTGGATAATCATGTGGATATTTATATCCTACACCATACCCTTCTTTTGACATTCCTTCTGCTGGTGCATTTCTAATGTGCATTGGTATCGTTCCTGTATCTTTATTAGCTACATCTGCTAGTGCCTTATCTATTCCTAAATATGCAGCATTTGATTTTTTGGAAGTTGCTACATAGACTGTTGCCTCTGCTAAAATAATTCTGGCTTCTGGCATTCCTACCATAGTTACAGCTTGCATAGCTGATGTTGCAACTACTAAAGCATTTGGATTTGCCATTCCAACATCTTCTGCTGCAGCAATTACTATTCTTCTTGCCATAAATACAGGATCTTCTCCTGCATTTAATGCTCTAGCCAAATAAAATAATGCTGCATCTACATCACTTCCACGCATTGATTTTATAAATGCACTAATATTATCATAATGACTATCACCTTTTTTATCAAATACAGCTTTTCTTGTTTGCACACATTCTTTTAAAATATCGTCTGTAATGTTTATTATTCCATTTGAATCTATTTGTGTTGTTAATACTGCAACCTCTAATCCATTTAAAGCTGTTCTTACATCTCCTCCTGAAGTTATTGCAAGTTTTTTCAAAGTTTCATCTTCTATTTTTATGTTATAGCTTCCTAATCCATCTTCAGAAGTTAAAGATTTTTTTAGTACTTTAAATATATCTTCATCTGTTAATGGTTGCAAATGAAATACCATTGACCTTGATATTAAGGCTTTATTTACTTCAAAATATGGATTTTCTGTTGTAGCTCCTATTAGTATTATAGTTCCATTTTCTACATAAGGAAGTAATGCATCTTGTTGTAATTTATTAAAACGATGTATCTCATCTATAAATAAAATACATTTGCCAGATGGATTTAACAAAGCATTTTGTGCAGTTTCAACTGCATTTTTTATGTCTGATATACCTGATGTTACTGCATTTATTTTTAGAAATTTGCATTTTGTTGTATTACTAATAACTCTAGCGAGTGAGGTTTTCCCACAACCCGGAGGTCCCCATAGTATAATGCTAGATAATCTATCTGCTTTTATTGTACGATATAAAATTTTATCCTTGCCTAAAATATGTTCTTGCCCTACATAGTCATCTAATGTTTTTGGGCTCATTCTATATGCAAGTGGTTTACTCATGTCCATTATTCAAAGCTCCTTTTATCTCTATTTTAATCTATCCGGCACATCGCTTGCACTTTGAATATATTTTTTCTTAGGCTAAAGCACGAAAAAATATATGTCAAAGTCGCTGTGCCTACTCTAAATATTATAATTTTTTTGCTAAATTAGCTAGTCCCTTTTTAATAATGTCCTCTACTGATAGTGAGGTCACTTCTATTGCTTGTAATGCTTCTACTATTTCTCGCTTACTGTAACCTAGTACTTGTAATGCACTTATTGCTTCTGATACTTTTTCATCTTCCTTAATAACTTGCTCTATATTTGAGGTTTCTTCTCCTTCGGCGATTGAAATTTCTTGTTCTTTTTTCTATTTGTCTTTNNNNTTGAAATTTCTTGTTCTTTTTTCAATTTGTCTTTTAACTCTAATATTGCTCTTTGTGCTGTTTTTGGTCCTATTCCTGGTACCTTTTTTAATATTGCCACATCATTTGAAATGACTGCTAAAGCAAATTGTGATGGTGTAATGTTTGATAATATTCCTAATGCACCTTTTGCTCCTATTCCACCAACGCTTAATAGTAATTCAAACATACGCAATTCTTCATTTGTTAGAAATCCATATAGACTAACGTCGTCTTCCCTAACTCTCATAAATGTATAAATTTGAACTTTATCTCCTATATTTCCAGTATTAGCAATTGTTGATTCAGGCATAAATATTTTATAACCTAAACCTCCTGCTTCTACTACTATATATCCTTTTGTTTTTATTTCCAAAATTCCTTTAATATATGCTAACATATTTTTATCTCCTCTCGTTTCACCAATATTTTACCATAAAATAAAAAATTTGCAAGAGTTTTTACAAATTTTTGTTTGTGTTGTGTTGATAGTTATTTAGTGTTATAATATTTTTGTTAGATAAATTGTTATGAGGTATTAAAATGAATAATTGGCTTAATAGAACAGAATATTTAATTGGTGAAAATAATGTAAGTAAATTAGCACAAGCACATGTTTCAATATTTGGCTGTGGTGGTGTTGGTTCATATGTAATTGAAGCATTGGCTCGTAGTGGAGTTGGCAATCTTACTTTAATTGATAAAGATGTTGTTGATATTACAAATATAAATCGTCAACTTATTGCAGATACTAGTACTGTTGGTAAACCTAAAGTTGAAGTTGAAAAAGAAAGATTACTTAAAATAAATCCTAATTTGAATATAACCACTTATCAAATGTTTTATGATGCCTCTCAGGCAGATAAAATTTTAAATACGCAATTTGATTATGTAGTAGATGCTATTGATTGTGTTACTTCTAAGATAAATTTAGTTGAGGAATGTAATAAAAGAAATATTCCTATTATTTGTTCTATGGGCACTGGAAATAAACTAGACCCTACTAAATTTGAAATTGCAGATATTAGTAAAACTTCAGTATGTCCTTTGGCTAAAGTTATGAGAAAAGAACTTGGAAAGCGTGGAATTAAGCATTTAAAAGTTGTGTATTCTAAAGAAGAACCTAAACGCTTTGATGTGGATAATAAAAGGACACCTGCTAGTATTAGTTTTGTGCCTTCTGTTGCAGGTTTAATTTTAGCTAGTGAAGTAGTTAAAGATTTAATCTCTTAATCTTACTCAAAAATTCGCAAATTTTAGTAATATTTGGGATTTTACTTGACTTTTTTATATTTTTGTATTAAAATATTAAAGCGTATGTAGATTGTAATTATTTTTAAAGCTTCTCCCCGGTAGCCGAAAAAATAGTTTCATATAGATTATTTGAATTTGAAATGGAGGATATGATTACCATGAATAATACAACATATAGTATTAAAAAAAGTGAAATTGAAAGCAAATGGTATATTATTGATGCAGCTGATAAGCCATTAGGTAGAGTTGCTACTGAAGCTGCTAAATTATTAAGAGGAAAACATAAACCAACTTATACACCTCATATGGATGTTGGTGATCACGTTATTATAATTAACTGTGATAAAGTTGTTTTAACAGGTAGAAAATTAGACCAAAAAATTTATAGAAGCCATTCAGGATATATTGGTGGAATGAAAGAAATTACAGCAAAAGATCTATTAGCTAAAAATCCTGAAAGAATGATGACTCATGCCGTTGTAGGTATGCTTCCTCATACAAGACTTGGTAGACAAATGGCTAAAAAATTAAGAGTATATGCTGGTAGCGAGCATGAAAATATCGCTCAAAAACCTGAAGTTTGGGAGGTAAAATAAAATGGCTAAGAAATCTGATAATATTGTTTTTTTAGGAACAGGAAGAAGAAAAAAATCAATTGCTAGAGTTAGATTAGTAGAAGGTAAAGGAAACATTACTGTAAATGGTAAAACTTTAGATGAATACTTTGGAACAGAAGTATTAAAAGTTATAGTAAAACAACCATTAGTTGCAACTAACACATTAGATAAATATGATGTTATTTGTAAAGTAGTTGGTGGTGGTTTTACAGGTCAAGCAGGAGCTATTCGTCATGGTATAGCAAGAGCTTTAAATGAAGCTAATAGCGAATACAGACCAGCTTTAAAATCTGCAGGATTCTTAACAAGAGATCCTCGTATGAAGGAAAGAAAAAAATACGGTCTTAAAAAAGCTAGAAAAGCTCCACAATTTAGTAAGAGATAATATTTCAAAAGAAGTTGCAACTACGCAACTTCTTTTTGTATGCTATTCTATTATATCTATTGCATTATCTTTGGTTATTCCATCTAAGTTGTAGTAAGCATTTGGTATATCTCCTACTATCACTCCCTCTGCTATAAGCACTTGGTTTGCAATTTCTTCTTCCATTGTTTCAAATGGAGTTAATATTATAACCTTACATTTTATTTCTAAATAAATTCTATGTAGGGTTTGATTTATTCCAGCTGATGTAAATTCTGACCTTAGGTCTGTGTCTAAGTCTCCTACCATTTTCATTTTCACATTTACTTTTGGTCCTATTCCTGAGAATAATTTACTACCCAAAAAACTTCCTAGTGGAATTTTGAAACTGCTATTTTCTTCTCTTTCCAATTCTTCCTGTATATACACTGGAATATCAGATATTATTTTATTTATTGTAAACACATTAGTGCCTACTCTATTTATATTTCCATTCTCGTCTTTACTTATAACTAGAATGTCGTTATACTCATATTTTGCCATTACTTCTGTTGCTTTTATATTAGATACTTTAGTTGCAACAGATTTAGCCATACTTTTGCAATTTTTCTCTATTATTGGTTGTATTCCTTTTAAACTAAATCCTGCCACACTAATTGCTATTACTAATATAGCCGTTATCTTTAGTACCTTTGATGTGTTTTTATTAGGATTTCCATTGTTTTGTATTATTATCTTTGGTAACCTGATTCTATTTCTTGAATATATTTTATCATCCATGGTATCTAGGAATATATAGTTGTTTTCCAACTTGAAGATTATCTGGGTTTTCTATTCCATTTACCCTGCTAATATCTTCTACTGTGCTTCCAAATTTCTTAGCAATACTCCATAAAGAATCACCTGGTTTTACAAAATATATTATCATACTATATTGACAAGTTGCTCTGCTATCCGCTTCTGTAACCTCATCTATAATAGAAATACTACTATCTTTTCCACTAATAGCTGTAAATCCTAAATCAACTTTGATGTCTATACTTTCATCTGGCATTACTATAAAGTTTTGCGCATCTATTTCTATTACTGTGTCTATGTTGCTTCCAGAATTTACGCCGTCAAAGTCCATTGTAAAGCTAAATGGCACACTTGCCTCTTTTGTCTCTATGCCAGTGTTGCCAGTTCCAGCAAATATAAAGTTTAGCTTTAAATCGCCGTCATATATTATTCTGTCATTTAATATGGTTTGCTCCTCAATAACAGGAAGTACCTCTACATCATATATTTTTCTTGATCCTATTTCTGGTATTACTTGCTTTTCTCTAATATTACATACCTGTTTTTTCAAATCCTGATTTTGCATTACTTTTACATTCTTTTGATTAAATTGTAAATTTTTAGTTGGACTATATAAGTCTTGTATCATTTGTATACTTCTATTTTCATAAGCCTCACAATAAACCTCTATTTCAGCTTCTACATATATTGAATGATCTTCTACATTGTTTGGTTTTATAATAATATTCTTTATCTCATATTTTACATTACAATTGTGGTCTTCACTAATGTTTGGCAAATCTATAAATCCTACAACTGGTATAGTTGCTTCTTTCATATTTATACGATTATCTTCTGTTAAATATATAATTTTTACTTGTAAATCTGATTTAATTAAAACCTTGTTATAACTTATTTTTGTATCTCGATTTGTTATTCTTAAATCTGTTTTCATTACCTCTACTAGATTATCAGCCTCGTCAAGATTTATAGTATCTTTTGCATACACTTTTGTATTTCCACATCCCACTAAAGAATTTATTTGGAACTCTCTATTCAAGCATTGTACATCATTTAAGTTATTTATTTCTTTCACATATTCAACTGTTTCATTAGAAGATACCTTTGCATCAACTTCTAAAATTGCTTTCATATGAATTTTTCTTCCGTTTAACACATGTGCCTCTAATCCTCTTAAATTGACATTGGCATCTAAACTCATATCACTCCTTACTTTTTCCATGTCAATTACTTGTGTGAAATCTATATTAGCGTTTAGGCTTCTTACTTGATTTTCTTCTGTATCTGCTAAATACATAATATATGTATTAACACAGCCATCTAGTCTAATTTTTCCATCCATAATTTCTTTTTTATAAATACAAACTATTCCACTATTACTAATAATATTTAATATGTCTGGCTTTACGTCAGGAACAATACAATCTTCTTCTACCATAAAGGTATCTCTTTTTTGTTCAATAATTTGATTTAAAATTAGACTATCTTTTGCTGTTTCAATCGCCATTTTTAAATCCCTCCTATTCGTTTTTACTAATATATATTGACAAGGCATAAAAAAAATTCCTAAAATTAGGAATTTTTTTATTGTTTAATATTTAATTATGCTAAATTTCTTTGTTTTTTTGTTTCTGTTACTGGTGGAAGTAATGGACTATATCCATTTCCATCAAATACATCTACTTCAACAGTTCTTGTTAAGATATCTGTGTAACTGTAAGTAACATTTCTATTTTCTTCCTCATATTTTATAACAAAAATATTTGGATAAGTTTTTTCTATTGTAGCTTCTTTTTCAAAGGTTCTACATCTTCCTAGTGAGCCTTTGATCATTATCTTTTGTCCGATCATCTCATTAATGTCAGTTTTTAAACTAGTAATATCATTTGGACAAATCATATCATCACCTACTTCATTAAGATAGGCAAATAATATCATTTTTGGTCGATTTTGTCAAAGAAGATTCGTTCGTACTTAATACCAATGTTTTAGTATTTTCAACCAATTCAAGTTCTATATTACATTTATATTACATTTCTATTTCTGTTTTGTTACAAAGTTGTTTTCTTATATAGTCAATAACTTTTTCTTTCCATTTCCACCTGTTCCACTTACTCCCCTTTGCCCATCACGTAATTCATTTTCAATATCTTTTATTGTAACAAACCTTTTCTCGTCTGTAACTGCAATCTTTTCTGCTACAATTATTGGATCCATAAAATCAATTAAAATACGTGCTGGTGATGATGCAAAGTTTGCACCTGCCATCATTATTCCTTCATAGTAACTTTGACATGCACCTGCAAAAATTACTAAGTCATCTCTCATGTTATTTTTTCTAGCTTCTTCTACTGCTTTTATAAAGTAACTAGAATTTCTATAATTATATATATCTGTAAAGTTCTTCCCTTTTTTTATCATTCCATCATGACCTGTTATTACTAATATTTCAGGTCTATATTTTCTTACCAGTGAACCAACAAAAACTGGTTGTTTTCTTTCCGGAATGTTTTTCACGATAGCATTTAAACCCACTTTTTTGTAATATATATTTGATTTTTCGCTATACTTTTTGTCTCCATCTATATGCAAAATTCTCCCAGTATGAATTATTGTTTTTTCTCTTACATCTTCATTATTTTTTAACAGTTCTTCTCTAGTTTTTATTCTCTTTTCAACAGTTTCCTCCATTGCTCTTAAATGTTTTTCCACTTGCTTGGTTTCTATTAGTTCCAAATCATTCACATCACTATCGGCTTGAATTCTAACCGTTAATCCGCTTAAGTATTGCTATGTCACCATTTCTAGTTTTTATTATTCTTTCAACTGTAAAATAAATGTCTTTTCCATAAGATAATCTTCCTACTATATCTCCTTTTTTAATTTTTTTCATATCACTCTTCCCTTCTATACATATAGGGTTATGATATTTTATGTCGAATTTTGCAAAATTGTGACTTATCAATAATGCAAAAAACTGTACAAATTTGACTTGTACAGTTTATATATATATTTCTAATTTTGATTTGTTATAGTTACTGTATTTGCTATGGTTGTGTTTTTGTCTACTACCAAAGTTGCACCTTGTG
>FR889088.1:0-504 GCA_000435755.1 Clostridium sp. CAG:508
TAGAAAATCATAATAATATAGAAGAAATGAGAAAAAAGCAAAACAGTGAATTCCCACAAATGAAACAAAATTTAATAATAGGAGTTAGAAAAACACATAAATTTGTACCAAACCATAAAACATCAGATTTTCTAGTCCCATATACTTCATCAGGATGTATAGCAATGTGCCTATACTGCTATTTAGTATGTAACTATAACAAATGTGCATATTTAAGGTTATTTGTTAATAGAGAGCAAATGCTAGGGAAAATAATAAAAGTAGCAAATGAGGCAGAAAAAGACTTAACCTTTGAAATAGGAAGTAACAGCGATTTGATTTTGGAAAATACCATTACAAATAATTTAGTATGGACAATTGAAAATTTTAAAGATAATCCAAAAGGACTACTAACATTTCCAACTAAATTTGATATGGTAGACTCAATTTTACCACTAGATCATAAAGGAAAAGTAATAGTAAGAATGAGCGTAAACCCAAGAGAAATAATTAGAACAATTGAAA
>FR889088.1:571-943 GCA_000435755.1 Clostridium sp. CAG:508
AGAGTGAGAGCAATAAACAAATTAAAAGATGCAGGATATAAACTAGGAATTTTAATAGCACCTGTAATTCTGGTAGAAGACTGGAAAAAACAATATACAGAACTAATTCAATATTTAGCAGAAAACCTATCAGAACAAGTAAAAAAAAATGTGTTTTTTGAAATAATATTTATGACATATAGTTATGTGCATAGAATGATAAATCAGGAAGCATTTCCAAAACAAACAAACCTATATAATCAGGAAATAATGACAGGTAGAGGAAAAGGAAAATACACATACAACAAAGATGTAAGACAAGAAGCGGAAATATTCTTAAGGGATTTAATGAGAAAATACTTCCCACACAATGAAATTAAATATATAGTATAA
>FR889088.1:1019-4132 GCA_000435755.1 Clostridium sp. CAG:508
ATGGCAATTTTTTCTTTTTCTGTTCACAATCTAGACATAAAGCCTTTGTATAATGTATAATAGTTATGTAATATTTAGGAGGAAAAACAGATGAATAATATTACCGTTTTAGTAGTAGATGACGAATCAAGAATGAGAAAATTGATAAAAGACTTTTTGGCACAAAAAGGTTATAGTATATTAGAAGCAGGAGATGGAGAAGAAGCACTTCAAGTATATGAAGAAAACAAAAGTCATATTAATCTTATATTACTAGATGTAATGATGCCAAAACTTGATGGTTGGTCAGTGCTTAGACAAATAAGACAAAGTTCAGAAGTGCCAATTATAATGCTTACAGCCAGAGGTGAAGAACAAGATGAACTATTTGGATTTGAACTTGGAGTAGATGAATATATAGCAAAACCATTTAGTCCTAAAATCTTAGTAGCAAGAGTTGAAGCAATACTAAAGAGGACAATGGGAGATAAAACAGAGGTAAAAGACTACGGTGGTATTGTTATAGATCCAGACGGAAGAACTGTTAAGGTAGACGATAAGCAAGTTGAAATGAGTCTTCGTGAGTATGAGTTATTAAAATATTTAGTAGATAATGAAGGAATTGCATTATCTAGAGACAAAATATTAAATAATGTATGGAATTATGACTATTATGGAGATTCAAGAACCATAGATAGCCATATAAAGAAAATAAGACACAAGTTAGGAAAAAAAGGTAAGTATATAGAAACTATGAGAGGCGTAGGCTACAAATTTGAAGTTAAATAAAACGGAGTAGAATAATGTTAAAAGAGAAATTAAAATCAGTAAGAGTTAGGCTATTTCTAACACTTTGTGTAGTTGTTATAGCATTGGTAATATGCTTAATAGCTGTAAATAGTTTGGTATTAGAGAACTTTTACATATATAGTAAAACAAATACAATAAAAGAGCTATATAATAAAATAAATGACTATTATGAGGAGCCAAATCTAGACATAAGTTTGGAAACTGAATTAAAAAGGGTAGCATTTAGAAACAATTTTGACATATTAATAAAAGCAGACACAGATTTGATTTTATTTTCAACCAATAAGGATTTTTTGTCAAACATAACAGCAGTTGAAAGTAAAACAAAAACACCTTTTGAGGAACGAAAAAATCTATTATATAGTGACGAAAAAATGACTATAAGAAAAATAGATGATACTAGTAATAGTTTAAACTATATTTTGCTATATGGAAAATTAGACAATGGATATAGCCTATATATAAGAATTCCTATTGCACCAATTGAAGAAAGTGTAAGAATTTCAAACACAACTTTAGTCACAATAGGAGTGATAACTATATTAATATCAGCTTTTGCGGCATCTGTAATATCACGTAAATTTACAAAACCAATTTTACAATTAAATGATATTACAAAGAAAATGGCTAAACTTGATTTTGAACAGAAATATAGAATAAATGATTCAGATGATGAAATAAATGAACTTGGAAGAAACATAAATACTATGTCAGATAAGCTAGAAGCAACTATAAAACAGTTAAGAGAAACAAACAGTGAGCTTGAAAAGGATATTGAAGAAAAATCTAAAATAGATGAAATGAGGAAGCAGTTTATATCAGATGTATCACATGAGTTAAAAACTCCAATTGCGTTAATTCAAGGATATGCAGAAGGTTTAATAGAAAATGTAAATACTGATGATGAGTCTAGAAAATTTTATGCAGAAGTAATACTAGATGAGTCAAATAAAATGGATGTATTAGTAAAACAATTACTAGAGTTAATGAAGCTTGAATATGGAAAACGTGAATTTACAGACGAAAAATTTGATGTTGTGGAACTAATAAATGAGGTTATTAGGAAATGCAATGTAATGCTAGAGGAAAACCACATTCAAGTAATATTTAACGAAAAGGAACCTATATATGCGTATGCAGACGATTTTTATATAGAACAAGTAATGACTAATTATTTCACAAATGCGATAAAACACGCAAAAGAGGTTAATGGTGAGAAACAAATAAAAATAACTATACAAAATGTAAATGACAAAATAAGAGTAACTGTATTTAATACAGGTGACAAAATACCTGAGGAAGATTTAACCAGAATATGGGGAAGATTCTACAAAGTAGATGATTCACGTAATCGTGAAAATAGTGGAAGCGGAATAGGATTATCAATAGTAAGGGCTATACAAAACAATTATCAAAATGAATATGGCGTGCAAAATCTTTCTAATGGAGTAAAATTCTATTTTGATATCTCTACGAAAAAGTAGTTTTATATTTTGTAATACTACTTTAAAGTACTTGTAGATAAGTAGTAGAGTAGCCACAGCGACTTTGACATATATTTTTTCGTGCTTTAGTCGAGAAAAAATATATTCAAAGTGCAGGCGACGTGGCGGACAGAATAAGGAGAAAGTCAAATGGAACAACAATACAAAATAGAAAACAACGGAAGCTTTGTATTGAAGCACATATTTGAATGTGGGCAATGCTTTAGATGGAACGAAGAGCTAGACGGAAGCTATACTGGAGTTTTTAAGAATAATGTATTAAATGCAAAAGAACAAAACCATCAAATTATATTTGATGGTATTTGTGATGGAGATATAAAAGAGATAGTAACCCAATATTTTGATTTGGATAGAGATTATGACGATATAAAAAATAAACTATCTAAAATAGATGAACCATTAAAAAATAGCATTGATTATGGAAGCGGAATAAGATTACTAAATCAGGATTTATGGGAAACAACTATATCTTTTATAATATCAGCTAATAATAACATTCCAAGAATAAAAGGCATAATAGAGAGAATGGCAAGAAGATATGGCAACAAAATTGAATGGAAAGGAAATGAATATTATACATTTCCAACACCAGAACAATTGTCAAAAGCAAGCGTTGAAGACTTAAGAGCATTAGGATTAGGTTTTAGAGATAAAAGAATATATGATACAACAAAATTAGTTATATCAAAACAAATAGATTTAGAAAAATTAAAACAAGAAACAGATAGCAAAAAAATAAAAGAGACTTTATTAACATTACCAGGAGTTGGACCTAAGGTAGCAGATTGTATTATGCTATTTTCAACATTAAAATGTTTA
>FR889089.1 GCA_000435755.1 Clostridium sp. CAG:508
AGAACATTATAATATTGACGTAAAATATGAAAAAGTAAATACTTTTAATAACTTATATATATACAAACTAGAAAGGATATAGTAAATGAAACTTTTAATGCACACTTGCTGTGCACCATGTAGTGTATATTGCATAGATAGTTTAAGAAGTGAAGGAATAGAACCGACAGTATATTGGTATAACCCAAACATACACCCATATATGGAATATAAAGCAAGAAGAGACTGTTTAAAAGAATATACACAAAGCATAGGAGTACAAGCAATATTTGAAGAAGAATATGGATTAGATGAATTTTGCAAAAACGTAATTAGAAATTTAAAAACAAGATGTACAGACTATTGTTATAGAGTTAGACTAGAACAAACAGCTAAATATGCAAAAGAGCACGGATTTGACACAATTACAACTACGTTATTTGTAAGTCCATATCAAAAACATGAAGAACTAAAGCAAATAGCAGAAGAAATTGCTAAAAAATATGAATTAAACTTTTTATATAGAGACTTTAGAGTTGGTTTTAGAGAAGGACAAGCCAAAGCACGAGAACTAGGACTATACATGCAAAAATACTGCGGCTGCATATTTTCAGAGGAAGACAGATATGCAAAGCAAATTGAGAAAGACAAAGAGATATCGTAGCGGAGTACAGTTTGCTCCAGTATCTGAAAAATAATTAGCAAGTTATAAGGAGATGATTATATGGATATATGGGAAGAAATATTGACTGATTATGAAACAAGAACAACTATTAAATTATCAGAAGTATTACCTAATTGGTGGGGAGATAAGAGATATAATACCAATTAGTGGTAATTAATATTTTGGTAGAGGAAGATGAATACAGAAAGCAAGAAGTAAAATAGCATAAAAACGGCAGAGAAAATTTTTCTCTGCCGTTTATAAAAGGATTATTTCTTCTGGAAGTTTCGGTCAATAATGTCGATGAGCTTCCCAAACTCATCTTCATTATCCAAAACGAATTGTGGGTCAACCTGAATTTCACGCAGTCCTCCAACTGCCACAAGGAATCCTTTGAACAGTTCATAATTCTTTATGAACTCAACGACTCCATCGGTTGAAAAGTCCAATGCTCCTTTGTTGAGTGAAAAGCGATTGAAAGAGGAAACTTCAATCGAAGCTTCTTCAAAATTGGAAGCTTTAGTGTTTTCCAATTCAGGAAATTTAGAAGTTTCTTCTGCAACTTCGAGAGTTTCAGATTGGACATTTTCTTCCAAATAAGGAAGAAGAGGAAGAAAAGTGAAATAGGCATAGTTTGTGAAAAGAAATTCTGCCAAACAATAAGCCTGATAACTAAATTCTACGAATTTAGTAGCTTCCTCATAAGAGTATCCAATTTCACGGATGCCTCCAAAAGCATGGTTGGGCATGGTGCTTTGCAGCAGGAAAATAACTCTCTTAACTTCGTTAGAATTATGAGAATCAAGGTACTTGACAATTGACTGAAGCAAGCTGCTTGCCATGTCAAAATTTCCGGATTCCCAGACCTCTACGAAACTTTTGCAGGTATTTTCGAAGATCTCTCCATTAGAAAATAACTTCTTAGTGGAGTTGATTTGAGAACGAATTTCGTTCCAAATCATTTTTGATTGCTCTTGTGTCAGCTCAGCCCATTCAAGGTGAGTTTCCTGTGCCAAGTAATCTTCACTGGCGCCTGCTTTCATCAAAAATTTGAATATATCCAAGATGGATGAACTGTTCAAATTTTCAATGGTTTGAATTACATTTTGTTGAATCTGCAAGCTGGGAAAATGCTTTATAAACTTAGTCCGAAGATTTACAGAGCTTCCAGAGATTGCGCTGTGACCGTTTTCAATTTTAATGTCATACATAAGATGATAGGCCTCCTTTTATTATTTTTTAAATGTGCGATATAAATATTATACCACAGAAAACAAGATTATGTCAACAAACATAAAAATTCGTGAATTTTATTAAACTATATTGAAAATCAGAGAAAAGTATAATATAATTCAAATAATTTAAATAACTTAAATAGAATGATTGGAGGCATAACTATGCGGCAATTAAAGCCTTTTATGGTTGAGTTTTCTGGTACTCCAGAAGCAGGAAAAAGCACTGCAATAGCATTGTTGGTGAAAATGCTCGAAGATAAAGGGTATAGAACTATGATTCTTAAAGAATCAGCAGAAGTTTTACCAAATGAGTTGGAAAAAGGAACATTTGAAGGAAATTTGTGGATGCATTTGATAACACAGGCAGGCATTTTAAAAGCTGAACATGCTGATGTTGACATTGTACTCATTGATAGAGGCATTGTTGATAGCAAATTTTATGCATGGAAGTATTTTAAAGAGAAGAAATGTTCAGCAGAGCAATTTAATGAATTTCAAAGAACATGTTTGAATAGAATGACTCCAGACCTGTTCTTGGGAATATTTGTATCACCAGAAACTGCTATCAAACGTAGAGGAGGAGAAGGTAGGCTAGTAACTCGAAAATATTTAGAAGATTACAATCGATTGTTTATGGAATTTTGGGTAACAATACCAACAAAAAAGAAAACAATAAAATCGGATGAACTTGCTGCTTTGGAATTGAGCAATATAATCTTTGACAATATTTTGAGTGAAATATCATAAGAAGCTAATAGCACAAGGGCAAATTGCCTTTTGTGCTAATTTAATAATATAGGAGACAATAAATGAATAAATTTTTAGAAAAAATAAATAAAATATGTAGAGAAAATAAAAAAGTTGCAATGTTTATAGATATGGATGGAACTATAACTGTATATGATATATATCCAGAAGAAATAGTAAAGCAAAAAATGCAAGATGAATATAGTAAAGCAGAGCCAGCACAATATATAATAGACATATTAAAAGAGATAAATGAAATTCCTAATATAGATTTATATATATTATCATTATCAAAAACATTGAAAATTACAGAAGAAAAAAAGGAATGGCTAAAGAAATATGTACCATTTATTGAAGAAAAAAATTGGATAATAATAACTAGAGAATTAAATGAGTATTCAAGTGAAAATAGAGATATAATAAAAGCACAGAAAATAAAAGAGTTAAAAGAACAATATGATTACTCTATATTACTTGATGATGATCATAAAATATTAAAAGAAGCACAAAAAATGCTAGACACTAAATTTAGCCCTTTTCATATTTCATCAACACTTATTTAAAAAGAAAGAAGGAAACAGACATGAAAAAAATAGTTTTAATAGATGGAAATAGCATATTAAACAGAGCTTTTTATGGAATAATGGGAAACAAAATGCTAACAACTCCAGATGGTAAATATACAAATGCTGTATATGGCTTTTTAGCTATACTTTTTAAAGTACTAGAAGATATTGAACCAGAATATTTAATGGTAACATTCGACTTAAAGGCTCCAACAGCTAGACATAAATTATATGATGGATACAAGGCTACAAGAAAAGGAATGCCAAATGAGCTTGCAGAACAAATGCCTATATTAAAAGATATCCTTAAGTCAATGAATATTAAAGTCATTGAGAAAGAAGGATATGAAGCTGATGATGTTTTAGGAACTATGGCTAAAAGGGCGGAGAAAGATGGATTTGATGTTACAATTGTTTCAGGAGATAGAGATACTTTTCAGCTTACTTCGAATAGAGTTAAGGTACGTATTCCTCATACAAAAATGGGAAAAACTGAAACTGAAACTTTTGGCAGGGAGGAAGTATTAAAAAAATATGGGGTAACTCCAAAGCAACTTATAGAAGTAAAAGGTTTACAAGGAGACACTTCAGATAATATTCCAGGAGTACCAGGGATAGGAGAAAAAACAGCGTTAGAACTAGTAAAGAAGTATAAAACTATTGATGGAATATATGAGGCAATTGAAAAAGGCGAAGATGATTTAAAACCAAAAGCAAAAGAAAGGCTATTGGAAAATAAAGAATTAGCAATGCTTTCAAGAACACTTGGAACTATAAATTTAGAAGTTCCAATAGAAGAGAATCTAGAAGAATTTAAAATAAAAGAGTGGAATAAAGAAGAAGTTTTTTCGAAATTTAAAGAACTAAATTTTAATAGATTTATTGATAGATTTAATTTGAAATCTGAAGAAGGACCAAAACAAAACCTAGCAGAATTATTTGAAATAAAAACTTTAAACACACAAAATGAAATAAAAGATTTGCTAGAGAAAATACAAAATAAATTAGTATTTATGTTGGGAACAGAAAAGGTAGAACAAGAGAATTTAATAATAAAAAAACAAATAAAATCAATATATATATATATTGATAATACTGTTTATGAAATAAAATTTAATACTAATGAAGAATTTATTTCATATTTTAAAACAATATTTGAAAATGAGAATATACAAAAATATAGCTATCGTTTAAATGAGACCTATGTATTATTAATGCAAAATGGAATATATTTAAAAGAAATCAAATTTGATACTGAAATTGCTGCATATCTTTTAAATCCAAGTAATGGGAAATATAAGCTAGATGAATTAGCAAATCAATATTTAAGTATTGATATACCAGAGTATTTAGAGTTTGTTGGAGCAAAGCAACAAAAAGAAACACAGATGACTTTGTTTTCACAAGATGAAATGAATGTGGATTTTGAAAAATATCAGAATGCAATATATATGTATACAATTGCAAAATTAGCAGAAATAATGAATAAAAAACTAGAAGAAATAAACTCATTAAAATTATTTGAAAATATTGAAATGCCACTAATAAAAGTATTAGCTGAAATGCAATATGAAGGAATATATGTAGACAAACAAGAATTAGTATCATTTGGAGTCAAATTAAAAGAAGATATAGAAGTAATAAAGCAAGAAATATACAAACTAGCAGGAGAAGAATTTAATATAAATTCTACATTGCAATTAGGTAATATCCTATTTGAAAAGTTAAAATTACCGGTGTATAAGAAAACTAAAAAAGGTTATTCAACAGATGTAGATATATTGGAAAAGCTAAAGCCAGAGCATCCAATTATTGAGAAAATATTAGAGTATCGTGGCTTTATGAAACTAAACTCAACATATATAGAAGGGCTAATAGTATATATAAATGAATATACACATAAAATACATTCATATTTTCATCAAACAATTACAGCAACAGGAAGAATAAGTTCAACAGAACCAAACCTTCAAAATATTCCAACAAGAGCAGAACAAGGAAAACAAATAAAAAAGGCCTTCAAAGCACAAGAAGGTAACATATTTATAGATGCAGACTATTCTCAAATAGAGTTAAGAATTTTAGCGCATATTTCAAATGACACAAATATGAGAGAAGCATTTTTAAATGAGGAAGATATACATAAACAAGTTGCTTCAAAGGTATTTAATGTACCTTTAGAAGAAGTTACAAAAGAGCAAAGAACAGCTGCCAAAGCAGTAAACTTTGGAATTGTATATGGAATAAGTGGTTTTGGATTGGCGGAACAACTAGGAATAAGCCGTAAAAAAGCAGAGCAATATATAGAGCAATATTTGGAAAAATACAAAGGTGTAAAAGAATTTATGGATAGAATAGTTGAAAAAGCTAAAGAGCAAGGATATGTTGAAACACTATTCCATAGAAGAAGATACATACCAGAGCTATCTTCTAACAATTATATGGTAAGACAATTTGGTGCTAGAGCAGCAATGAATACACCGATACAAGGTACAGCAGCAGATATAATGAAAATTGCTATGATAGAAGTTAACAAAAAGCTAGAAGAAGAAAAATTAAATGCAAAATTAATTTTACAAATTCATGATGAGCTTTTAATAGAATGTAAAATAGAAGAAAAAGAAGAAGTAAAGAAGATATTAAAAGAAAGCATGGAAAATGCAGTTAAATTAAGTATCCCACTAGAAGTGGAAGTATCCGAAGCAGATAACTGGTATGATGTAAAATAAACTACAAAAGAGAACAAAGGAGAAGATTTTGACTAAAAAAATAATTTTAATAATATTTATTATTTTAATTTTATTAATATTTCAATGGAATAATTTAAGCGAAACAATACAAAAACAAATATATCCAAAGAAATATGAACAATATGTAAATAAATATTCGCAAGAATGTGATGTAGACAACTTATTAATATATTCAATAATTAAAGTTGAAAGTAACTTTAATGAAAAGGCAAACTCTCATGCAGAGGCTATAGGTTTAATGCAACTTATGGAAAATACAGCAGTTGAGACGTATGAACATATTGAAGCACAAACAGTAAATGTAGAAGAATTGTATCAGCCAGAAATAAATATAAAAATCGGAACATACTATTTTTCTACATTACTAAATCAATATAACAACGTGGGTTTAGCGTTAGCAGCATATAATGCAGGAATGGGAAGAGTTGACAAATGGATAAAAGAAGGAACAATAAAACAAGATGGCTCAGACCTAGAAAACATACCATTCAAAGAAACTAATTTATATGTACGAAAAGTATTGAATGTTTATGAAAAATATAAAAATTTATATTGACACCATTTTTAACAAGTGGTATCATATATCTATGATAGATTTAAAAAAAACACAGTTTGAACTTTGTTTATTTTTAAATCTATTTTTTCTTTTTTCCAAACTGTGTTAGGGTAAGGAGGAAACAATGAATAAAAAATATATTTTTGTAACAGGTGGAGTAGTATCTGGACTAGGAAAGGGAATAACAGCAGCATCACTAGGAAGACTATTAAAAAATAGAGGATATAAAGTAGCAAACCAGAAATTTGATCCATACCTTAATGTAGACCCAGGAACAATGAGCCCATATGAACATGGAGAGGTTTTTGTAACAGACGATGGAGCAGAAACAGATTTAGACTTAGGACATTATGAACGCTTTACAGATGAGAATTTAACAAAATATTCTTCTGTAACAACAGGAAGAATATACTCAGAAGTAATTGAAAGAGAAAGAAAAGGAGATTACTTAGGGAAAACAGTACAAGTTATACCACATATTACAAATGCTATAAAAGAAAAAGTATATAAATTTGAAAATACAGATGTAGATATAGTAATAACAGAGATAGGCGGAACTGTTGGAGATATTGAAAGTTTACCTTTCTTGGAAGCTATTAGACAAATAGGAATAGAAAGAAATGAAGAAGACGTTGCATATATACATGTAACCTTATTACCGTATATTTATGGCTCAAATGAACTAAAATCAAAACCAACTCAACATTCAGTAAAAGAATTGCAATCAATAGGTATAAAACCAGACATACTAGTTTGTAGAGCAGAACAAGAAATAGATGAAAACTTAAAACAGAAAATTGCATTATTCTGTAATGTAAAAAAACAAGATGTAATACAAAATAAAACAGTAGAAAATTTATATGAAGTTCCACTAATGCTAGAAAAAGAAGGACTAGCAAGTAGAATATGTGAAAAACTGAAATTAAGAGATATACCAAATAATTTGAGTTGGGAAGAATTAATAAACAATATTAAAAATCTAAAAGATGAAAATGTAAATATTGCAATAGTTGGAAAATATGTAAAATTAGAAGACTCATATTTATCAATTGCAGAAAGCATTAAACATGGTGGATTTGCTAATGGCTGTAAGGTACATATAGATTTTATTGACTGTGAAAAGGTAACAAAAGAAAATGCAAAAGAAATGCTTGGAAAATACAATGGAGTAATTGTACCAGGTGGATTTGGAAACAGAGGAATAGAAGGAAAAATAGCAACAATACAATATGTAAGAGAAAACAATATTCCATTTTTAGGAATATGTTTAGGAATGCAAATGGCAGTTGTAGAATTTGCAAGAGATGTGTTAGGATATAAAGATGCAAATTCAGAAGAATTTGATGAGGCAAGTACATGCAAAGTAATTCATATTATGGAAGATCAAATTCATATAGCCAACAAGGGTGGAACAATGAGATTAGGAGCATATCCATGTAATATATTAAAAAATACGCTGGCTGAAGAAGTATATAAGACAAATAAAATATCAGAAAGACATAGACATCGTTTTGAATATAACAACAAATATAGAGAAGAAATGGAAAAAGCAGGTTTGATTTGCTCAGGTTTATCACCAGATGGAAACTTAGTTGAAATTGTAGAATTAAAGAGTCATCCATACTTTATAGCATCACAATTCCACCCAGAGTTCAAATCAAGACCAGACAAACCACATCCACTATTTGTAAGCTTAGTAAAAGCTGCAAAAGCAAATGTGAATAATGTGTGAAAAATTAAATAGTGTACTTGACATTTTATATAAATGGGTATAAAGTATTAGCAGTCTTAAAGAAAGACTGCTAATTTTATCATATGCAATTAAAAAAGAAAGAAGGCGTGAGCAAAAAAATTCTAAAAAATAAAAATTAGCATATAATAAAATGATTGATAAGGAGGTAATTTTCATGTTAAAACCATTAGGAGACAGAATCGTTGTTAAAATGTTAGAAAAAGAAGAAACAACTAAAAGTGGAATTATTTTAGCTGGAAAATCAGAAGAAAAATCTCAAGTTGCTGAGGTTATAAAAGTAGGAGATGGAACAAATTCAGAAGGAAAAAAAGTTGAAATGGCTATAAAAGAAGGAGATAAAGTAGTTTTAAACCAATATGCTGGAACTACTGTTAAAATTGATGGAGAAGAATTAGTTATAGTCAAATATAATGATATATTAGCTATAGTTGAATAGAGAGGAGATAATTAAAATGTCAAAAGAAATTAAATTTGGCGAAGATGCCAGAAAAAGCCTATTAAATGGCGTAAATAAATTAGCTGATACTGTAAAAGTAACATTAGGACCAAAAGGAAGAAATGTTGTACTAGATAAAAAATTTGGAGCACCACTAATTACAAATGATGGTGTAACAATTGCTAAAGAAATAGAACTAGATGATCCATTTGAAAATATGGGAGCACAAATAGTAAAAGAAGTATCTATAAAAACAAATGATGTTGCTGGAGATGGAACAACAACAGCTATGGTATTAGCACAAAATATGATTCGCGAAGGTGTAAAAAACGTAGCAGCTGGTGGAGATCCAATGGCTATTAAAAGAGGTATGGATAAAGCTGTAGTTTCATCAGTAGATGCTTTAAAAGAAATTAGTGTTGAAGTAAGTGGAAAAGAAGATATTGCAAGAGTTGCAAGTATTTCTGCAAACAACCCAGAAGTTGGAGAACTTATTTCAGAAGCAATGGAAAAAGTATCTAAAGATGGAGTTATTACAATTGAAGAATCTAAAACATCACAAACAGAACTTGATGTTGTAGAAGGAATGCAATTCAATAAAGGATATGTATCACCATATATGGTAACAGATACAGAAAAAATGGAAGCTGTTATAGACAACCCATATATACTTATCACAGATAAAAAAATAAGCAATATTCAAGAAATACTACCATTACTTGAAAGCTTAATGCAACAATCTGGAAAACTAGTAATTATATGTGATGATATAGAAGGTGAAGCATTATCAACATTAATTTTAAACAAACTAAGAGGAGTTATAAATGTAGTAGCTGTTAAAGCACCTGGTTATGGAGACAAGAGAAAACAAATGCTAGAAGATATTGCAATATTAACAGGTGGAGAAGTTATTACATCAGATTTAGCATTAGAACTAAAAGATACAACAATTGAACAATTAGGTAGAGCAAGACAAATAAAAGTACAAAAAGAAAACACAATTATAGTAGATGGAATGGGAGATAAACAAGAAATTGCAAAACGTGTAGCTTTATTAAAATCTCAAATTGCAGAAGAAAAGAGCGAATTTGAAAAAGAAAACTTACAAGAACGTTTAGCAAAAATAGCAGGAGGAGTTGCTGTAATTGGTGTTGGAGCTGCTACTGAAGTTGAAATGAAAGACAGAAAATTAAGAATTGAAGATGCTTTATCTGCTACAAAAGCAGCAGTTGAAGAAGGTATAGTACCTGGTGGCGGAACAGCATATATTGATATTTTACCAAAAGTTACAGAAGTAGTTGAAAAATTACAAGGAGATGAAAAAATTGGTGGTAAAATAATTCTAAGAGCATTAGAAGAACCAACAAGACAAATTTCAATAAATGCAGGCTTAGAGCCATCTGTAATATTAGAAAAAGTTAAAAACAGTCCGGTAGGTGTAGGATTTAATGCACAAACAGATGAATATGTAGATATGAAGAAAGCAGGAATTGTAGATCCTACAAAAGTTTCAAGAAGTGCGCTTCAAAATGCAGTATCAATAGCGTCAATGATACTAACAACAGAAAGTTTAGTAACAGATAAAAAAGAAGCAAATAGTTGTAAATGTTCAGACCATGAACCAACAGGAATGGACGGAATGTATTAGAAATAAAAAATGGTAACTTTTAAGTTGCCATTTTATTTTTTCTTGACATATATGTTATAATATTCTAAGTAATAATAGAAAGAGGAATTATATGAAAACAGTAGCGTTTTGTACTTTAGGATGGAAGTTAGTTCAATCAGTATGAAAAATAAAAATGGGAAAAATTAAAAAAACAAAAATCGCTGAAAGGTAGTAATAGTATGGAAAACAAAGAAAATAAAAGGAAAAAGACCGTTGCTCTATTTACATTGCGGTTGGAAGTTAGTTCAATCAGTATGAAAAATAAAAATGGGAAAAATTAAAAAAACAAAAATCGCTGAAAGGTAGTAATAGTATGGAAAACAAAGAAAATAAAAAGAAAAAGACCGTTGCTCTATTTACATTGCGGTTGTAAAGTAAATCAATATGAAACAAATGCAATGATGCAAAAAATGATTGAAGCAGGTTATAAAGTAGTAGACTTTGAAACAAAAGCAGATATCTATATTATAAATACATGTACAGTAACAAATATGGCAGATAAAAAATCAAGACAAATGTTAAGAAGAGTAAAAGAAATAAATCCGGAAGCCATTTTAGTTGCTGTTGGCTGTTATGCTCAAGTGGCAAAAGAAAAGCTAGAGCAAATACCAGAAATTGATTTAATACTTGGAATAAATGAAAAAAATGATATTGTAAAATATGTAGAGCAAGCTAGTAAGAATACATATGTGTCAGATGTATTACATCAAACTGAGTTCTTAGACTTTGGAGATGTTACATACACAGAAAAAACAAGAGCAGTAATAAAGGTACAAGATGGATGTAATCAGTTTTGTTCATATTGCATAATTCCTTATGCAAGAGGACGTATTAGAAGCAGAAAGCCAGAAAGTGTAATAAAAGAAATTACAGATGTTGCAAAAGAAGGTATAAAAGAAGTAGTTATAACAGGTATTCATATAGCGTCTTATGGAAAAGACTTTAACACAGAGTATAGGCTAATTGACTTATTAGAAGAAATCCAAAAAGTAAACGGAATACAAAGAATACGTTTAGGTTCATTAGAACCAACACTAATAACAGAAGAATTTGTAACAAGACTTAAAAAACTTTCAAAAATATGTGACCACTTTCATTTATCATTACAAAGTGGATGCGATGAAACATTAAAAAGAATGAATAGAAAATATACAACGGATCAATTTAGACATGTAGTAGAATTGCTTAGAAATGCATATCCAGAAGTACATTTAACAACAGATGTTATAGTTGGGTTTCCAGGAGAAACAGAAGAAGAGTTTAACAAAACTTATGAGTTTTTAAAAGAAATAAAATTTTATAAAATGCATGTATTTAAGTATTCGCCAAGAAGCGGAACAGTTGCTGCTAAAATGCCTAATCAAATAGATGGAAATATAAAAGAAGAGAGAAGCAATAAACTAATAGAGCTATCAGATGAAAACGAGAAAGAGTATAATCAAAAATACATAGGCAAAGAAGTAGAAGTACTATTGGAAGAACGAGAAGGAGAATATTTGAAAGGACATACTACAAACTATATGGTAGTAAAAATGAAAACTAACGAAAATCTTGAAAATACAATACAAAAAGTAACTGTGTAAATATTGCATTCTATATGTAAATGTTATATAATTTAAGCTATGAAGATGAGAAAAGAGGAATAGTATGAAAGCAATAGAAATAAGAAACAAATATTTAAACTTTTTTAAAGCACACGGACATAAAGTAATTCCAAGTGCTCCGCTAATACCAGAAAACGACCCATCTGTATTATTTACAACAGCTGGAATGCAACCATTAGTGCCATATTTATTAGGTGAAAAACATCCAGCAGGAACAAGAATTACAGATTATCAAAAATGTTTAAGAACAAACGATATAGATGAAGTAGGAGATAACCGTCACCTAACATTTTTTGAGATGTTAGGAAACTGGTCATTAGGAGACTATTTTAAAGATGAAGCAATTAGCATGAGCTATGAATTCTTAACAAAAGAATTAGGAATAGATCCAAGCAAATTGTCAGTTACATGTTTTGCTGGTGACGAACATGCACCAAGAGATACAGTAGCAGCAGAAGCATGGAAAAGGGCAGGAATACCAGAAGAAAGAATATATTTCTATGACAAAGATAATAACTGGTGGATTGCAGGAGACGAAGGACCATGCGGACCAGATACAGAAATGTTCTTGGATACAGGAAAACCTGCATGTTCAGACAGTTGTCAACCATCATGTGGTTGTGGTAAATATGTTGAAATTTGGAATGATGTATTTATGGAATATTACCAAGCAAAAGATGGTTCTATTACAAAATTAAAACAACAAAATGTTGATACAGGTTTTGGACTAGAAAGAATGACAATGCTATTACAGGGCAAAGAAACTCCATTTGATACAGAACTATTTGCACCAGTAATGGACAAACTAAAAGAATTAGCTAAACAAGATAATATTGAAAGTAGAAGAATTGTTGCAGAACATTTACGTGCAAGTATGATGGTTATAGCAGATGGTGGTAGACCAAGCAATATAGATCGTGGATATGTATTAAGAAAATTAATTAGAAGAATGACAAGACATTTAAATAAACTACAAATAGATTTAAATGAAATTGGTGGATTAGTTGATTTGTATGTAGAAACATTAAAAGAATTCTACCCTGAATTAGTTGAAAATAGAGAAACAATCAAAGAAGTTATATTAGCAGAAAAAGATAAATTTGTTAAAACATTATCACATGGTGAAAAAGAATTTGAAAAAGTAGTAAACAAATTAAAACAAGAAAATAAAAACACAATTGATGGTTACACTATTTTTAAACTATATGAAACATATGGATTTCCACCAGAAATTACAGCAGATTTAGCAAAAGAGCAAGGCTTAGAAATCGATACATCTGAATTTGATAAATTATTTAAAGAGCATCAAGAAAAATCAAGAATGGGTAGTGAGCAAAAATTTAAAGGTGGACTAGCTGAACAAAATGAACAAACAACTAAATATCATACAGCAACTCACTTACTACATAAAGCATTAAAAATAGTATTAGGGGACCATGCAAATCAATGTGGTTCAAATATCACAACAGAAAGATTAAGATTTGACTTTACACATTCAGAAAAAATGACACCAGAACAATTAGCTAAAGTAGAAGAAATTGTAAATGAGCAAATTAAACGTGATTTACCTGTAACATGTGAAGAGATGACATTAGAAGAAGCAAAAGCATCTGGAGCAACAGGACTATTTGAAAATAAATATGGTGACAGAGTTAAGGTATATACAATAGGAGATTTTAGTAAAGAAATTTGTGGTGGACCTCATGTTAAACATACAGGAGAATTAGGACACTTCAAAATTAAAAAGGAAGAATCAAGTTCAGCAGGAGTTAGACGTATTAAGGCGATTTTAGAATAAGGAGAATAAAGTATGGATGATTGTGTTTTTTGTAAAATAATAAAAGGAGAAATTCCTTCAGAAAAAGTATATGAAGATGAAGATGTTATTGCATTTAAAGATATTAACCCAGTAACTCCAATTCATATATTAGTAATACCAAAAAAACATATAGCAACTTTACTTGATGTTACTGAAGAAGACAGCCATTTAATCAGCAAATTATTTGTTGCTATAAATAAAATAGCAAAACAAATTGGAATAGAAGAAAGCGGATTCAGAATAGTTGCTAATTGTGGAAAAGATTCTGGACAAGAAGTAATGCATATACATTTCCATTTATTAGCTGGACAAAAAATGGGACCAAAAGTTGTTTAATAAGTATAGAAAAATCTGAACATATATGGTATAATTTATGTATATGAGTTATAAGGAGGAGTACAAATGTTAAATAGTAAATATAGTAAAGTATTAACAATAATTTTAATAATAGCTATTGTTATAATAGTTGGACTTTTAGTATTTATTGGAATTGACTGGTATAAAGCATATACGGTGGGAAAAGATACACAAAACTCTCTTGACCAGTTTAACAGCTATATTGAAAATAATCAAAACAATGATAATAATGCTAATTTTGAAAATAATATAGATAATAACAATATAATAGAAGAACCAAACAACAATAATATAATAGAAGAGCCAAGCGATAACAATAATAACTCAAACTCTGAAGGACTTACATATAAAGGATTTAAAGTAGCAGGAGTTATAGAAATACCAAAAACTAAAGTGAAATATAATGTACTAGATGATCCATCTGCAAAAGCAATGGAAGTTGGTATTACTATAATATATGGACCAGGGCTTAATCAAACAGGAAATACAGTATTAGCTGGACATAATTACAGAAATGGAACATTTTTCTCAAATAATAACAAATTATCTTCAGGAGATAAAATTTATATAACAGACTTATCAGGTAAAAAAGTCACATATACAATATACAAAAAATATAAAACAGATCCAAACGACTTTAGCTATGCAACAAGAAATACAAATGGAAAAAGAGAAATTTCATTAACTACTTGTACAGACGATTCAAGTGCAAGAATAATAATTTGGGCAAAAGAAGACTAATATTTAATACTAAAATAAAAAATATAAACTATTTAATGAATTTGTATTGACAAATATGGTTAAAATATTGTAAAATTATAAATGCGTGTGAACGCATTATGATGGTGGATGTAGCGTAGTTGGTTAACGCGCCAGTTTGTGGCACTGGAGACCGTGGGTTCGAGTCCCATCTTCCACCCCATATAATGGGCTGTAGCCAAGCGGTAAGGCACATGACTTTGACTCATGCATGCGCTAGTTCGAATCTAGCCAGCCCAACCAAATAAAAAAATCGTAGCAAAGCTACGGTTTTTTTATTTTGAATATGCTGTGTAGTAGGCAGAAATAGAGTCCGAAGGACGTCGCGCCGTGAACGAAGTGAACAAGTACCCTTGGGGTATTCGAATCTAGCCAGCCCAACCAACAAAAAACTCGTAGGATTTTCTACGAGTTTTTTGCTTTTGATAGTGAATTATCACTATCATTTTAATGCTTTATTTTCTTTTCTTCTTTTAGTCAGCTGATAGAAAAGATGCTCAACCTTCTCAGCATTTCCATTAGAAAGTTCCTTCTCATAAATCCTATCAAAACATTCATCATCTACCAAGTTGTAAATGATAGCATCAATTACTGTATTCCAGAACAAATTTTTATCAATGCAGTTTTTTCGACAAAATTCATTAAAAGGAAGACTGTTCTTCGAATAGCTCGTAACTAGGCTTTTGGACTCTTTTTTAGAAAACTTGAAGTTTCTTGCAGCTTCAATTCGCCGTTGCCAACTGTTAAAAACTCTACTCTCAATACGAGAAATGTATTCCCGGTCAAAGCGATTTTCTTTTGCTTTTTGAGAAGAATTTGCTACAGCAGTTTTTTGAATTTGTTTAGCTACTGCTTCAGATACAATTCGCTTGTCAACAGCAAGGTGAAGGATTTTGTAGAAGACATGAGATTCATATCCGTACTGCTGAAGAAAATTAAAATGAGTGTAATTTCCTTGTGCATAAGCAACAGCTATGTTAGCAATTTGTTTCCGAGTAAAAATTTCCTGAACACTTTTTCCCATAAAGTAAAACTCCTTTCTAATGTAAAATTATAAAATAAAACATCAAAAAACATATATTTATATTATAATACATCAAACACTTTATGTCAATCTGACAAAAAACAAAAAAACTCTTGATTTTTTTTGAAATATAAAGTAATATAGATATATAATAATAAACCAAGGAGAAGAGAATATGATAGTAGATAAAAATGGTAATATGTTTGAAGATAGAAGAAAGAAAACAAATGATAGAAGACAAAATGATTGTGATACAAAAGGTGGTAGAAGAGGAACTGATAGGAGAAAAGCACCTGAACAAGTATCTAAGAAAAAATAAATTTAATATAAAAAAAGACATCTTAAAAAGATGTCTTTTTTTGTTGCATATATTAGCAACATCCACCTCTATTGCCACCACAGCAGCAACAAATTAGGATTATAAAGATAATTATCCAAATGCAGCAATCATCACCAAAACCAAATCCGCCACATCCGCATCCTCTATTTTCTGGCATATTATTCACTCCTTTCACATGTACATTTTAATTAGCAACCACAACCGTTGTTGCATCCGCAGCCATTGCCACAGCAGAAAAGTAATAAGAATAAGATTATGAACCATAGTAGTTCACTATTATTGCAACCACATCCCATTGTCTTCTACCTCCTATAAAATATTTTTAGCTCTTTCGTATGGTATATAGTATTCTGTTCTTTAAAAAAGTGTTACAAAAAATAAGTTGATAAAAATTGTAGAAAAGTATTGAAAATAAAAAAGTGTTATGGTATTCTAATATAGAAGAAATATGTACAAAATTTTTTAGAAAAGCACATTGAAAATTTAATAGAGTAAACCTAAAAAGATGAAAATTTAAGCTAATAAATGTAATGAATTTTATTTTAAGTAATAAAAAAGAAAGAAGTAAAATTTATTACAAAGAGAAATTAGTTT
>FR889090.1:0-13444 GCA_000435755.1 Clostridium sp. CAG:508
TATCTATATTGTAAAGATGGAACTGTGTATAGATACACATTCTCTTTATGCGAATTTGTATAGTCAATTAATTGTTTATAATTTGAATAATAATTTAAGTTATATCCATAGTTATATTTTGTCCCTGAAATATTAACACCTATTATTGATATTAATATTGTAGTTACTGCTATTATTTTCAAACTATATTTTTTAGTTTCTTCTAAATTCAAGTTATATATTATCAAAGCAGTTCCTAGTATGTATTCTGGGATTACAACTCTTAGCATACTTCTGTTTAATACTATAAACAAAATATGAACTGCCATAGTAGTTAAGGCTATTAATATATTTAAATTTCTATTTTTTGAATTTAATATACTAATTATTATAATACTAAAGAACATTATTGCTATAAATGTGTTTGTATTGACTAAATTATCTTTAAAATTTGTAGCTATTTTGTCTAATTCTAAGTTTAAATTATAATAGTTTCCTTGTTGTTTTTTATAATCTATAATTTCCTGTAAATTTTGTTTGTTATATACATTTTCGTCTCCTGTATTAAATGTATAAAATAAATAATGGTCATTTTGGCTCCAGCCGATTTTATCAAATATCTCTTTGTTATTATTATAACTTGTATATGATAAATCATGTAGTTGTGCTCTTAAATCGTTGTATTTCATATATTGTTTATATGGTTCAACAGAGTATATTACCATATTTGAGACATATACAATTATTGTTATTATTATATATATTGCATACTGCTTTATTAAGTTAACAGTTTGCCCCTGTAATTTGTATTTTACTAAATAATACAATAAATATATTCCCATAAATGGCACTATTATTAAGAGTGACTGCATTCTCGTCATTATTCCTATTGAATATAAAACCCCTGCTAAAATAGTCCATTTTTTATTTTTGTTTTCAATATTATCTATTGTTATAAAAAATGCCGTTAAAATTAGTAAAGCTGCAACAGAAGTGTATTGAATTAATAATAAAAGTGCTGTATAAAATATACTTGCAAATATAGTGTATATTAATATTGATAATGGTGTTTTGTGCTTTTGCAAAATTATATATCCAATTGTTGTAAAACATATAAATTGCATTAATAATAAAAATATGGTATGCCAATTTATTTGTGGCGCTATTCTAAAAAATAGACCTATTAATATACAAAGTATTGGGTGTATGTATACTCCGTGAAAATTATATGTTCCATCCAATCCTGAATATAAATTGTAAATTATGAAATCATCTACTTGTTCATATTTTATGTTGAAAAATATATTTGCTATAGAAAATATTAGTAAATTTATTACGATTACTAATAATAAAATATCACTTTTCTTCATATGGTACTCCTATGTGTTTATATGCTGAAGGCATTGGTATTCTGCCCCTTGCAGTTCTTGCTATAAAGCCTATTTGTATTAAATATGGTTCATACACATCTTCTACTGTCTCTGGCTCTTCTCCAATTGTTGTTGCAATTGTGTCAATTCCTATTGCTCTTCCATTGTATTTTATAATCATTGTTTCTAATATTTTTCTGTCTATATCATCTAAGCCCATTTCGTCTATTTCTAGTTTTCCAAGTGCTGTTTTTGCTATTTTTAATGTTATATTTCCATCGCCTAATACTGCAGCATAATCTCTTACTCTTCTTAAGAGTCTGTTTGCAATTCTTGGTGTTCCTCTCGAACGTCTAGCAATTTCTATTGCAGCTTCTTCATCTATTTGTAAGTCTAGTATACTCGCTGACCTTTTTACTATTGTTGTTAAATCTTTTGTTTCGTACAATTCTAAATGATGTATAATTCCAAATCTGTCTCTTAACGGTGTTGCTAGTGCTCCTGCTCTAGTAGTTGCACCTATTAGTGTAAACTTTGGTAAGTCGAGTCTAATAGACCTAGCACTTGGACCTTTTCCTATCATAATGTCTAATGTGTAGTCTTCTAATGCTGGGTATAGTATTTCTTCTACACTTTTGTTTAATCTATGAATTTCGTCTATAAATAAAACATCAAATTCTGAAAGGTTTGTTAATAGTGCTGCTAAATCTCCCGGCTTTTCTATTGCTGGGCCAGATGTTATTTTTATATTTGAGTTCATTTCGTTTGATATTATGTTTGCAAGCGTTGTTTTTCCTAAGCCTGGAGGTCCATATAATAAAACGTGATCAAGAGGCTCACCTCTTTTCTTGGCAGCCTCTATGTATATTTTCATATTGTTTTTTACTTTGTCTTGTCCAATGTATTCGTCTAAAGTTTTTGGTCTTAAAGAGTTTTCTACTCTTTCTTCTTGTATATCTTCTAATTCCGGACTTATTAGTCTTTCATCTTCCATCTTGCTCTCCTTTTTAGTTTTTTATTTATACAATATTAAAAATTACTGTGCTTTAAATGTAACAATATTAAAAGAAAGCGCAGTCCGCGTAAGGTGGAGCGAAGCGTAACGGTTGGAGAGTTCCAACCGATAGTGTCCAAAAACAAATTCATTTGTTTTTGTGACATCCAAGGGAAGGAAGCTCGACACCAAGGACAAGCGATTTTAATATTGTTACATTTATACTAAAGAGTCTTGTTTTAATATTGTTAAATTAGATCTTTACTTATCTGTTCTAATATGTGTCTCATCTATTGTTTCAATATCATCCTGTTTTACTCTAAAAATATCTTTATATCCAATTGCTATAATTGCAATTACTAAAAGTGCAAATGATAATGCTTTCCAAATTCCACTTTCTAATAGTATAATTGCAAACATTCCTAGTGTTGCTGTAAGTCCATATAAAATTAGAACAGCTTGTTTTTGCGTGTATCCTCTTTTCATTAGTCTATGGTGTAAATGTCCTTTATCTGCTTTGAATACAGCTTTTATTGATTTACCTTTTATAATTCTTCTTATTATTGCAAAAATTGTATCAAATATTGGAAGTCCTAATACTATAATTGGTGCTATAAGTACTAATGCTGTATAGGTTTTAGCAACTCCTAGTATTGATATTACTGCAAGTGAAAATCCTAAAAAGTTTGAGCCTACATCTCCTATAAATGTTTTAGCAGGACTAAAGTTAAATGGTAAAAATCCCACTATTGAACCTGCTAACGCTGTTATTAATAGTATTGATATTAATGGTGATGATGGTGTTAGTAAAAAGATTATTAGCAATGAAACACATGAAATTAGTGTTATTCCTGATGACAGTCCATCTAACCCATCTATTAAGTTTATAGCATTTGTTATTCCTACAATCCATCCAACTGTAATAATATATGAAAACCACTCATAGAAAAATATTTTGTTGTCTATAAAAGGTAAGTTAATATTTTCTATTCTTATTCCACATACAGCTACAATTATAGCTGCTCCAACTTGTGCAATTAGCTTAACCCAGCTTGGTATTCCTTTTGAATCGTCTATAAAGCAGGTTACTCCTAATACTATAATTCCTATTAAAAAGCCTACCAGTTTTAGCCAATAATTATTATCTGCATCAAATATATTTATTGAGCCTTCTAAACTCATTACAATTAACAAGTATATTGTAGATACTATAAATCCACAAATAACTGCTATCCCTCCGTAGTCTTGGCATTGGCTTTTTATTTACTCTTCTATCATTTGGTACATCTATTGCTCCAACTTTTTTCGCTAGTCTCATAGTGTATGGTGTTAACACAAATGCAGTAATAAACGCTAGCAAAAATGCAATTGCTATATCTCCCCACATAGCTTGTCCTCCTTTTGCTTAGTGTATTACTTCTATTGGATATTCCATAAATAATCCACTTTCTATAACACCAGTAATAGATTTTATATCTTCTTCTAGTGCATCATATATCTCTACAAATTTTGTATCTAATATAACATTATTATTTTCTGTAAACACTGGGCCGTCTTTTTTTTCGGCTTTTCTTAATACAGCCTCTGTTGCTCCTAAGTCTAGTAATGCTTCTCTTACACTGCTAACTGCTTCTGGATAAACTTCAATTGGAATTGGCATTACTTTATTTAATTCATCCACTAATTTTGAATCATCAACTAAAATATATGTAATTCCTGCATTTACCATATTTAGTTTTTCTTTGAATAAAGCTGCTCCTCTACCTTTTATAATCCAATTGTTGTTTTTGTCAACCTCATCTGCTCCATCAAAAGCCCAGTCTGGTCGTTTTTCTAATATACTAACTGTTGGAATATTTAAACTATGGCATAATGCTTTTATTTCATAAGAAGTAGGGATTGCAGTAATATGCAATTCCTCTTCTTCAATTCTTTTAGCTATTTCTTTAATAGCTAAATATGATGTAGAACCTGAGCCAAAACCTATTACATCTCCATCTTTAACTTTTTGAGCTATTTCTTTTGCTATTTTTTCTTTTTGTTCTTGGTTTGATATATTAGTTGGCTCAATTTCTTTTAAATTACTATTCATCCATTCCATAATTTTTCTCCTTAAACTTATTTTGCTTTTCCAATGTAGTAATTTTTCTTTCCTCTTTTTACAACAATGTATGTATTTTCTATAAACATATTTTGATCAATTGTTTTTTCTAGGTCTGTTACTTTTTCTCCATTTATAGAAATTGCACCTGATGAAATAAATTCTCTTGCTTCTCTCTTGCTTGATGCTATTCCCATATTTACAGCAAAGTCAACAATATTTGTATTTAGTTCAACTTCTTTGACTTCTTGTCCTTTAAATAACTCTTCAATATCTCTTTTAGATAGGTCATTGAATTTATTGTTAAATAAGTGATCTGCTAAATTTACTGCCTTTTCATATTCTTCTTTTCCATGTAAGAAAGTGATTATCTCTCTTGCTAAAGCTTTGTGTGCTTCTCTTAATTCTGGATGTTCTTTATTTTTTC
Source organism: Clostridium sp. CAG:508 (assembly GCA_000435755.1). GTDB lineage: Bacteria > Bacillota > Clostridia > TANB77 > CAG-508 > CAG-273. Next base: position 4,872 of record FR889090.1, read on the forward strand.
TGTCCAATTCTTCAATTTCTTCTCTTGATAAGAATGTGTAGATTTTTAGGTAGTCTATAACCATTACATCTTCAACATTTACAAAGAATTGGTATAATTCATAGCTTGAAGTTTTTTCTTTATCTAGCCATAAAGCATTTCCTTCACTCTTTCCAAATTTATTACCTTGTGAATCTGTTACAAGTGGCATTGTAAATCCATATACTTCATCACCTGTAGATTTTCTTATTAAGTCTATACCTGCTGTAATATTTCCCCATTGGTCTGAACCAGCACATTGTAAATCTACATTGTTATGCTCATGTAAGTATTTGAAATCAAGAGCTTGTAGTATCATGTATGAGAATTCTGTGTATGTAATACCTGCATCTAGTCTTCTTCTTACTATGTCTTTATCTAACATGTAATTGACATTAAAGAATTTACCGTAATCTCTTAGGAAGTCTAATGTATTTATGTCTTTAATCCAATCATAATTATTTACAACATCAAATCCAAATAATCTTTGTACTTGATTTTTAATTCCTTCAAAGTTTTTGTTTACTGCTTCTTTTGAAATCATTGCTCTTTCTTTTGTAGGTCTTGGGTCTCCTATTAATCCTGTTCCTCCGCCTACTAATAAGTATGGATGATGTCCTGCATCTTTTAATCTCTTTGAAATTAAGAAACTTGATAAATGTCCAACATGTAAGCTATCTGCTGTTGGGTCTGTTCCTATGTAGAAAGACATTCCACCTTTATTTAATTTTTCTTCTAATTCTGGGCTTGATATATCTTTTATAAGCCCTCTCCATTTTAAATCTTCAAAAACTGTCATTTTATTTTCCTCCTACCTTATTGCATTATATATTTTTTCTCTGCAATTTTCTGTTCTAAAAAAGAAATTGTTCATTCTCTTTTTATATTTTTCTTCTACCTCAAAATTGTTTTTTAGGTAATATTCTATTTTATCAATTAGTTCTTCTGAAGTATATACCACATCTCCAAACGCTTTTTCAAGTGGTAAATCTAGTTTTCTATAAGTGTGAAGTCCTGCATTAAACTCTTTTAGGTCTGGCACAAAATATACTATAGGGATTTGGTGTTTTATAAAGTCAAATTGAAATGATGAATAGTCTGTAATTAACATTCTATAGTTGCTTGGACTAATTTCTGCATTTCCCATACATATATTTTCACTGCATTTTTCCTCAAACATTTTTTTATAACAGTTAAAATTCGGATGTAATTTAAACTCAAATTTAACATTATATTGTTTTAATAATTTTTTTAATCTTTCTGAGGTTAGCACTTCTACATTCTTTTTATAAAAATCTGATTTTTCCATCTCAGTCAAATTTGCTTTTCTATTTCTCTTTAATAATTCCCCAACTAAGTACTTTCTCCAAGAAGGTGCATAAATAATTTTTCTTTCTTCACTTTTTTCAAATTTATTTGAATTATCTATATCAAATCGTGGCATTCCAGCACATATCAGGTCTTCTTCATTATATTTATAATTTTCTACTAGATTTTTCTTTTCAAACTCGGATGAAATTACAATTTTGTCTATTTCATTAAATTCTTTACCATACATTTGTAATAAGTTAGCATATAAAATTCCATGTTGTAAATAAATCAATTCATAATTTATAATGTCTCTATACCACTTTATACTCTTTCTAAATGGACAATAAACACTTAGTGATATATCAGACGATATAATTTTATCTGAGTTCAAAAAGTACAATCTATGTTTTAATGAACCATATTTTAATAAATGTCTTCTTTGTTTTGGCGTAAATTTTTCTTTCAATTTTTCATTCATTTTGTCATAAATATAGTATCTGTTTATCCCATCTTTTTTTTCTAAGTCATGTAGGAATTGATAATATCCATTATCATATACATTTGCCGAATCATAATATAGCCAAATATTTTTTTTATGTACTTTTTTGGCTAACCATCTATACATATTTATATGTGGGTCAAGCTTTTCATATATAAGCTTATTTTCTTTGTTTAACTGTTTTATTTTTTCTTTTGTAGTTTTATTTACAGTAAATGCATTTATTTCTCGATTATATTCTAAAATATATTTTTTGTTTTTAGTTAAAAATTTATATCTTTCTAGTGAATCATTAAATACAACTCGTCCACCAAATCTATATTCAGATGTCATTTTAGTATTTCCTATAGTGCTATAGAATTCAAATTTTTGTATGTCCTCTATATTTAACTCACATTCAAATTTATAAAATGTATTTGTTTTTATTGTTGATTGATAATGTGAAAGTCCTGCTTCTTCAAGCTTCATTTCTTTTATAATAATATCATTGTCATCTAACTTATATTTTAAAAATACTTTTGGTTTTGTAAATTCACATATAGGAGATTTTACACATCCTAATATATATATTTTTTTTGAATCTTTTATTTTTAGTCTTATAAAAGATATTTCAATTGTTTCACTGCTGAATATAACTTCATTACCACTCATAATAGCAAATGAATTATCACCATAATATGGCTTCATGTTTAATTCTTTAAGGTTGAATATGTAAAACTTATGGTAAATTGGCATATTTGGCATATTTAATATTGTACCATTTTCTATATATGATAAAATATTTTTTATTCTAGAAATTGCATTGTTAAATTCATTTTCCTCATAATGATATGGAAAGATTTCGTCTGTTTTTATTCTCCATCTTAAATTGTTTAATATAATTGCTTGAATATACTTAGGTATTCTTCCTTTTTCATCTTTGTAATTTTCTATTAAATCTTCATTGTATTTTGTTAAACTTTCAAATGTGTAATAAGGATTTGATTTGTTTTTAGTAACTGATCCTACATTTTTTCTATAAATATAAGTTGCTTCTTTGCAAAATCCTATCTTTTTCTTTTTCATTAATACTTTTGTGTTAAAAGCTTCGTCTTCTGAGTAATTCATATTTTTATCAAATAGAGTTTGATTTTGCCTTTCATTTTTTATCATTACATTAATAGTAGATTGTCCCAAATATGGTGATTCTTCTAAATCATATATTCCTGTTCCCTCTGTATAGAACCTATAACGATAATGGCTTGTAGCTCTTGCCTTTTCATTTGTGTAAATTTCCATTGGATATGTTACAAGGTCTATTTTGTCATTATTTTTTTCAAAAAAGTCAACTAGTCGCTCTATGCTATGTTTTTCTAACATATCATCAGAATCTAAAAATAGTATATATTTGCCTTCAGCCTTTTTCATGCCTTCATTTCTTGCTACTGATACACCAGAATTTTCTTGAGAAATGACAATAATATTGTTGTTTTCTTTTTCTAGTTCTTTGCATACTTTTAAGCTATTATCTTTAGATCCATCATTTATCAAAACAATTTGTATTTTATTAATGTCATATGTTTGCTTTTCTATAGATTGTATACATTCTGGTATATATTTTTCATTGTTGTAAACTGGTACAATAACTGATACCATATACTCTTTCATAAATCTACTCCTTTTAGTCTTTCATATTATTTAACACTAACTCTGCTAATTTTTTAGTTGCATTTTTTTCTATATTTTTTACATATTTTTGGCAGAAGTTTTTTTCTTTTTCTTTATCATATTTATTTTCTTCAATCATTTTCATGATTTCTTTAAAATCTTTGCATATTGGTCCCGGCATTTCACTCATATAATCAATATATGTTCCACGATTTATTTGGTATTCCTCATAATCATATGTGTAAAAATATATTGGTTTTTGTGTAATTGCTGCTTCATATACAATTGCCGAGTAATCTGTAATAATATAGTCTGCAACATGTAAAAGTTCCATACCTGTAAAGTTTGAAGTCTTCTCTATTTTTTTGCCTTTTACATATATTACTTCTGTTCCGTCATGTAACTTAGCAATAAAGTTATATTTATCAAGTGGAATATCTTTTACTATATTTTCTATTGGTATTTTTTGTCCTTTTCTATTTGTTGGACAATATAAAATATTTTGTTTTTTGTTATTAGTTTCTGGGTAAACTCCTACAAATCTTATTCTCATTTTTTCTTGCTCTTTTTCAGATTTTAGAAAGTCTACTCTAGGCAAATTCATTACTAGCATTTGTTCATCTCTAGCGTTAAACGCCTCTTTAAAGAACTTCTTAGACAGATTACTTGATGTTAAAATATATGTATAATTTCTGTGCATTTTCATTGCTTTTGCTAATTTGCTATTTCTTCCATCTTTCTTATCTAAACTTGAGTAACCAAATTTTTTAAGTGAGCCAAGTGCATGCCAAATTTGTATTACTACTAATTTTTTCTTTTGTTTCAATACACAAACTGGTATACAATAACTGTCTAATATTACCACCTTTGATGTTGCAATATTATACATCTGCTTTACCATATGAAAACAATACTTTACTTTTTCACTAAAACTAGTTCCTAGTTTTTTGCATAGAAAAACGATTTTTATATTTTCATTTTGTTGTTTTAGTTCTTTTGCTATCATTGTAAAATCTAATGATACTTCATTACTTTGCCTACTAATAAAAGTTACCTTATTTTTATTTATAGGAAACAATTTTATAAAAAAATATATTATGTTTAAGATAAAAATTCCTATTTTTATTAGTATTATTTTCATTCATGTGTTCCCTTCTAATCTAGCTTGTTTTCAAAAATCCATTTGTATGTTTTGGCAGTAGATTTACCATCACATGCATCCAAAAATTTTTGTTTAAATTTTGTTCTTTTTTCTTCTTCAAGATTTTCTTTTTTAATTGCCTCTATCAATTCATCATTTGTTATAGTAACTTCTCCATATACATAATCTTGAAATGGAAAATACATGCCTCTATCATTTTCATAATCTTTTAAATCATATGTGAAGTATATAATTGGCTTATTAGTAAAGAAATAATCAAATATAACTGATGAATAATCTGTAATCAATATATCTGTCACTAATAACAAGTCATTTATATCTCCTTCTGCTGATAAATCATAGTAGAAATTTGAATGTTCTTTATATTGATCATATCCACTTTTTAGTTTCATTCTAATGTTGTTAGCTAAAAATGGATGCCATTTGAAAATAAAAATATAATTTTGCTTTGATAATTCGTTATAAATCTTTTCTAAGTCCAATTTAGCTATATCATAATGAGCATCTCTAAATTGAGTTCCTCTATATGTTGGAGCAAATAAAATTACTTTTTTGCCTTTTATAAATGGATATTTTTTATATACTTCATCTATTTTTTGTTTTTTGCTTTGCTCATCAAAAAATAAATCTGTTCTTGGAAAACCTGTGGCTTGCACTTTATCTAAATTCATTCCAAATGCGTCTGCATAGCAATTTCTTATTTTACTTCCACTAACTATAGCTTTTGTATACCTTTTATAGCCTTTGTGAATATGTCCTTTCCCTAGGTCAGTAGTTGCTCTACTATATCCAAACTTTTTAAACGCTCCTGGGCCATGCCATAATTGAACTACTTCTTGTCCTTTTCTTACTTTTATATGTGAAGTAGCTTGAACCAAATCTTCTAATAAAATATATTTTGACGTAGACAAGTACTTTACTCTTTCTATAAAATGCTTTATCCCTAATTTTTCTCTTCTATCTACTTTTATTGATACTACTTTTTCGTATTTTTCAGGTAAGAAGTCATACATATATTTTAAATTTCCGCCTAATTCTTTTCTATTGTCAGATATAAACAATACCCTATTCTCTTGAAGTGGTATAGTTATAGTAAATATTCTATTTAAGATAATTATACATGCTTGTGTTATTATTATTTTAATCTTTTTTGCAAATTTCTTCATATTATAAATTCCATTTCATTACAGTTTTAAAATCATTATTTAAGTCTCTGTCAAAAGCCTCGTTAATGTCATTTAAACAATTTATCTCAATCTGTTCTGATATTATATTTTTTAGGTATGCTTGTGTTTGTTTATCTTGTTCTAATTCCACTGCTTTTTCAAAATCCTCATATCCACTTCTACTATTTCCTAATAGAGTTAACCCCTTCTCTAACACCATCCTCGTGTTGACATCCACAGGTTCTTCTGAAACTCCCATTAGTGAAATACATCCTTCTGGATTAATATGGTCAATTATTTGTTCTATTGCATCTTCAGATTTTATTCCACCAACGCATTCAAACGCATGGTCCACCATAAAGTCTGGTTCCAATTCTGTAATTAGTTTAACCTCATCAGCAAAAGAAAAATAATTTAGTTTTTCCATTCTTGTTCCTACTACTACTATTTTACTATCCGGGAAATAACTTTTTAAGAGCAATGTTGTGATGTATCCCATATTTCCACATCCCCAAACACCTATAACGTTTTTTCTTTTATGACTTTTCTTTATAAAGTTTTCTATAGCGTTAACTGCAACACTTGAAAGTTCTATAAATGCTCCTACCTCTTCATCTATATCACGAATAGGTATTATTCTTCCTCTATCCATATATACTACACTTTGCATAAAGCCATCTGCTGAACTTGAACGAAATTTAGAGCTTCTCAGATAGTTTTCTTTTATTATATCATCTTGTTCAGTTGGTGTATTAGGTATCATAACTACCTTTTCATTTTTCTTAAATTCGCCTTTGGCGTCATATATTACTCTTCCTACTCCCTCGTGAATCAAAGTTAAAGGTAACTTTTTATCTAAGACTTCCTTTTTTCTCTTTCCTTGATAATATCTTTGGTCTGCTGCACATATTGATAGATATGTTGGTCTAACTACAACCATATTATCATTATAATTTTCTTCTTGAAAAGAAATTTCTATATTTTTAGGGGTTACTAATTTTATAACTTCATTTATCATATCTCAATTATTCCTCATTCATATTATTAATCATTAGATTTGCCATTTTCAAGTCATATTTAGTAGTTATTTTTATGTTATATGATTCTCCCTCTACTAAAGCAACTTTTTTCTCTCTCATTACATATACTTTTGTTGCATCTGTTAGTATTGTTTTTTCACCTTCTGACAAACTATTATATACATTTATAAATTCATTTACTTTAAATGTTTGTGGAGTTTGTCCTTGGTACATTTCACTTCTAACAGGAATATCCGAAATAAATTGTCCATATTTAGCATGTACTATTGTATCTGTTGCTGGTATAACAGTATCTGCAGCACCATACTCTTTACACATTTCTATATTTTCTTTTATGATTCTTTGTGTTATAAAAGGTCTTACCGCATCATGTGTAACAACAATATTTTCTTCGTTTGGACTAATGTTTTGTATATAGTTACATACATTCATTATTGTTTCATTTCTAGTAGCTCCACCTTGAATAACATGGATTTTTTTGTCTTTACAATATCTATTAATTATATCTTCTGTATAACTAATCCAGTTTTGTGGTACAGCTACCACTATTTCATCAATATTTGTTGAAATCAAGAATTGTTCAATTGTATGAATAATAATTGGTTTTTGTCCTAATGATAAAAATTGTTTTGGTAAATCTGTTTTTCCCATTCTTGTTCCACTTCCACCTGCTAATATTCCTCCAAAATTCATTTTAAATTCCTCCTTATATTATTTTATTGAACTATTATATTTTTCTATTGCTTCTGCTATATTTCCATCAAATGTAATTACACCACTTTCCATTACCATTCCTCTTTTGCAGAACTCTTTTGCTACCCCTGTAGCATGTGTTACAAATAGCAATGTAACATTTTCATTTTTTATAATTTCATTTACTTTTTTTATACATTTATTTTTAAAAGCCTCATCACCAACGCTTAGCGCTTCGTCTACAATTAATATTTCTGGTCTTATATTAACATTTATTGAAAATCCTAATCTAGCTTTCATACCACTTGAATACGTTCTTACAGGTTGATCTATATAATCGCCTAATTGTGCAAATTCTATAATAACAGGCTCCAGCTCTTTTATTTCTTCGGTATCTAAGCCTAATAATTGACCTTTTAAATATATATTTTCCCTTCCTGTAAATTCTGGATCAAACCCTGATGTTAGTTCTAGAAGTGCACTTACTCTTCCATTTACCTTTATTTCTCCTGTAGTTGGAAATGCTACTTCTGTAATCATTTTTAATATAGTTGATTTTCCTGCACCGTTTCTACCAAAAAGTGCGACTGAGTCTCCTCTTTGAATTTTAAATGATACATTGTTTACTGCTCTTTTTTCTTTATATGGTGTTTTTTTCCAAATAATTGCTTTTAGTCTTTGTTTGTCACTTTTATACAATTTATATATTTTAGTAACATTTTTGAATTCAATTACTGTATCGTCCATCGTTTCCTCCTAGTTTATAATACATCCGGTATATCTTTTCTCAATTTTTTGTATGTTGCAATTGCTAAAATTAGCAAAATAGCTGTTATTATTAGGAAATATATAAGTCTTTTGGGTTGTTCCCAAAACCATATTTTATTTATAAAACAATTTCTAAATCCACTTACTAAAAATGTTACCGGGTTTAAATTTAAAAGTTTTCTTACAAGTTCATTTCCAATAGTATCTGGGTTCCACATAATTCCTGATAGCCAGAATAAAGCTGTTATAAAAGATTTTACTAAATTACT
>FR889090.1:13488-16280 GCA_000435755.1 Clostridium sp. CAG:508
TAATCCTTACTAATTACTCCTAATAGTGAAGAAAATAGTCCCCAAAAGTTCAAAAATAAAAATGCTAATAACATATATACTGGTAATTGTAGTAAATATATATCTGGCATATATCCCAATACCATAAATATTATAATTACTATTGCAATTAATAACACATGAATCGAAAATTTCGATATGTTTATAAATGTTGGTATTGTTGCAACTGGGAATTTCATTTTAGTTACTAAATAACTATACTTTCTAATACATTCTGTTCCACCTGTAATCATTTCACTAATATAAAACCATGGAACAACACCTGCTATTATCCACAAAAAGTATGGGAATCCATTAACCGATTTTCCTGCTCTCAATCCAATTGTAAAAGCAAACCAATAAACAAATATAGTTACTGCTGGTTTGATAATAGCCCACATCCAACCTAAAGCCGCACCTCTATATGTTTTAACTAAATCTGCTTTTGCAAGTTTAAATATTTGATTTTTATAACTTATATGTTCTTTTATAATTTGCACTAAAGTACTCATTTTTACTCCTATTGTTTAAATTATTTTTTCTCTCCATACTATATCACAAAATAATTTTTTTCTCAATAAAAAAGCTTATTTTATTGCATATTTTTATGAAAATTTGCCATAATAACAAATGAAAGTTTAATTTTATGGAGTAGTTATGAAAAAATATATTTTACCTATAATAATTTTAATTGCTTTTATAGTATTAATAGCATATTTCTATTTTAATAAATTTAATTTTAATGATGAAATTGACCACAATGCAAATAGATTAAGTACTGAAGTGGAAAATAGCACTGGTTTAAATAATGATATTTCAAAAGAACCTGTTGTTGTTGAAGAAGAAATTTCTAATTTTTCAACTAAGATAATAGATGATGACGATAATCGTGATACAAATATACGTATTACTTGTAATGAGATAAATGGTACAATAATAAAAGATGGTGAAGAATTTTCATTTAATAAAGTTGCTGGAAATCCTACTCCTGATAGAGGATATAAAAAGGCTGGAGTATTTATAGATGGTGAATTAAAAAAAGGATATGGTGGTGGAAATTGCCAAGTGAGTACAACTATATATAATGCTGTAGATAAGATAGACGGTATTAAAGTTACTGAAAGGCACGAACACGGAAAAGAAGTTGGCTATATAAAAATGGGTAAAGACTCAACTGTTGCTTATGATGGTTTAGATTTAAAGTTTGAAAATAACACTGGTTATGATATAAAGCTTTATGCAGAATTAAGTGATAAAAAAATAAAGGTTAAAGTTAATAAATTGAAATAAGACGAGGAATATATCCTCGCCTTTGTATTTTATTCTACTGGAACTACTGCACGCACTCCAAATGCAACTTGATAAGATTTTTCATTTGAATTCCATGTATTATATGCTCTCACATATCCACCTTCTCTTACGCAAAAAGTATTAAACGAACAAACATCTAAACAAGTACCATTACCATGAGATGCTAGCCAGTATTTGTTTCCTGTTTTAGCTGCTGTTGCTGTTGAATCTCCAAATATCATCTTATACGCAGCACTAGTCTTTGATATTCCCTTGACTGTTCCTGTACCTTCTGTATTTGTCAAAGAATCTGGGTAATACCAGTAATGTGTACTTTTTATCGCTATAGAATCTACTCCGTTTTGTCCTAAAGTTCGTCCATCAGGGCATATAAATGTAGTTATAGTACCTGCTGTAGCCCCTGTGCTTGTGTTTGTAGCCCCATTAGCAGATGTTGCTCCACTTAGTTTGTATGTTACAGTATTTCCATATTCATAAGTATTTCCAACTTCATATTTAGTTCCAGTTCCTGTATTTGTCGGATCATATCCTGTTACTCTGTTTATATCTTCCACTGTGATGCTTCTTGAATTCTTTCCATATGTTGCACACATTGCATTCAATTTGCTTATTCCAGTATTGTAACCATCTTTTCCCGATAGAGTTAAGGTTCCTACATCTATTGTTGACATTATTAAAAGCTTTCCTTTTTCTGCTCCTAATACCTTCCATTTTCCTGTGTATCCTGAAACTCCACAGTCATATGTATAGTCATCTCCTACATTATATGTTTTAGTTCCACTTTTCATTTTTTTAGTAACTACTGTTTTATTTTGTACCCATGGATTCATTATTTCATCTAGCTCATTAATCATATTATTTACTTGTTCAGAGTTTTCTTCTATTGTAGCATTTGCACTTTCTGCAAATTGATTACTTTTATCCCATAACCCTTCATCACTAAATACTTCTGCTATTGTTACACCTGCTAATATTAATAGCACTGCAATTGTAATTACTAAGGCTATAAGTGTGACACCATTATCATTTTTAATCTTATCTCTATTTATCATTTATACTTCTCCTTATCTTTAGATTTTTCTAATTATTTTATATCATGTTCAAAATAAAAAGTAAATAGACAATATTTAATCTATCGGAACTACTGCACGAACACCACAACTATCACTATCAACGCCACGATTAGAGCGCCATAAACGGCAACCACCCATTCGCCCTTCAGGATATATACTGCGTATTCCAAAGCTCACTCCCTTATTGTCTGAGTAAACATATGAAGACGCAAGCCAATAGTTATTTCCACTACTAGCACTTGTATCTGTTGCTTTTCCAAATATCATTTCATATGCTGGTGAACTTGTTGGAATTCCTTTACATTCTCCTGTTGTACTATTGCTTGTTGTTAATAAATATGGATAATACGAATAGTATGTATTCTTTACTGTTATTGAAGTCACATTATT
>FR889090.1:16322-54470 GCA_000435755.1 Clostridium sp. CAG:508
CTATTTTTTTTCCATCTATATGTTCATAGGTTATACTTCCTGTGTATGTATTTCCATTTGTCGTTGAGCTTCCACTAGCTGTGTAAGTCACTTTACTTCCATACTCCCAAAATTCTCCAACACCATAAATTGTCTCGTCTCCTTGATTAGTAGGATTATATCCTGTTACCCTATTTATATCTTCAACTGTTATACTTCTTGCATTTCTTCCATATGGTTCACACATTTCACTTAATTTGCTAATTCCATTGTTATATCCATTTTTTCCTTCTAAAGTTAATGTTCCTACATTCTCTGTTGACATTATTAAAAGCTTACCATTTTCAGCCCCTAATACTTTCCAAGCACCTGTATATCCTTCAACTCCGCAATCATATGTATAGTTGTCTCCAACATTTAGTGTTACTGTCCCACTTTTTAATTTCTTAGTCACTTCTGTTTTATTTTGTACCCATGGGTTCATTACATAATCCAACTCATTAGTCATATTATTTAATTCTTGTGTATTCTGTTCTATAGATGTATTTGCACTCTCAGATAACTCATTAGTTCTACTCAATATTCCACTATCGTCCGTAATTGCTGTTATTGAAACACCTGCTAGTATTAAAAGTACCGCAATTGTAATTACCAAAGCTATAAGTGTAACACCCTTATCGCTTTTGCTTCTATTTAACATTCCTCTTTCTCCTTATCTTTAGATTCTCTCAATTATTTTATAGCATATTTCTAATAAAAAGTAAATGGAAGAATTTGAATTTCAAAAAATGTAATAGAACTGTAACATTTTTAGTTTATATATCATAAATTCTTCCTTTTCAAAATACAATTTATTAACTAATATTATGGAGGTTAATTATGTTGAAATATAAATGTAATTTACTTAAAATTATCTGTATCTTTATTATTGCAATTTTTCTATTTCCAACTATCTGTATTGCAAGTGAGTCTATATACACTTGGTCCAACAATGCAAAACCTTTGACTGAGACTATTCCAACAAATGCTACTACAAGTTTAAGTTTAAATGTTGGTAGTGCAGTTTTAATCGAACAAAATTCAGGGCAGGTTTTATATAACCAAAATATGCACGAAAAACTAAGACCTGCAAGTGTGACAAAAGTAATGACAATTTTACTTATCATGGAAGCAATTGATTCTGGAAAACTTTCATATACTGACAAAATTCCCTGCAGTGAAAAAGCTGCTGGTATGGGTGGCTCTCAAATATGGCTAGATGTTAGAGAAGAATTAACAGTTGATGAAATGCTAAAAGCAATTTGTGTCGTTTCTGCTAATGACTGTACTGTTGCTATGGCTGAATATTTAGCTGGCTCTGAGGAGGCTTTTGTTAATCAAATGAATGCAAAAGCTAAAGAACTTGGAATGAATGACACAACTTTTAAGAATTGCCATGGTATTGATGAAGATGGTCATGTAACTTCTGCATATGATATCGCTTTAATGTCTAGAGAATTGTTAACTAAGCATCCTTCAATTACTAAATACACCACAATTTATATGGACAGTTTAAGAGATGGCAAGTCTTCTTTAGTAAACACGAATAAATTAGTTAGAAATTACAAAGGAGCAACTGGTTTGAAAACTGGTTCTACATCTGTTGCTTTATATAATTTATCTGCAAGTGCAACTAGAAATGATTTGTCCTTAATTGCTGTTATTATGAAAGCTCCTACAAGCCCTATTCGTTTTGCAGAGGCTCAAAAGTTACTAGATTATGGTTTTAATAATTTCGAGTATAAAAAGCTTGCAAATGAAAATGATTTAATAAAAGAAATCTCTGTTGACAAAGGAATTGAAAATAGTGTTAATGCAATACTCGAAAATGATAGTGGAGTTCTAATTCAAAAAGGTCAAAATAAAGATATTGTTCAATCTGTTCAACTTACAGATAGTATAAACGCACCCGTTTATGCAGGTCAAGTTTTAGGTAATGTTACTTACAGTTTGAATGGTAACGAAATTGGAAATGTAAATATTGTTGCTGAAAAATCTGTAGGAAAGAATACGGCTTTTAATATGATTGAGCACGTGTTTTTCAATTGGCTTTCGCTATTGAGATATTCTAAATAATTTTTTATTAATTGTTCGTACTATGTAATGTTAAAAGAAAGCGCCAGTCCGCGTAAGGTGGAGCGAAGCGTAACAGTTGGAGAGTTCCAACCGATAGTGTCCAAAAACAAATTTATTTGTTTTTGTGACATTCAAGGGAAGGAAGCTCGACACCAAGGACCAGCGATTTTAACATTACATAGTACATATCTCGTATTTAAAATTTTTTAGGAGAAAACGTGTATGTCGTCAATATCTATTCCAATTGAAAACAAAAGAAAAAGCAAAGTAAAAATTTGGGTATATTCCATTAAAAGAAACGGATTGGCTATTGTCTTTTGCTTGTTTTGTTTTGGGTTAGTCTTATTTTCCAAAACTAATTTAACAGCGACTAAAAATGGACTAATCTTGTGGGCAACCGCTGTTGTACCTTCTTTATTTCCATTTTTTGTGTCCACAGAATTACTAAGTTATACAAGTGTTATAAAATATTTAGGCAAATGGCTAAATCCAATAATGAGGCCATTATTTAATGTTCCCGGTGAAGGTGCTTTTGCTTTTCTAATGGGACTAATTAGTGGATATCCTGTTGGAGCAAAAATTGTTTCTAATTTTATGGAACAAGGTATTGTTACCAAACAAGAAGCTGAGAGATTACTTGCTTTTACCAATAATTCTGGTCCACTATTTATTATTGGTACTGTTGGTATAACTTTGTTTGGTAGTACCAATATCGGCTTACTTTTATTTGTTACTCATATACTTGCTTGCATTACAGTAGGAATAGTTTTACGTTTCTTTGACAAGAGTAGTACTATTTGTAACAACTATCATTACAATTATTCAAATAAATCTGTATCCATTTCATCACTTGGAGAAGTGTTAGGAAAAAGCATTACAAACTCTACATCTACTATTTTAATGATTGGTGGCTTTGTAGTTATATTTTCTGTAGTTATATCTATATTAAATCAAAGTGGAATTTTAAGTGGTATATCTTTAATGCTCTCACCTATCCTTCGCTCTGTAGGCTTTCCTGCAGAACTAATAAAGCCTGTCTTAGCCGGAATTGTTGAACTTACAAATGGTGTTAGTTTAGTAGCAAATACACACATAAAGGCAATATCAGTAAACATTGTATCATCCAGCTTTTTGTTAGGGTTTGGTGGAATTTCTGTACTATTACAAGTTTTTAGTATTATTAGTAAAGCTGGACTTTCTATAAAAACATATGCCATTGGCAAGTTGTTACAAGGTATATTTTCTGCAGTTTATACATATATTGCAATATGTATAGTTCCATATTTGCAATTTAATTTACCTATTTAAGATTATCGAAGGGAGTTTTATTTTATGGATAAAAATGATTCTAATTTTAATTTTCCACCTTATATGAATTATGATATTGGTTGCGACCCTATTATTGGAGACCCTAATATGTTTAATCCATGTATGCAATATGAGCAGGCATATATGTATTATAGATATATGACACAACAGATTGAATATAAAATAAAATGTAAAGAATATGAAAAAATGTGCAATTCTCGTTCTGAAAGAAAAATAGAATAAAAAAACGACTAGATATCTAGCCGTTTATGGTAGCGAGGGTGAGATTCGAACTCACGACCTATCGGGTATGAACCGATTGCTCTAGCCAACTGAGCTACCTCGCCATATGTTATTTGCTAACGTGATTTATATTATAATATGTGTTTTTATTTTTGTCAATAAAATAAGTTAAAAAAGTTGAGAAAGCCTCAACTTTTTCATTATTCTTCATTATTATCTTTCTTCTCCATCTTTTTCTACAACTGGTTGTTGTTTTTCTTGGGCTTCTTTTGCCATTGCTTTTACAGCTTTTGGATCAATAGCTACAGTTTCCACAACTTGTTGTTTTCCTGAATTTCCTTTTCCACCATTTTTGCTTGTAGAAGATTTTTTGAAAGCTTCTTCTCTTTGTTCAATTGATTGTAAAGATTCTAGTAATTCAGGATCTGTAATTACATTTTCTTCATCTGGACAATCTATTTGATTAATATATTGTTTTAAATCACTAAATACTGTTTTTACTCCATTAATAAATCCCATAATCTCTTCTTAAAATCTAAAATTTTAAGAATTTTCACCTCCATTTTTAAGGTTATTTTTCCGTAATACATATTTATTGTACCACATTATTCCATAAAAATCAAGCTTTTCAGCCAAAGTAATGCTAAAAGCTGGGCAAAAGTCCAGCTTTTTAATTGATTTTGGTTTAAATATAATCTTTTAATTCATATAGTCTCTTAGTTTTTTACTTCTACTTGGGTGTCTTAATTTTCTTAATGCTTTTGCTTCTATTTGTCTAATTCTCTCACGAGTAACCATAAATTCTCTTCCTACCTCTTCAAGAGTTCTAGCTTTTCCATCTTCTAACCCAAATCTTAATTTTAGCACTTTAGCTTCTCTTGGTGTTAGTGTTTCCATTACTTCTTCTAGTTGTTCTCTAAGTAATGTATATGCTGCTGAATCTTGTGGTGCTGGTGTATCTTCGTCTTGAATAAAATCTTCTAAGTGGCTATCATCCTCTTCTCCTATTGGTGTTTCCAAAGACACAGGGTCTTGTGCTATTTTTTGAATTTCCGCAACTCTTTCTACTGGAATTTCCATTTCTGCTGCAATTTCTTCCGGTGTTGGTTCTCTACCATTTTGTTGTAATAAATGTCTAGAAGTTCTAATCAATTTATTTATTGTTTCTACCATATGAACTGGTATACGTATAGTTCTAGCTTGATCTGCAATTGCCCTCGTAATCGCCTGTCTAATCCACCATGTTGCATAAGTACTAAATTTGTATCCTTTAGTGTAATCAAACTTTTCTACTGCTTTGATTAAGCCCATGTTTCCTTCTTGAATTAAGTCTAATAGTAGCATTCCTCTTCCAACATATTTTTTAGCTATACTCACTACCAATCTTAAGTTAGACTCTGTTAGTTTTTGTTTTGCACTTTCATCTCCATCCAAGATTCTTTGTGCTAACTCTAACTCTTGTTCATATGTTAACAAAGGAATTTTTCCAATTTCTCTTAGATACATTCTAACAGGATCATCAACACTTATTCCATCCATGTTTATTAAATCTATGTCATCTAATTTGATGTTCTCAACTTCTCTTAAGTCATCTAGATTTGGTTCTGTGTCTAGATCATCTTTTAAAACATCTACACCTAAGTCTTCGAAAGTATTAAATACTTCTTCTATTTGGTCTGGATTAGTGTTTTCTAATTCATTAGCAAGCTCACCATAAGTAATTTTTCCATTTTCTTTTGCTCTTTTTAGTATGTTTTCTACTTTTTCCTTGCTAACTTCCTCTAATTTCTTTACTTTTGGTTTTTCTTCTACAACATTTTCCTCTGTAAGTTTGCTTTCTTCCTTAACTTCTTCTTTATTCTCTTCTAGCTTTTGAGCCTTTTTAGGTTTCTTTTCAGTTTCTTTCTCAACTTTTTTCTCTATATCTTTTACTTCTTCAGTTGCTTTTTTAGTTTTCTTTTCTTTTTTATCTGCTTCTTCAACCTTTGGAGTTTTAGTTTTTTTTACTTTTTTAGGTGCTTCTGTTTTCACAACTTCAGCTTCTACTATTGGCTCATCTTCTTGCTTCTTTTTCATATATAAAACCTCCTATTTGATTTTAGCTAGTTTTAGAATAATATCGTTAAGCTCCTTTTCTAATTCTTTTACTTCTTCTGAACCTGCTTCAGAAACGCTTTCTAGCTTTTTCAAAATTTCATTTCTTCTATTTATCAACTTTTCTTTTTCATAAATACTAATCAAGTCGTCTATTGCCTTGTTAACATCAGTTATTTCGAAATCTCCAGCCATTATTTCTGTAATATGACTAATGACTTTTTCATCTTGAAACCAGTCTAATAATTGACTAGTATTACTATTTCCTTTTTCAAATTCTTCATACATTTTTTTGAGAATTTGTTTGTTTGTATCATCTTGAATATAGTTTAATGTAATTAAATTTTTTATTTTTTCATAACATTTAGAATATTCATTTATAAGTAAATATATTACTAAATTTTCTCTTTTTAGAACTGCATCAGAAACGCTATTTTCTTTTTCTTCTTTTGGTACCATTGTAACTACCCTTTTTTCTAGCTTTTTGCTTCCTTGGTTGTCTTTATACATAAGTTTATTTACTTCTGCATAAATAGCTTCTTTAGAGATTTTGTATTCTTTAGCAATTTTATCTACATAAATTTCTCTTTCCATTTGGTTTGTAACTTTTGCTAAAATTTTAGCAATTTCATTTAAAAATTTTATTTTGTCATTTGTATTTTCTATGTTTAATTCTTTTAATAAAACTTTTACTTTAAATTCTACTAAAGAAATTGCATTGTCTACACATTTTTGAAATCTCTCTGGTCCATATTTTAATACATATTCATCTGGATCTTTTGCTCCTTCTATTTGCAATACTCTAATATCACAACCTAAGTTTTGCAAAATTTCCATTCCTCTTAATATAGCTGCTTGTCCAGCTCCATCTGCATCATATCCTAAAATAACTTGTTCACTATATCTTCTAAGCAAACGTCCCTGTGCCTCTGTCATAGCAGTTCCAAGTGATGCAACAACATTTGTAATACCTCTCTGATATAACGAAATCGCATCCATATAGCCTTCTACTATAATAATCTTTCTGGTATCATGCTTTTTAGCTACATTAAGTCCAAATAAATTTCTGCCTTTGCTATATACTATATTTTCTGGTGAGTTTATGTATTTAGGTTTACTGTCATCTAATACTCTACCACCAAAAGCAATAACTCTTTCTCTAACATCTTGTATAGGAAACATTAGCCTCTTTCTGAAGCTATCCATATATCCACCATTTTCGGTTCTTTTAACTAAGCTTGATGCTAGCATTTCTTCTTCTGTGTAACCTTTTTGTTTTAGTAATAAATATAGTTCATTAAAATTTCCTGCATATCCTATTAAAAAGGCCTTTAATGTACGATTATCAAGTTTTCTTTTCTTAATATATTCTTGTGCTGTTTTTGATGCAGGTTTATATAAATTTTCATGATAAAATTCAGCCGCAATTTTATTTATTTCATATACTTTTGATTTTAATCTTGCTGTTTTATCATCTTCTAAATTATCTAAAGTTGGTAATTCTATATTTACTCTGTTTGCTAGTAATTCTAAAGTGTCTTTAAAATCTAAGCCTTCTATTTTTGATATAAAGTGAATGACATTTCCGCCTGCTCCACAACCAAAGCAATGAAATATTTGCTTATCTGGTGAAACAGCAAAAGAAGGAGATTTTTCTTTATGAAATGGACATAATCCGAAAAAGTTTCTCCCACTTCTTTTTAATGTTATGTATTTAGATATTACATCTACAATATCATTGCTTGACCTTATTTCTTCAATTAGTTCTTCACTATATCTTACCAATTTTTGACAACCTTTCTACATACTATTTATATTATTCGACATAAAGTGTTTAAATCCTTCTTTACTTTATGACAAATATTGAAACTTATTTTCCTAAAATTTTTTTAGTTTTTGCCATTTATTTAGAATAGAAAAAAGGCGATTTCTGTCGCCTTTTTAGTATTTTACAATTCTGTTGTATCATCAAATGGAATAAATTTGTTAACAGCACTTGCATTTAAATCAATGTTTGCTTGTGGTGCTCTATATTCATTAAACGATATATCTATTTTATTATTTATTAATTCTTCAACTTCATCTTGTGTAGCATGTTCTGCTAATACAAGTTCACTAACTAAAATTTGTTTTGCATTAGAAAGCATTTTCTTTTCACCTGTTGAAAGTCCTTTTTCTTTTTGTTTAAAGCTTAGGTTTCTAACTACCCCTGCGACCTCATATATGCTTCCACTTTTCATTTTTTCCATGTTATCTCTATATCTTTTATTCCAATTTTGAGACATTTCTGTTTCATCTTCTCCTAAAATTGAAATAACTTTTTCTGCCTCTTCTTTTCCTATTACATTTCTAACACCAATTTGTTCTGCTCTATCTGTTGGAACCATTACTTTAACTTCACCTGGCATTTTAATAACATAATAAGATTGGTTTTCTCCTAAAATATTTTTTTCTTCTATTGCATCAATTGTACCTGCTCCATGCATTGGGTATACAATTTTATCACCTACATTAAACATGTAAGACTCTCCTTTCTATTGCAAAATATTTGGTTTTTATTTAAGAAAGGTTTTTAGGCTCTTCTTTAAACCGCAAATATATTATACTACAAAATTTGGTAAAAGTCAAAATATTTTTCAAATTTTAGGTTATTATATGTTATTTTTGGGTATAAATTTTTTCCGTATTTTTTAGATTTAAATACTTTTTTTAATAAGAAACCTGGCTTTGCCATACGTGCATTTTGCTTTACAAATATGAACATTTCACGGTGACTTAACCTTGTTGTATAGCCAAAATAAAAGCCACGAAAAATTCGTGGCTTTTAAAAAGTCTTATTATTGGTTCCAGCTTTTTTCTGCTGCTTTCTTAGCTCTTTCTGCTCCTTTTTGATATTCTTCCAAAGTGAATCCATTATTATAATTCCAAGTTCCATCGTAGTGCCAAAATCTCGCCTTTGCATCTCTATGTATTCTGTTCAATTCTAACTGATTCTTTATTTGGTTAACATCGACAGCAATACGCTTTAATTCTTTAAACATTTTGTATGCATTCTCCTTTTACTCAACCTAATAGGTTGGCTTTGTTAAAGATAAAATCTTTAACGATGGTTAATATCTACAGATTATAAGACTTTTATTTCCTCCTTTATAATTATCCGGAGGTTTCAGCCTCCGAATAGTTTTTTATCGTTCGTCGGCTTACTAAAATATTATTATTTCGTTATTTTACTATATTTTTATATACTTTGTCAAACTAAGCTTATGCTCTTTGCCTCTATATTTTTATTGATAATTATTTACTTGTAGAGCCAAATCCACCTAATCTAGCGCCTTCTGCATTATCATTGTCAACTATTCCAAATTTTTGAAAAATTGCTTGTCCTATGCAGTCTCCTTTTTTTATTTCAATATCTTCTGCTTTTACATTAAAGAATGCAAACATTATATGTCCGTCATTATCTGGATTTCCATAATAATCTCCATCCACTATTCCAACACCATTTGATAATACTAATCCTTTTTTCTTTGGATTAGAGCTTCTATTGCAAAGCATTAAATATTCATCTTCTGGCATATATGCTTTTATTCCTGTTTTTACTAAAGTTGGTGCTTGTCCTGCTTTAAATGCTGGAACCACACAGTCTTCTGCTGCTTCTACATCATATCCTGCTGAATATTTTGTTTTACGCACCGGCATATTTATTCCTGCTTGTTCAAATCCTTTTGCTACTTCAAATCCTCTTACTCTTTCCATATTTTATTTCTCCTTACTTTTTTATTTATTGTAATTATATATCATATTTTTAAAATTGTCATTATATTTTTAATACTCATAGCCTTTTTCTACTAATGATTCGTCTATTTCGTTTATTCTTTTTATTGTAGATAATAGTATTTTTGATAAAATGATTTTCATATTTTTTATATTAAAGTTTATATTTTTAGCTTTACACGCCTCTTTCACTTCTCTATATTCTTTTTTTAATACTGGTATCATTGAAAGTGCAATACTTACTAATACTTCAATTTCTTCTGTGTTTATTTTAAATACTTCTAATGGTTTGCATATTGTTCTTACTGTTTTAGCAAGTTGTGCTACTGTAATTGTTCTTGAATAAATATATGTTGCATTACATACTAGTAATAATTTTGCTGCCATCCAAATTGCATTTATGTAGTTGTCTAATAATATATTGAATATAAAAGTAAATAATATAAATGGTAAGTACTTTGTTAGATTTATTATTGCCTTTTTAAAGTTAACTTTTATTATTATCATTAAAATCAAGTTTACTACTGCAAAACTTGCTAGCCAAATATTATTAGGCATAAAAAATATTAAAGTGGCATATGCAAGAAACACTAAAAATGTAATTGCATTTTTCATTTTGAACCACCTGCCTTAGCTGTCACTAAATAGTTGACTAGTTCTGGTATTGTGTAATCTTTAGCATTTACCTGTATTCCATTTTTTTGTAGCTCTACTAATATTTCTAAAATAGTTGGAAGCTTAATTTCATATTTTCTTAGTTCTTCAGCCTTTTCAACTAATTCTTCTCTTTTTATTTCTAATGCAATTTTGCCTTGTTCTAATACTAAAGTTCTATCTGCCAATAATATTTCGTCTGCTAAATTTGTAATACAAATAATTGTATAACCTTGCTGTTTTAAGTTTTTAATAATTTTATATATTTTTTCTTTTCCTATACTATCGATCATGGTTGTTGGCTCATCAAAGATAAGATATTTAGGATTTTTAGCAAGTATTTCTGCTATCATAATTCTTTGTTTTTGCCCTAATGATAGATTGTATAAGTCTTTATTTTTAAAATCTAGCATCTCTACTTTTTCTAATGCATCATTTATTCTTTTATCTACTTCTTGTTTAGATAAGCCTTTTAATGCAAATGATAATTCGTCTTCAATCGAATTGAAAATTATTTGATTTTCTGGATTTTGAAATACTATTCCAACTTTATCTCTAATTTCTTTTTGATGTTTTTTCATATTTAAATCGTCAATAAAGATATTGCCTTCTTTTAACCTTAAAATTCCTGCTATTAGTTTGCCTATAGTTGATTTTCCAGAGCCATTTTTTCCTACAATAGAAATAATCTCTCCGTCATGTACTTCAAAACTGATATTATCTAATATTTTGTTGCTTTCTTTATATTTAAATGAAACGTTTTCTAGTCTAATCATTTGAGCTCCTTACATATTTATCAAATGGTTTTCTTAATGCTTTTTCTAATGCAAAAATCACTATAACATGAATTGGAATCATAATAAGTTGTTTTACAATTCTAGTTACAAGTAATGCCCAAAAAGCTTTTCCTGTAGTTATACTTGTCCATAAAGTATTTAAGCCCATATTTACCACTATTGCTACTAATACAGTGGCAATTATAAGCCTTAAAAGTAATTGCTTATCATTGTAACTGTCTGGTTCTTTTTTGTATAGTATAAATCCATATATTGCTGCGGACACTGCTGTACTAATAGTGTACCCTATAAAAAATGCACCTGATGGGAATAGAGTTGCCCCTATAACATCTCCTAAAACATTTAATAGAATTGTCCATTTTGGTCCTAACCAAATTGCGCATAACATTGTTGGTACAAATGCAAAGCTTATTTTAGTAATTGGTGTTTTTATTGATAAAAACCTTGATAATACAATAAGCATTGCTAATAATATTGCTGTTAGTATAATTTTTTTATTTGTTCTCATAAGTTATTTCCCCCATTAAATCATAATCTTTTACTTCTTTTATTTTGCAATCCACCCAGTCGCCTAAATTTAATTGTTTTGTATTTTTTATATATACTACTCCATCAATTTCTGGTACATCCATATAGGTTCTGCCAACATAGTATTTTTGATTTTTGGTTATTCCATCAATTCTTGCTTTTTGTGTTGTACCAATTTTATTTTCTAAATTCTCTCTAGAAATCTCTTGTTGTAATTTCATTATTTTATTATATCTACTTTTCTTTGTAGCTGGATGAATTTGATTTGGCATTTTTTCTGCTCCTGTGCCTTCTTCTTTAGAATACATAAATGCTCCAAGTTTGTCAAATTTAGCTTCTTTTAAAAAGTTATATAGTTCTTCAAAGTCTTCTTCAGTTTCACCCGGAAAACCAACCATTACAGTTGTTCTTAGGATAACATTTGGAATTTCTTTTCTTAATTTTTGTATTAGCTTTCTAATACTTTCTCCATTGCTTTTTCTATTCATTCTTTTTAAAACACTGTCTGAAATATGTTGTATTGGAATATCAAAATAATTACATATTTTATTATTTTCTTTTATTACCTGAATTAGCTTGTCTGTAATAGTTTCAGGGTATGAATACAATATTCTAATCCATTTTATTTTGTCTATTTTACATATCTCCTGCAAAAGCTCAGCAAGTTTTGGTTCACCATATATGTCTTGTCCATATCTTGTAGTATCTTGAGCTGTTAAAATTATTTCTTCATAACCTTGCTCTGCTAGCTTATTTGCTTCTTCTACAAGACTTTCCATCGTTCTACTTTTTTGCATTCCACGAATTTTTGGAATTGCGCAGAATGTGCAACAATTGCTACAACCATCTGCTATTTTTATATATGCATAATTTTCGCCTGTTGTAATAACTCTATCTGTGAATTTTTCAAAGTCTACATTCCCTTTTCCATTAGATAATAGTTTTTCTATCTGCTCCCATAATGTACTATACTCACTATATTTTATATATAAATCTACTTCTGGAATAGATTTTTCAAGTTCCTTTTTATATCTTTCTACTAAGCATCCCATAGCTATTAGATATTTGCAATTTTGTTTTTTATACTCAGCCATTTCTAGTATTGTATTTATTGCTTCTTCTTTTGCAGACTCAATAAATCCACAAGTATTTATTATTATAACTTCTGCTTCTTCTGGGTTATTTACTATTTCGTATCCATGTTCTTTAAATAATGCTATTGTTTTTTCTGTATCTACTAAGTTTTTATTACATCCTAATGATATAAATCCTGCTTTCATTTTATTATCCCTTCTAGTTTTTTTAGTCCTTCTACTAATTTATTATATGTCTCTTTATTTACTATTTTTTTATTTCCTTCTGCATATGCTTTAGCTGTACCTTTCATATCAATTAACTCATACCTATTTTCTGCTTTTGTGCCTCTATCTAATACATAAATTGGCGTATAATCAACTTTGCTTAGTACTACTTCTCCTGTTTCTCCGCTTTTTCTAAGTTCAATATTAAGAACTAACTCTATTTTTGATATATCCATTGTTTCACCTGATATGTAGTTTCCTAAAGAATATGCAACAAGTACATTTTTTCCTTCTGGACTTTGCATAACTTCCATTTTTTGAACTGCTGATGCATGATTTCCTAAAATCATATCTGCCCCATTTTCTACTAAAA
Source organism: Clostridium sp. CAG:508 (assembly GCA_000435755.1). Lineage (GTDB taxonomy): Bacteria > Bacillota > Clostridia > TANB77 > CAG-508 > CAG-273. Next base: position 29,489 of record FR889090.1, read on the forward strand.
ATTTAGCTATGTTTTGTTGTTCTTTATTAGGCTTTGTTGAATATGCATCTCCCCAATGCATAATTATTATGCTATAGTCTGCATTTTCTTTAGCATATTCTAAATCTTTTTTAGCAATTTCTGAATTGTATATATTTGCACTATCCAATTCCTCTTTTGTTTTACTATTTTGATTTTCAAAACCATATGTATATGACAAAAATGCAATCTTAGTATTTTTTATTGTCTTTATCTTTACTCTACTTTCCCCTAAGTTATCTCCTACTACATCATATCCTATTCCTTCTAGTGCTCTCTTAGTTTCTTGCAAGCCTTCTATTCCATAATCTAAACTATGATTTGTGCTTATACTAACTAAATCTATTCCTATATTTTTCAAAGCTTCTGCAAAAGAAATTGGACTATTACGTTGTCCATATCCAGAGTATTTATTGTCTGTATAATTAGTTTCCATAGTTCCTACTGTGATATCACTATCTGCAAAAAAAGTAGACATATTTTTAAACATTGACGTAAAATCATAATTTTGTGTACCTTTATCATATGCATCTTCTAGTATACTATTTTCACATAAAATATCTCCAACTGCTGATATTCTGATAATACTATCTCTTACAGTATTATTAGAATTAGCTATATTCTTTTCTGTTTCTTCAAATATTGCTTCAATATTTTTTTCTAACTCAGCTCTTTGCTCTGCCAATATTTTTTTCTCTTTGTTATTACGATAAAAGATAGTTACAGAACATATAACTATTATTATTGCTAATATTATAGTTAAAGTTATGAATGTTTTTGAGCTCATTACTTCTAATATACTTCTAGAGCTACGCTTATTTCTACGATTTCTTGACATTTGTATCACCTTATATAATTTATCACATTTTTTGCAATAAGTAAAGGTGGAAATTTACTTTCCACCTTCTAAATTATTTTACATATTCATTTAATGGTTTTACTCTGTAATTTAATTCTCCGAACTTATCTGTTGTTACATAACCTGGTGTGCTATTTATAACGTCTGGAATACGATTAACTATTGACGCACATGTTAGCTCTACTGTTGCAGGTCTTGCAACTACTATTGTTGTATCTGGCTCTCCATAGATTGTCCATTCGTTTTTGTCATAATCTTCATTAGAATATACCTTACCAATACATTCTGATTCAATAGTAATTCCTTCTTTAGTTGTTGTTGTAACAACTGCACTCATTCCTGTAGCATCTCCTGCTTTTACTGTCATTCCTAATGTTGAAGAATATATATCTTCTTTGTATGTTTGTGGTATTGTTTTTTGTGTTTGTCTTTCAACTGTTAGTCCAAGTTTAGAACATAACCATCCATTTACATTCCACATATATGATGGTAAATATTTTCCTGATTCAATAACTTTTTGTCTTTCTTCATCACTAATTTTATCTACTGAAGCTACTTGATCCTCAAATTCTTGCATTGTTAATCCTGAACCATGTGCTTTTGCTAAAGCTATTCCATAGTCTTCTACATTGTAGCTTGAGCTTCCTTTTATTTTTGTGATTTTATGTGTTGATCCTGCAATTGAACTAATTAATTGTCCCCAATAAATGTCTTGATATCCACTTCCTGTAATTGTACATCCTGTTTGTTTTGCCATTTCGTCTAATTCTTTTGTAGTTGCGGGGTTTGAATTTTCTGGATAAAATGCTTCTTCACATGTTGTAATTGCATTTATTCCTAATTTAGCACAAAGCATTAAAGCATCTCTAACATCTGCTATTAAGCTCATTGTAGTAACTATAGCAATATCTGGTTGAACTTGTTTTAACATTTCTTCTGCATTTTCTAAAGCTGTTACAGTTACACCTTTGTTTTCTCCTCCAATAATTTCTCCTATATCTTTGCCAATAACAGATGGGTTTACATCAATTGCTCCAACTATTTCTGCTCCTTTTTCATACACATAGCGCATTGTATAAACCGCCATTTTTCCTGTACCAAATTGTACAACTTTTACTTTTCTCTCCATAAATTTTCCTCCTTTGAAATTTTATACATAGATTATATACCAAATACTAAAAAATATTCAATGGATATTTTGTGAATTTTGATTGATTTTTTTATATCTTTTCTTATATAATACTAATATATTAATTTTAAGGAGGATTTTTTATGCCTATTCATTGTAATGCTAAAAAAGAAGATATTGCAAAAACTGTGCTTATGCCTGGTGACCCTTTACGTGCTAAATATATTGCAGAGAATTTTTTAGAGAATGCTAGATTAGTAAATACTGTTAGAAACATGCTTGCATATACTGGAACTTATAAAGGAAAAGAAATCACTGTGTTTTCTCATGGTATGGGTATGGCAAGTATGGGAATTTACTGCTATGAGTTATATAAATTTTACGATGTAGAAAATATTATTCGTATTGGTTCTTGTGGAGCTTATTCTGAAGATTTAAATATTTTTGATACTATATTAGTTGATAAGAGTTATACTGAAGGGAATTTTGCTTATGAATGGAATGAAAAGGATTGTCATTTAATTGAATCTAGTGAATTTTTAAATGAGATTATAGAAAGTACTGCAAAAGAAATAAATATTCCTTATATAAAAGGAAATACTTTATGTAGTGACTGTTTTGATGGTTATTTAGAGAGTATTCCAAATTTAATTAAAAGATTTCCTAAAGAGCTTAATATTATTGGTGCTGAAATGGAAGCTTTTGCTTTATTTTATATGGCTCATTATCTATGTAGACAGGCTTCTTGCTTATTGACTGTAGTTGATTCTCATTACAAGAAACAAGAAATTAGTTCTGAAGAGAGAGAAAAGTCTTTAAATAATATGATAACTTTAGCTTTAGAAAGTGCTATAAAAATAGAAAATGCCAAAGGTTAGTCCTTTGACATTTTTTTAATTCTTATTTTGTTATTGATAAAACTTTATATTGCATTACTCCAGCTGGTGCTTGAACTTCTACAACTTGGTTCTTTTTTGCACCTAAAATAGCACTGCCTATTGGTGACTCATTTGAAATTTTATTTTGTGCTATATCTACCTCTGTAGATCCAACTATAGTATAGCTTACTTCTTCATCAAATTCTAAGTCTAACAATTTAACAGTATTTCCTACTTGAACTGTTTTTGTGTCTATTTCTGATTCATCTATAATTTTAGCATATCTGATTTTATTTTCTAATTCTGCAATTTTTGTTTCATTTTCTGCTTGAGCATTTTTTGCTTCGTCATATTCAGAATTTTCTGATAAATCTCCAAATCCTAAAGCCACTTTAATTCTTTCAGCTATCTCTACTCTTTTTACTGTTTTTAAATTTTCTAATTCTTGTTCTAGTTTGTCAAATCCTTCTTGTGTTAATAACACTTCTTTGTTTTCTTCCATTTGTCCTTCCTCCTTTGCTTTCACAATGAAAAAATTAATTGCAACAAACTATAAATAAATATAATTTGTTGCGACTTCTTTAATATACTAGATTTTTTGCCATTTGTCAAGAAAATTCATATAATTTTCACAAACTTCCATTTTTTCCGTACAATTTTGTTACTTTGATTTCGTCTTTTTTCATTTGTTGTTTTATTTGCGATAGTCCTTGTTTTTGATTTATTCTGCTTTCGTACAATGCAGACAATTCGTTATCGTCTAGCAGATTATATTGCTCAAAGAAATCTTTAATTTCATTTGATGTATCAATTCCTATTCTTCGTATTTGTATTCCATTAAAAGTATTGCTTTCATAAAAGCCTTTTTCGTCTATTGTTAGGATAACCGCTTCCCTATATATTATATACTTATTTATCTCATTTTCTTGTAAATCAAAGTTCACTATTACTTTGGCTTTTTTCAAGCTTTTCTTTTTATTGTTTGTAACCGTAATTATTATATTCTCGTTTTCTTCTATCTTATCAGCTACTCTCTGAAATTCCTTTATGTTTGGTGTTACTATGTTTATATTTTTAAAATATTTCATTAAATATATAATGTTCTCTATGTGTAATGGTTTGTTTTCTTTTACACAAATATATAAATCTTCTAATTCTGTTTTTGAGCCTTGTCTTTTTAGAATATTCTCTAAGGTTTCCTGTATTAAATATGGCATTATTCCTCTACCATCTAATATATGTATTTTTTTAGTCTCCGGCTCTATTATCTTCTTAAACTTTTCACTTTGTTTTAAATTATCTTCTGCTACCAGAGATTGTATGTTATATCTTTGCATTAAGATTTTTACTTTTTTTATGCATTTTTCCAATTTTGTATCTTTGCTTAAATCTGAAAATGGTAGTATAAATAGGTATGCATCATATATTTGTTTTACTGTGATTATATTCATATGATACTTTAGTTTTGCTATAAAGTTATAATAATATTTGCATATTGTATATTGCAATTTTGAAAATTTAGTTTGTTTTTGTTTTAGCTCTTCTAAGTAATTTGTTTCATATAATTCCTCGTCATTTGTTTTTAACTTCAAATATGCCAACATAAAAATCACCTCAATATATAGCTTGTTCTATATTATATTGAAGTGATTTTATATTTATTACTTATTTAATTTTACTTTCTATCAAATTCCAAATTGAGTTTGTTGCTCTGTCATATTCCCAGTAAGCAGCACCACCTAAGTTGTATTTTGATACTAAGTCTAGTTTTGCTTCAATTGATTTTTCGTCTTCAACCCAAATTTTATATGTTGCTCCACCTTTTTTGTATTCTACATAGTATTGTTGTAAATCTTCGTCCCATGTTTTTGTTGCATTACTTGGTATTAGATTATTCACATTGCCTATATTAACAACACTTGAAATTACATTTCCGTTGATTTCTTTCCAAACTCTTGTATAGAATGGAATTCCTAGAATTATCTTTTCAGCTTTTACTTCTTCTTGTCCTAAGAATTTTTTTACATTTGCTTCTACCCAATTATGCCCTGCTGTTGTTCCTGCTTTTGTTGCTGATACTCCATATTGATCATATGCCATAAACATTACATAGTCTGCAACTTTTCCTATAGTATATCTATCATAACATAAAGACCATTCTGGTGCGCCATCTGGTGCTGTTACATCCACTGATAATACTGCTCCTATTTCATTTAGTCTAGGTCTTATTTCAATTAGAAATCTTGAGAAATTATCTTTGTCTGTTTCATACATTCCTTCGAAATCAATGTTTATTCCATCTAAGTTATATTGTTTAATATATTTTATAATTTGATTTATTACATTCTCCCTTGATTTGTAGTCACTAAGCATTTTAGATGTTTCGCTCATATTTGAATTTGTAAACATTGGCCAAACTTGATAACCATTTCCATGTGCCCAGTTTACATATGCAATTCCTTCATTTCCTACATTTTCATATATATTTGTTGTACTGTATTTAGTCATATAGAAGAAACTTGGAGATACCACATTTACTCCTGTAATTTTTCCTGTTCTTGTTGGTGCTGAAACATATTCTGAATAATAGTCCCAAGCTAGGCTTATTGGTCCTTCTATTTTAGCTTTTTCTTCTGCCTTTTCTCTTATAGTTTTAAACTCATTTAATTTACCAGTTTGGATATATCCTAGAGTTCCATTTTCTGTTCTAACTCTTGTCCAACCATTAGGTACAGGATAATCACTACGGTTTGCAATAGTTAATGTATCGCCTTGTTTTGCTTTTGCTAAAGTTGCTGAAATAATTGTTGGTTTGTATTTTATACTTGAGTCTTTTTTTAGTGTTGCTGTTTGTTGTTCTCTATCTAAAGAATCAATGTATACCAAATCTTCACTTTCAACATATGTTGTTTTTATATTATATACTTCATCTAATTCTGAAATTGGAACATATGCTACCTCGTCTAATATAATAGCTCCCGCCTTAATTGTTGTATTTGAACTGTTAACTTGAATTTGTTTACTATCTATTGGCAAACTTGCTATTTTTGTACTAGAAGTGGTAACTACTTGGTTGTACTTTTCATCATATATAATTGTATTATCAAAGAAGTTATATATATCTGGTTTTGATACATATACTACTCCATTTTTTATATATACATTATTTTTTAAACTTGAAGTTGCATTTGAATTGTTTATTATTAAGTTTGTTTGATTTATTTTGCTTACTATGTAATTACGTTTTATTACATAATATCCTCCAATTGCTCCTACTATTAAAACTAATGCAATTATGATTATTGCTATTATAATTCCTATTTTTGATTTTTTCTTTTCAATTTCACCCATATTTTATCTCCCAATATTTATTCTAGTTTTCACTATATCATATTTTTGGGTTTAAGTGAATAGGCATTTTTAAATTTTAAGAAATAATTAAAGAATTTTTTTATTATTATTGCATAAAATATAAAATAATAGGCTTGACATTTTATTTATAAGGTGTTATTCTATTTATAGAACTAGATTTGTTATTTGGCACAGGCAATTGGAGCCCAAGTCCACTTAACCAATTTATAGTTCTATTTTTTTGTTTATCTATATATAAAATATCATTTTCTTTTTCTAACCAACTCTGTATTACATTTGTCTTTTCTTTTCCGTAAGCGCTAGCAATCTTATATATTTTATTAATATTAAACTTATTTTCTTTTGGATTTAATTCTAATACCACTAAAACAGGATTTCCTTTACTATCACAAACTTCACCAAAAATCAATTTTCTTCCTTGTGCCTTTTTCTGTTTAGAATGTGTGTTTAATATTATTGTCGGTTTTTCTACTATATGAGGTATGCTTTTTATAATACTATCTGTCATTTCAGGATGTTTATTTTGTATATTTAGTATCTTTGATTTATCTATAACTATATCATAATTATTTAATCCTATACTTCGAAGTGCTTTTGACGTTTTCCCTATGAGAAAACTACCTGTTCTGTCTATTTTATTCCATTTATCATATTCTGTTTCAAAGTTAGTTTCTCTTATTGTTATTACCTTCTTTCTTTTATTTATGTTTTCTTGGAAATTTTTAAGATTTAATTTTAAAAGATTTTAAAAAAATTGAAATAATTACTATTAAAATACTACATTTCGTAGTGTTTTTCAAGTAAAATCGTATGTCAAAATTCGACAAAAAATTTTATTATTAAAATTGTATATTTTTTATTTTTTGGGAAAAGATAGAAATAGCAAAAAATATATATTTGGAGGTTTTAAAATGGGAGTTGAAAAACATTTAAGAATTACAGGTACATCTACAGTATCTTGGAAAGATGCAATTGTACAAGCAGTTGCAGAGGCTTCAAAAACTATTGATTATTTGTCAAACGTAAAAATTATTGAACAACGTGCAAGAATTGATGGTAAAAAATTAGTAGAATATTTTGTTGATTTAGATTTATCTTTTGTTATTGATAGAGATAGAGATTAAAGGAGGCTATATAATGAAACCAATTGAAACAAAACAAGAATACAGTGATTATGTTGATAAAAAATCCCCTAATTCTCCTATTCTAAAAAATTGTTTTAATGCATTTTGGGTAGGCGGATTGATTTGTAGTATTGGGCAGATTATTATGGATTTCTGTAAGTACAAAGGTATGGACGAGGTTGCTTCTTCAACTGTTGTATCTATTACTTTAATTGCCATTGCTGCAATTTTAACAGGTTTGAATATATTTAATAAAATAGGAAAATTTGCAGGTGCAGGTTCCTTGGTGCCTATTACAGGTTTTGCAAACTCTATTGTCTCTCCTGCTATCGAATATAAATCAGAAGGATATGTAATGGGTGTCGGTGGCAAAATGTTTACAGTTGCTGGTCCAGTATTAGTTTTTGGAATTTCATCATCTGTAATTATTGGTATAATTGCTACTCTATTTATTAAATAAGGAAGGAAGAATTTTATGACTCGTTTAGGTGAACAAACAATTAAATTAGATAATCCTCCAACAATAACTGAAGTTGCTAGTATTGTTGGTCCTAAAGAAGGACAAGGTCCATTGGCTAAATATTTTGACCAATGTTTAGAAGATGAATTCTGGGGAGAAAAAACTTGGGAAAAGGCTGAAAGTAAGATTATAAAAGAAACTGTGAATTTGGTTATTACAAAATCCGGTGTTCCTGCAAGTGACATAGATTACTGTTTTGCAGGTGATTTACTAAATCAATGTATTTCATCTAGCTTTGGACTTAGAGAATTAAACATTCCGTTTTTTGGAATATTTGGTGCTTGTTCAACATTTGTTGAAGGTTTATGTTTAGGTAGCGTATTTTTAGATGGTGGTGCTGCTAACAATGTTTTGTGTGCTACTTCTAGTCATTTTTGTAGTGCTGAAAAACAATTCCGTTTTCCACTAGAATTAGGAAATCAAAGACCTCCTACTTCTCAATGGACAGTAACTGGTTCTGGTGCTGCTGTTTTATCAAAATCTGGTACAGGTCCATTTATTACGCATATTACACCTGGAAAAATTGTTGATATGGGAATAAAAGATGCAAACAATATGGGTGCTGCTATGGCACCTGCTGCTTTAGATACTTTAATTACTCATTTAAGAGATACAGATAGAAATCCTAGCTATTACGATGCAATTATCACAGGTGATTTAGGTCATATTGGTAAGGATATTGTAATAGAACTTGCTGAAACCAAAGGTTACAATATCAAGAGTATTTATAATGACTGTGGTGTTTTGATGTTTGATAAAAATACTCAAGATACTCATTCTGGCGGTAGTGGCTGTGCTTGTGTAGGAACTGTATTTTCAGGATATTTTTTCAAACAATTAAAAGATAGAAAATTAAATAGAATTTTACTAATTGCAACTGGTGCTTTAACTAATGCAACCACTTCTCAACAAGGTGAAAGTATCCCTGGTATTGCACATGCTGTTGCTATTGAGAACTAGGGTTGGAGGTGAATTGTATGGAATTTATACAAAGTATTGATTTGATGGGTTTATTAAAATGTTTTGTTGTTGGAGGAATTATTTGTATAATAGGTCAACTTTTAATTGATAAAACCAAATTGACTCCTGCTAGAATTTTAGTAATATATGTTACAGCTGGTGCCATACTTGGTGGACTTGGAATTTATAAATATATAATAGAATTTGCTGGTGCTGGTGCGACCGTACCATTAACTGGATTTGGTGCAAATCTAGCTAAAGGTGCTATTCAAGAAGTGCAAAGTTCTGGATTGTTAGGTGCTTTTACTGGTGGAGTTAAAGCTTCTGCTGGTGGAATTGCTGCTGCAGTATTCTTTGGATATTTAGCTTCACTTATTGCTAAACCTAAAATTAAGAAACAATAAAGCAAAAAAGATGGCTGTTGATTATAATAATCAACAGCCTAACTTTCTAATTCAGAAAGTTTTTTGAAAGGATTAGTCGCTCAGTTAATTTCTAGGATTATGATTTTAACCCTATTGCCATTTGCAACTTTGCACTCTCCTTCGAAGCCTACTTCCTTATGGAAGATGACTTTGCCAATAGGAGAATTCAAGGTGATTGTCGACCTCTCTTCTGTGGGAAGTGCAACCAGTTTGTATTCCATGGTAATGACTCTGTCATTTTCATAGTTTAGCTCAAGTTTCACACGATCTCCAACTTGAACAATTTGCTTGCTCTTGTGTGCAAGATTCTCCACTATTGATGCATTTTTTAACTGTGCATCCAGCTCTCGAATCTCATTCATGATTGCTCTTTCTTGGATTTCGGCTTGTTCAAGTCCGAAATTATCATGACGATTGTCACCAGGAGCTTGAGCAACTTGCTCTCCTTTTTCCCGTCTTACCTCATTCAGCTTTTCTCTTAGTTTTCTTATTTCTTCCTCTTTCTGCCGGCACGCCTCTCTTGTCAACAACATGTTGTTACCCTTCCTTTCAAATAATATATATAATACATAAAGTATTATCTAAAAGTATGTAATCACTATCTTGCCTCGTCTCGTTCTGTCATAATTCTATCTTTTATATGTAAAATTCCAAAATCTTTTATTGATAGTGTAGCTATTTCTATCGCTTTTTTCAATGCTACCTCATTTGAATATCCATTTGCAATTAAATTCATAAATACACCATTTAAACAATCGCCTGCTCCTGTTTTATCTACTACATTTTCAATAACAGTAGCATCAAATTTTTGCGCATGCTCTCTGTCTAGTAATATACATCCTGTTTTACCTAGCTTTATTACTTTTGTTTTAGATTTGCACTGTATTAAATTTGAAAATTCTTTATCTACAAAGGCAATATCTGCTAAATCAAATACTTCTCTTGTTTCATCTGAATTTGCATATTCTTCAAATGTATCTACACCTATTATTACATTTGGATTATGATTTCGTAATTTTTCTATAATTTGTTTTTGATTTTTTGGCAACATTGTAGAAATATAGAAATACTTTGCTTTCAAAAATTCCTTTGGTATATCATCAAAAGTTGCTGTTAGTCTTTCATTATATTCTGCCGCAATTTCTCTTTCCTGTCCATCTCTTGTTTTCAAGATATTATAAAACCTTGAAGTTTTTTCATCTTTACGTGTATGAAATCCTCTTAAATCTATATTGAATTTTTTTAATTTATCTACGTTAAAATCTTCTCCCGCATTGCTAACTAGTCCCACTCTGTAAAATAAACTAGCTGGTACACTGGAATATGTTCCTGCTCCTCCATAATTAGTTTTAAAAAAATGACTACCATCTTCACCAATAAATCTATTTGTATCATATGCAGAGTCTCCTATAATAACTAGTTTTGGTACTGTTATGTTTTCTTTCACTCTGTATATTTCACTCCGTCTATATATAGTTCATCAGCTCCACTTAGTTTATAAGTTTTTATAGCATCTTCCGGAGTATCAACTATCGGTTCACTAGCATCATTAAAAGATGTATTCATTAAAATTGGAGCTTTGCCAATTTCTTTTAATTTAATCAATATGTCATATATAATAGGATTATCCTCTTTAGTTACTGTTTGAACTCTAGTTGTTCCATCGAAGTGGACAATTGCTGGTGCTTCTTCTTTTGTAATATCTTTTGCTTTTGCACAGAAAGTCATATATGGTGAAGAATAATTTTGCTCAAAATATTCTGTAATAAACTCTTCTGGAATCATAGCTGCAACTGGTCTGTATGGCTCTCTTCTCTTTATCTTCTCACTAATCTTGACTCTCATTTCAACACTATCAGGAAGTCCAATAAAGCTTCTATGTCCTAATGCTCTTGCTCCTATTTCACTTCTTCCTTGGAACCATGCTATTACTTTATGGTCTAAAATATCTTTTATAATTTGTTCATCATAGCTACTAACTTCACTTTTTCCTCTACCTAGGAATGGGTAGTCTACTTTTATATTTGGGTATCTATACAAAATAGCACCTAAAGACTGTCCCCCATCAGTAGATATTGGGCTTACATAAACATTGTCAAAAATCTTTTCATCTAATAATTTTGAGTTTAAAGAAATGTTTAATGAACATCCTCCAGACATACATATATTTTTTGAAAATTCACTATGCTTTCTTAATTTTTCTACATTAGTGTCAACCCAATAATTGTGTGCAGTATATGCTATGTTTTGTTTGTTTTCATCTTCCCATGCTTTTGCATAATAATCTGGTAGATTAAACAATGGTAATAAATGTTTGCATCCATTAACATATAACTGGTTTATTTCTTTTTCATTTTGTTTAATTATTTTCATTATGTTGTCATCATATTTTCCTAATGAACTTAATCCCATAAACTTGCCAACAGCTGATGTGTGTGCTCTGTCAAAATCAGGTTCTAATAATAATTGTGCCATAGTTCCATAAAATTGTCCTGTACAAGCTGAATCATTTAAATCTTCTGCTAACCATATTTTGTCTCCTTCTTTATAGTATACCTTTGTTGTTCCTTCTTCACTACCTCCATCTGAAATAAATATAACGCATTTTTCAAACTTTTTAGGTAATACAACTCCAATATGGTTTTCATGGTGATTAGTTAATATAGCATCAAACTCTCTGCCTAAAACACAGACTTTATTTCCATTGTATAGATTTTGCCATTCTGTCACCAATACCTCATCTACATCATCTATAGTCTTTCCTATGTAATCAAGTCCAATTTTTACTAGCTGGTCAACTTCCTCTAAACTAGTAAATTTCTTATGTTTTGCTCTAAAAATTCTTTCAGCTTCCAAATGTATAAGAACTTCTTCCTCATTTGCAAGAGTTATGCATGAATCATGAAAGCAAAATGAAATTGATAAAATTAATTTTTTATCTTTCATCCAATTCTTCCCCCTTAATTTTTTTAATCACTTTTTCTTCAATCTCTTGTACTATATCATCTATACTTTTTTCTTCTGTATCTATTACAATATGTGGCATATTGAATTTCTCTGCAAATTTAATCATTCCCTTATATCCATCTGCCTTTATAGCTTCATCTTGTAAATCTCTATCGTTTTTATTTCTAGTATAAATTCTTTGGAGTCTAACTTCTGGCGAGGCATATAAAATAACACTCATGTCTGGTACTCCTATTAAAGATAATAATGTTTTATAAATTTCTATATTTTCTCTGGTACCATTTTGCTGAAAGTTTGACAATATATGTCTATCTACAACTATATTCTTATCTTTTACTTGGGTCGCTGTATATATATTTCCAAGTGAACATAACCAAGCTCTTAAAATATCATTTCCGCTCTCAAAAAACAACTGATTTTCTCTTCTTTTGAAGATTTTGTAATATTCACTTTCCTTATCTGTAGCGTCAAATACTTTATGTATTGCATCACCTATATATGTAAATTCATTTCTTTTTGCAAGTTCTTTGGCTATTGTACTCTTTCCAACTCCGTCCATTCCTTCTATGGCAATTTTCATATTAACCTCCTGAAATTTAATTATTATATTACAACTTCATTTGTTAATTTATAAATCTATATTTAGGTATGCATATTTGCTGTCTTCATAATGTTTTATATCCTCTATCAATTCTTTTCCTATTTGAGAGATATCACTTATTCTCCTTGCCTGTCCATCCTCACATACTACTAATGGATTTGTATATCTTTTCTTAACTTTTATTGATATACAATATTTATCTTTAACTTCTGTATCACTTCTTCCAACGTGTGTACTATTTGAAAAGATTTCAAAAGCATCTCTTATTTTTTTATTAGGACAATTTCTTATTTTATCAACTATTTCTTTTTCAGAATACAAGTATAAGTCTTCTTCTGTAATATAGTTTTCTTTTGCCATTTTTCTCAATATATCTGTCCAGAATTGCATAATCATGTTGTTTTCACTATTTCCACAAAACAAATGCCACATTATACTTGATCTTCTTAAATATTCTTCTGCTATATCTAGATTTTCAAATCCAATTTCATCTTCGCCTTGCTCATTTTTTAATATTTTTATATTGTTATATATTCTATCAATAGACTCTAAAGTAAATGCATCTTGTGTTACTAGACCATCACTTAGTGTGTACTCTAATCTATCTGCAGATAATTTTGGACTATCATTATCTGCAATTGGATATATGTGATAATCTATGACTTCTTCCAATTTTATATTATCTCTATTTAATAGTTTCATTATGTCTTTTGAATTTTTTATGATTGTTTCTGTAAGCTCTTCTGTTGATTCTTGTTTTTCATAATCTCCATGTAAATAATCTACAACATGGCTGAAAGATGGTGTTGCTATATCATGATATAGCCCTGCTATTGCTTGTTTTTTATCCTTAGTAAAGTGCCAAACAATTAGCGCAACTCCTAAACTATGTTCATATCTAGTATGGAAAAATTTATATGGAATCAATTTAGTGTGTTCACATGCTGATACCATACTTATTCCCTTTAATCTTTGCATTTCTGGCACATTAGCATATTCTATTAAAAAAGCTGGAAATTCCTTCGATAAGATTTGTAAATATTTTTTTATTTCTTCATTTTCTAATTCCATTTGAATAAACTCCTATTAAATTTTATATATACAATTATAGATTACATTAAATAAAGTTTCAAGCAAAATATTTAGAAAATATTTTGCTTGAAATCCATTAGATTTTAGAAGTAAATACTTCTCAGTTGTTTGTTGCAAGACTCTCTAGACAACTTTCGTTGTGCCAGTTTCATCTTAAGCATCAAAAACTCCAAATCGTTTGTTTCAATTTCCTCCCAAAAATCAATAGCATCGTTACTGATTCTACAAAGAGGAAACCGTGCATCATGGTTTACGTACAAATCGTGCGTTTGCCTGCAGCATTCAATCGGCGAATCTGTTTCAACAGCCTTAGAACACGTACACTGTGTCAGAAAGACTCTGTGTCCTTCATTTTCATAGCACTCTGTTCTGTCATCCGTAGGAATATAGGTATAGCCCAATTCCTGCACCTGCTGTCGCAGTGTTTCAATTCTCACACAATCCTGCTGGTTATACGGGAAAAGTTCGGTGCATTTCACAGTTGCTTCAACCATTTTAGCATACGAAATCAAATTTCTGAATTCGTCAATGCTCCAACCGTTTTGCAAACACGGGGTTACGTTCAGCCTAATTTCCAACTCAGGATAAAGAGCTCTTACTGTCTTCAGGTTATTTTCAACCGCATACAGTTTTTCCCCGTCTCTTCCGATGATTGTCCCATACATTTGCGGGTCTGTAGTGTGAATAGAAACATTAATTCTTTTGATGTACTTGATAGCCGGAAGATGCCGGTCAAGCAATGCTCCATTTGTAACCACAGTTACCTGTGCTCCTGCCTCATAAAGGCGTTTGAGCAACTCGTCGATGTCCCGAAACAGGAACGGTTCTCCTCCAGACAGAGTAACACCATTCCATCCTTCAAGCTCAGAATAGAGATTGAAGAGAGTAATGTAATTCTCTACCGTCAGTTCATTCTTCCCTAATGTTCCACTTACACCTTCTGCGTGGCAAAAGTAGCAACCATAGTTGCAACTATTGGTGACCAAAAATCTAATGTCTTTCTTCATGATTCTACCTCCTCCATTTGTCAAAGGCATTAAAAAAGTATTTACTGTCATATTCAAATTTTACCATTTTTTCAAGTTGTTGTCAACATAATATGATTACGTTTTTATTGTTTTTCATAATTTTATATTGTTTTTTCGTTTTATTAATGTTATAATTATGTAAATTTTATAGGAGGTGCTTTAAATGATCAATATCTATAATTGGTCATACGAAATCGAAAAAAATCTTGTACGGATTGAATTTGGTTGCACTATAAAAACCAAAATTCAAAACATCATCCAGCAATTCAATGGACAACAACTTTCTATAGCTATGGGAGAAAATGTACTAATTGTAAAATTTAAGAATGCAAAAGTTGCAAACGATTTTGTCAATTACGTTATTTCTCAATATCCCAATTCATTCCATCTAAATAATGAATGGGAAGCTTCCAAAAGTTCCGAAACAATGATTTCCTTCACTTCAATGCAAGGCAGTCAAAGATCACTGTTGTCACTATCCGAGACTATTGCTTCTCTTTTTGCAGATTCCATAACTATTTCTAATCTCACAAAGAGTAAAGTAGTAGGCATTCAAGTTAGTGCTGATGAGGATATGTGTTACTTAACCTTCAGTATTAACTTTAAGTCTTCTAATGACGTAGAGCAATTTCTCATTGATTTTCACAGATTCAAAGCATAATATTGTATTCTTAATAGAATATACAATTAAACAGAACCCAAAAGTTTAAACACTTTTTGGGTTCTGTTCTTCTATAAACATTTTATTTATTTGCTTGCTTTTTCAGCTACTTTTACTATTTCAGTAAATGCTTTTGGATCTGTTACTGCAAGTTCAGCTAACATTTTTCTGTTAACAACAACATTTGCTTTTTTTAGTCCTGCAACTAATTTGCTGTATGTTGTTCCATTCATTCTAGCTGCTGCATTAATTCTTGCTATCCATAATTTTCTAAAATTACTCTTTTTGTCTTTTCTTCCTACATAAGCATATTTTCCAGATTTCATAACAGCTTGTTTAGCCATTCTAAATCTATAGTGTTTTGCACCATAATATCCTTTTGCTCTTTTTAATATTTTTTTATGTTTTTTACGAGTAATTATTGCTGTTTTTACTCTTGCCATTTTAATTCACCTTCCTCTATTCTTCTATTTTTAGTTTCCATATGGTAGCATTTTTTTGATTCCTGCTTCACATGTTTTATCTGCATAAGCATCTTGCACTTTTCCTCTAGATTTTGCTCTGCTTGTTTTTCTAGCTAAAATATGTCTTTTATTAGCCTTTGTTCTTTTAACTTTTCCAGTAGCTGTGTAAGAATATCTCTTTTTAGCTGCTTTGTTTGTTTTTAGTTTTGGCATAATTTATTCCTCCTTTAAATTTAATGCTTTTTGTATATATTACTTATCAGCTTTTTTAGCCAATATAATAAACATGTTTTTACCTTCTAAAAGTGGCTTTTTCTCTGGAACAGAGATATCTGATAAATCATCTATAAATTTTTGAAGAACTTCTTCTCCTAATTTAATATAGTTCATTTCTCTTCCTCTAAATTTTAATGTGATTTTTACTTTGTTGCCATCTTCTAAAAATTTTCTCGCATTTTTAGCTTTGAATTCAAAATCATGTGTATCAATATTTGGTGTGATACGAATTTCTTTTACTTCAAAACTTTTTTGCTTTTTACGAGCTTCTTTTTCTCTTTTAGATTGTTCAAATTTGTATTTGCCATAATTCATAATTTTACAAACTGGCATTTCTGGGTTTGGAGAAACCATAACTAAGTCTAATTTTTTTTCAAAAGCCATATCTAGAGCTTCACTAAGACTTACTACTCCTTTTTTTTCTCCATTTTCATCAATTAGTTGTACTTTACTTGCTCTAATTTGTTCATTGATTGGTAAATCTTGTTTTATAATAAAACACCTCCATAAAATTAAATCAAAAAAAGATTGATTTAAAAATCAATCCACACACAAAAATACCTAATAAATTAAGTAAAATATTTACCTTTTTGCCATCTGCTTAAGGTGAGCATGGATTGCTTCTTTAATTTACGTTTATTAGTATAACATATATTTTCCATATTTGTCAACTAATTTGTGGAAATTTACCAAATTTTCAAAAAAGTCTTGTAATTTTTAAAATTATGTGTTAAACTTGTATTTAGTCAATTTTAGATTTCGCATAGGAGGTGCAGTTTAATGGCAAAATGTGATATTTGTGGAAAAACATTAGCTCATGGAAACAAAATAAGTATTGCTCGTTCTCACGTTAGTAGAAGAACAACTAGAACTTTTAAACCAAATTTAAGAAGAGTAAAAGCTGTTGTTAATGGTGAAACTCAAACAATTCATGCTTGTACAAAATGCTTACGTTCTGGAAAAGTTGCTAGAGCTTAATTAATGAGTTATTATAATAGATATACAAACCGAAAATAAAGGCTATATGAATAGCCTCTTTTTTCGTATCATTTTTCTTTTATTCCAAATAATAATTTTACAATTCCTCTTAAACATTTTGGAACTTTTTTTACAACAATAGTCATTTATTATTCACTCTCCTTTTTAACAAGATAACCACATTAAACCAACAATTACAATCACTAGTCCAATAGTAAATAGCCAGCCTGATATCGGAAGTAATAATACAAGCAATATTCCAAGTCCCAAACCTATAAGGCATACACCTAATGTTTTTTTCAATGCACATAACATATGTAAATTACCTCCCTAATTCTTTTGTATATTATATTAAGTTTTTTTCTTATCTGTTACTATTTTATGTTTTCTCTTGTTGAAAGTTCCTTTCTTTTGTGTTTTAATATATTTATGAGGTGATATTATGAATAAAAAACAAGCAGTTGAAATTTTTGAATTATTAAAAAAACAATATCCTGATGCAAAATGTAGTTTAGATTTTAATACTCCTTTTGAGATGATGGTTGCTGTAATGCTCTCTGCTCAATGCACTGATGAAAGAGTAAACAAAGTAACTGCCGAATTTTTCCCAAAATATAATACTCCTAAAGCTTTTGCAGATATGCCTTTGGAGGATATTGAAAACTTGATTCATTCTTGTGGATTTTATAAAAACAAGGCTAAAAACTTAAAACTTGCCTCTCAAAAAATCTTAACTGAATTTAATGGTGAAGTTCCTCAAACTATGGAAGAATTGATGTCTATTCCTGGTGTTGGTAGAAAAAGTGCTAATGTAATAATGCTTGAGGCTTTTAATAACCCTCAAGGAATTGCTGTTGATACTCATGCTAAGAGGATATCTAATCGTATTGGATTTTCAAATGCTAAAGAGCCTCAAAAAATAGAACAAGATTTATTAAAACTATTTCCTAAAAAATATTATTATGATGCTAACCATATTTTAATTTGGCATGGAAGAAATACTTGCAAATCTCAAAAACCCAATTGTGAAAATTGCTGTATTAAACATTTGTGTAAATCGTGCAAATAGTTGACATTCTCCTTTTAATGGTATATATTTATATCAAATTTAAAAGGAGGTTTTTTTATGAAAAAAACATTTAAAATTTTAGCTTTATGTTTTGCTTTATTAGTAGTATTTTCTTCTGTTTGTTTCGCAACTGATGTAGTTACTACTAGTCAAGAAGGTGCAATGCCTATTGCTGAAACTTCACAAAGCTCAGGAGAGAATGAGACAACTACTATACCAAATACTAACTCTGCTGTTTACGAAGGTAACACTAATGTATTACTTAATGGTTATGTTAATGGTAACTCATTTTTAATGGGACAAAAAGTTACTATTTCTGGTTATGTAAAAGGTGACTTATTTGTAATGGCAAATTCATTAGTAATTGAATCAGGTGCTGAAGTAACTGGTACTGTATTTGCTTTAGCCAAAGAAATGAAAATTTCAGGCAAAGTTAATGATGTTTATGCACTTTCACAAGAATTCACATTAGCTGAAAATGGTTTTGTTGCTAGAGATTTAAATTTATCAGTTAGTACAGCAACTTTCCAAGGTAAAGTTGGTAGGGATGTAAATTTATCAGCAAATACTCTTTCTTTTGATGAGGGTGCTAAAAATTTAATTGGTGGTAATTTAAATTATAGTACACCAAATGAAGTTACTATTCCTGAAGATGTAGTTATTGGAAAAGTTAATTTTGAAAAAATGACAGTTGAACAACCATCTACTGCTAAAATAATTTCAAATTATGTTACTAACTTCTTTATTGTTGTGTTATATGCTACTCTAGTTATTATTTTAGCTACATTTGTTACACCAAACTTTGCAAAGAAAGCAACTTACAGTATGACTAAAAAGCCATTCATATCAGCATTAATTGGTATTGGTGCGATAATATTTGTTCCAATAGCATCACTTATATTAGCTCTTACTGGTATTTTTGTTTATGCTAGCTGCGCTCTAATTGTTGTATATCTTTTAGTTCTTTCAATTACTATAGCTATTTTAGGTATGGCAATTGGAAACTATTTTGCAAATAAGTTGAAAAATATAACTAAAACTAAATTTATATTACTTTCTATTGCTTCAGTTGCAATATTATGGCTATTACAACAAGTACCATTTGTTGGAGGATACATATCAATATTCACTGTAGTTTTCGGATTAGGAATATTTGTATATTCACTATTTACTAAAAAAGCTTTAGAAGAAGTTAAAGAATAAATTATGGCTCTAGTTAACCTAGAGCCTTTTTTATTGCATCTAAATTTTTAATTACACTTTGATACCCGTACTCATAACATTTGTCTAGTTTTTCAATATCTAATAAACCTACTTTATCAGTATACACATTTAAAATATAATCACTTGTTTTCAAGCCTTCTTCAGATATCTTACTTCCCATAATGTCAATTGTCTTCATAGCAATGTCCATTATGTTACTATCTTTTTCTATTTGATCAGCATCAAATTTTACAGCTAGAACTCTTTCGGCTCCTTGGTTTCTTACTTCTTGTACTGGCACATTATCTAATACTCCGCCATCCATAAATGCATAATCTTTTATTCTGCAAGGCATAAATACCGCTGGAAAACTACTGCTAGCTCTTACTGCTTTTCCAACTGTTATATCTTTAATATATTTACTTTTGTCCTCTGCATTTATTGGAATATTGTTGGTAAATATATATTCTCTTGGATTCATAATATCTACAGTTGGAATTACCAAAGGCATTTGAATTTGACTTATTTTTTCTATTCCTTGCTCTTTAGCTACTTTATCATATATTTTTTCAATAGCTTCTCCATTATTAAAACCTGTTAGTGTGATTTTTTTACTAAAAGAAAAGTGCAATAGCTTAGATATAAGTGGCAAATGCTTTGTCCCTATTATTTCTTTAGCATATTTTTTAAATAGTTCATGTATTTGTTCTGGTTCAAAGCCCATAGCATATAGGCTTGCCACCATTCCTCCTGCACTTGTTCCACCTATTATATCAACTTTTATATTATTCTCTTTTAAAGCTTTTAACACTCCTGCATGTGCAATTCCACGTATTCCTCCACCAGATAGGGCAACTCCAATTTTCATAATATTCTCCTAATTTTCTATATTATTTTATTGAAATTATTCCCCATCTGCTACAAATTTAAACAAAAAAATACACTCTTTCGAGTGTATTTAATATTATTCTGCTGTGTATGGTAATACAGCTATTTGTCTAGCTCTTTTAACAGCTAGTGTAATGTCTCTTTGATGAATTGCACATGCACCAGTTGCTCTTCTTGGAAGTATTTTTCCTTTTTCATTAACGAATTTTCTCAATTGGTCTGCATTTTTATAATCTAGTTTCAAGTTTTTGTCTGCACATAGTGGGCATACTTTTTTTCTTGCTTTTCTAAATTTAGGATTATAATCTTCATCGTTGTTTCTCATATTTCTTTTATTGTTCTTTTTGTCTGCCATTTTTCTTTCCCCCTATTCTAATTAAAATGGTAGGTCATCTCCTGAAGAGATTTCGAAATCTGAACTAGAGTCTGTAGAAGGCATTGTCCCAAATGTTGCATCAAAGTTATTTGCTGCTCCATCTCCTTCTCTTTTGCTATCTGCAAAATATGCTTCTTCTGCAATTACTTCTGTTATGTAACGTTTTTGACCTTGTTCATCATCCCAAGTTCTTGTTTGTATTCTTCCTATTATACCAACTTGTTGACCTTTTTTAAAATATTTGCTACAGAATTCACCAAGTTTGCTCCATGCAACTATATTGATAAAGTCTGCTTGTCTTTCTTCTCCTGGTCTAGCAAATCTACGATTAACTGCTAAACTAAAAGAAGCTACTAATGTGTTGTTTGTTTGTGTGTATCTTACTTCTGGATCTCTTGTTAAGCGCCCCATTAAAATTACTTTGTTCATTTTTACACCTCACATTTTAAATTATTCTGCTCTTACTGTAATGAATTTTATTACTTCATCCATAATTCTGTAATTTCTTTCTAGTTCAGAAATTAATTCTGGATTTGCTTCGAAGTTGATAACAACATAGTATCCTTCTTTGTTTTTCTTTACTTCATAAGCTAGTCTTTTTTTACCAAGTTCTTCAACTTTTTCAACTTTTCCATCATTATTGATTATGTCTGTAAATTTTTGAGATAGTTCTTTAACTTTCTCTTCTGCTACAGCTGGATCAATAATGACAACACTCTCGTATTTGTTCATTATATTCACCTCCTCATGGATATAACCTGCAAGTAAATTGCAAGTAAGGAATTTTTTCCTTTTTAACGTTACTATTATACTATGGTTTACCATAAATTTCAAGGGGTTGAACAAAATTTTCTTCTTCTTGCATGTTTTCATATATTTTTTTCTTTAATCTATATGTTTTTTCATTTTGAATGTTTAGATACCACAAATATGCAAGTATTATTATGAAAGCTATGTTGTGTATGTATAAAATTGTTATTGAGGTTAGTATTGTTAGCAAAATTACTGTTATCATTGAAACTTTATTTATTATTTTATATGCATTTTTTCTTCCGCTTCTTAATTGCTACTATTTCTTTTAGTATTCTTCCTCCATCTAAAGGATATATTGGTAGTAAGTTAAACATTGCAAGCATTAGGTTTGCATATATTAAAGTTTCTTTTGATATTGCCATGTTTTGTGGCATAAAAAAAGCAATTATTGCAATAAATATGTTTACTAGTGGTCCCGCAAATGCAATTACTATTTTCTTTATACAAACTTCATTTCCTTTTCGCACTTTTGTGTTATAGTCTTGTATGTAATTTTTAAATAGTATTTGAAATCCTACTGGTGTTATTTTTATACTGCTTAGTTTTAATCCTAAGCATATTCCACATACTAGATGTCCACATTCATGTATTAGTGCTAATATCATTAACAGTGCATATATTTCAATTTGCTTTGTAAACCAAAATATAATTGCAAATAAAAAAATTTTTAAATCAATTTTTATGCTCATCTTTCTCCCCTTTTATATTAACTTTGTATTGATGAAATATAATACTTTTTTTCGTTCCATCCCTACTTCATAAGAAGGCGTAACAACAATTTTTTGCAAACATTTCTAATGATTTGAAAAAATTTAGTAACGCCTTCTAACTCGCTGGTCCCCACAGCCATCACTACAAAAAGTATTATATTTCATCACTTAACCATTAAAATTTTGTATGCAAATTCTAACAACGCAAGATGCTAAGTATCTTATTTAGAATTTTTAAAAGAATTAGTATATTGCTAGGAAGAATTTATTTGAAAGGCAAGGGCGCATACTTTTGTATGTAACCGCGTTTCAAATGAATTCTGACAACGCAAGATGCTGATTATTTTAAAAATTTAGTATTAGTGCTGGGTTAACAGTTCTCTCATCCCTCCTAATTTCAAAATGCAAATGTGGACCTGTAGTATTTCCTGTATTTCCTGATAAAGCTATTTTCTGTCCTTTTTTAATCTTAGCACCTTTTTTTACTAAAATCTTACTGCAATGTGCATAAATAGTTGTGACATCTTTATTTACAATTTTAACATGTGTGCCATATTCCCCTTCATTTGACACTACTGTAACTGTCCCTTCCATCGCAGCTAGCACTGTTGTTCCAACAACTACTCCTAAATCTATCCCAGAGTGGTCTGCAGATACAATTTCGTCTGATTCTCTTTTTCCATAAGCAGAAGTCACTTTTGCTTTTACAGGCAATTGAAGTTCAAAGTTCTTTTTTATGTATTCAGCATCAATTTCCATTTGACTTTTTTTAGTATTTTCATCAACTTGATTATTTTCTGTAGAGCTTGACCCACCTATTCCTGTGGTTTCATTATTTGCTTGTTCATTTTGGCTAGTATTATTTTCTGTGTTTTGCTCATTGTTTTCAGTATTTTGATTAATATTTTCAACATTTGTATTCTGCTCATTATTTACGTTTTGTTTTTCATTGTTTGTAAAAATACTAAATTTGTCTTTATTATTTTGCCAAAATTCATTTACTCTTGAGGATATAACTTCAAAATTTATATCTTGACTTAAAAATTCCTGTGTTTTACTTATTACATTTTCTGAAAATAAATAGTTTGCCTCTTTAATTAAAGAAAAGACTAAATAAATTAGCACACATAACAATATTTGTATAGCCATTTTTCTATACAAAGAAAACTGCCTTTTTTCAGTTTTATCTCTTACCTGAGAACTAGGCATTCTAACATCACTATTATTCAATTTTCTGCGATAGTATATTTCCTCTGCTCTTCTTATTCTTTCTTCTTGTGATAATGTTCTTTCCAAAAAAATACACCTCTTCCTTTGTGGTTTATGTTTCATTTATATGTGAGGAAAAAGTGTTTTATTCTTAAAATATGAAATTTATCAAAAGGCTAATTGCTAAACCAACTAATAAGGCTTGATTTACTGTTTTTAACCTTTTACATTTTTTATTTAGTTTTTGTATTGATTGATTTTCTTTTTTGTTTTTGCTTTCAATTTTTGAAATATATTCTGAAATTAGCATTTGTGCTTCTTTAATTATATAGTCTTTGGAATTTTTAATTTTCTGTGGCTCAGAGTTACTTTCTTTTTTGTCTGTTGATGCAGGTTCCAATTTTGGTATTTTTTGATTTTCCTTTAACACAACTATTGCCTCTTCTACCAAATTAGAAGGCAAATCTTTTAACACCACAATATTTTTTAAATTACCTGTATTCATCTTCTCTTATCCTTTCTTATGTTTATAACTCAATTTTTTCCATTTTATAATTTTTTATACAGGTAATTCAAAAACAATTTTGATAATTTTACTAGCAACTTCATTTGCCAAATTTTCTATTTGATTCACACTATAGTTGGGCATATATTCTTTTGCTCCAATTATAGTTTTTATATTTATGTTTGCTGGGAAATATATGCTTTGGTTGAAAGCTTTGCCTATCTCCATTCCACCTCTATTTACATATGTGTTTCCTATGTCTTCTCTTTTTCCAATAGCTGAATCAATTAAAATTATTTGTTTTTTATTTTCTAGTTCTTCTAAAAAGTAAGTAGCATTTTTCAAATGTACTGGATTTTGCATTGTTCCATAAACGCTTATTTCTGGGCTTGAATAAAAGACCTGTTTGAGTTTGTCTCCAACTCTAGGTCCAAATGAATCTGGCACTATTTTATTTGTTCCAATACACACAAAAGTATAGCTCATATTTTTCATACTCTATTTTTATTAGTCTTTATCTAAAGAAATTACTATTTTTATATCTTTACTCTTTTGATATTTTTTTATAATATCTTCTGAAAAACCAGCAACCTCATTTGAAATAACTATTGTGTCATAATCGTTTTTTATTAGTTCTTTCATTTTATTATCTGTTTGTTCTAAATCTGACAAATAAAAAACATCAAACCCCAAGGCTTCTGGCAAACGAAAACTTTTTTTATCTTGCTCATATTTAAGCCATGATATTTTCATTTCAATCACCATTACTTATTGTTTGATGTTTATATTTAAATTATTCTATTTTTTAATTTATTTATAACTCTTTCGATTCAATATTTTTATTTTTGTGTTGTATT
>FR889091.1 GCA_000435755.1 Clostridium sp. CAG:508
CCAAAAGAAAAGTAAGAAAGAGGCACAAAATATGGAAAAAGCTAGAACCTTTGCAGGAGTAGAGAGAGAGAGAGAGAGAGAGCCATAACATTAATAAATAATAACCAAGCTAAGAGATTAGCTTTATTAAGTGTATATAAGACAGGTTATAGGTATGAAAATACTTAAATGACCTGTCTTTTTGTGTGACTGAATGATAAAAGAAAATAGATTTTAATATTAAAAAAACATATAAAAAACTAAAAGAAAGGGTATGAAAAAATCATACAAAAGGTGAAAAGAAGAATGAAAAACAAAAGAATTTTAAAGGAAAGAGGTATTACTCTAATAGCACTAGTAGTAACTATAGTAGTATTGCTGATTTTGGCAGGAGTAAGTATAAATGCTCTATTTGGAGATAGTGGAATAATAAATAAAGCCAAAGATGCCCAAAACAAAATGAACCAAGCAGCAGAAAATGACCAAAAAGGAATAAATGAATTAAGAATGAATAACGCACAAGAAAGTGATTTAAATGCACTAAATGACTTAGATAAATGGATAGACAATCAAGTAAATGGAACCGCAGGTGGAAATACAACAGGTGGAGATGACAATCCATCAACATCACCTAAAATCTCAACATTAGTAGGAACAGTAGTAGATAAAAATACAAAAGCAGAAGATGCATATGGAAATAAAATAACAATACCAAAAGGATTTAAAGTAGTAGCACATGGAACGGTAGCAGGCTCAGCAACATATACATATAGTGGAGATAATATTCCAGCAGTACAAGATGGAATAGTAATAGAAAATGGAACAGATGGAAATCAATTTGTGTGGGTACCAGTAGGGACAATAAAAAATAAAAGTGATGACTCAAAAGGAGCAACAAGTACAATAACACTAGGAAGATATAGTGATTTTACAATGACAAACGGAGCAGTAGCTTCAGGACAACCAGCACAAGTTGCATCAGTAGAAAAATGTACACAAGCAGTTACAATAAAAAGTTACTATCAAGAATTAAGTACATTTAGAGCAGGAAATAGTGAAGCAGGTTCAACAGCAGAAAATGCAACAGCAAGAAAACTAGAAGAATTTATATCAACAAGTTTATCAAATGGAGGATATTATATAGCAAGATTTGAAGCAAGTGGAA
>FR889092.1:0-4087 GCA_000435755.1 Clostridium sp. CAG:508
TTTAAAAATATTATACCACAAAACAATTTAAATTTCCATTAACCATTCCACCACTAACTGTATAAAATATATAAAACATAAAGTGAGGAGTGATGGATATGATTAAAACAATTGGAAATACACCTTTAATAAAAATAAAATATGAGTACGAAGGCAAAACAAATTATATATACACAAAACTAGAAAGCTATAATTTAACAGGAAGTATAAAAGATAGAGCAGCATATTACATAATAACAAAAGCAAAAGAAAGAGGAGAATTAAAAGATGGTATGCCAATAATAGAGGCAACAAGTGGAAATACTGGAATTTCTTTGTCTGCATTAGGCAAATATTATCATCATCCAGTATATATTTTTATGCCAGATTGGGCTAGTAAAGAACGAGTGCAAATTATGCAAAGCTATGGTGCAAAAGTTATAACATTTTCTAAACAACAGGGAGGTTTTAGAAAATGTATTCAAGAGTCAAGAATTTTAGCTAAGAAAGTAAATGGATTTCTAGCAAACCAATTTGCTAATATGGACAATGTTTTAGCGCAGTATGAGACAACAGGTCAGGAAATTTTAAATCAGGTTCCAGAAGACATCGTAGGTTTTGCTTCAGGAGTTGGCACAGGTGGAACTTTGATGGGAATAGGAAGAAAGTTAAGGAGAAGATATCCAGAAATAACTGTAACTGCAATTGAACCAGAATGTATGCCGTTGATTTCTAAAAACAGAATAATTAAACAACACAAGATAGAAGGAATAGGAGATGACTTTATTCCAGCCTTATTAGATAAAAACGAAATAGACAAAGTAATTTTAGTAAATGATGAAGACAGTATAAATATGTCAAGAAAGTTAGCATCAGAGTTAGGAATAGGAGTAGGAATTTCATCAGGTGCAAACTTTTTAGGAAGTGTATTACTTCAAAAAAATATAAAAGGACCAGTAGTAACAGTATTTGCAGATGATAATAAAAAATATCTAAGTACAGATTTAAGCAAACCAATAGATAATAACGAAAAATATATTTCAAACAAAATAAAGTTACTGCAATATGAAGTGATATGAGGTGAATAATATGAAAAAAATATTGAAATTATTATCTATTGTAATAATGCTAACAGTTGCAACAATATACACAATGCCAACAAAAGTGATGGCATTTGGACCATCAAGTGACGAAATATATAACGGAATTGATGTGAGTGGATATCAAGGAAATATTGATTTTGGAAAGGTAAAAAAGGATGGGATACAAGTTGTTTATATACGTTCGAGTGAAGGTACAAATTACATAGATTCAAAATTTGAACAAAACTATAAAAGAGCAAGAGATGCAGGATTAAAAATTGGATTTTACCATTATGTAACAGCAAGAAGTGTAAATCAAGCAGAAAAAGAAGCACAGTTTTTTGCTTCAGTAATATCAGGAAAAGTAGCAGATTGTAGACTTGCAATGGATTTTGAAAGCTTTGGGAATTTGAATAAAAAAGAGATAAATACAATAGGCTTGGCTTTTATGAAAAAGCTAGAAGAACTGACAAAAAAAGAAGTTGTACTATACAGTAATGCCTATACAGCAAGTCGTATTTGGGAAGGAGAAGTAACAAATTATCCCTTGTGGATTGCGCAATACGAGGTAAACAAACCAGAAAATAGTGGAACATGGAAAAGTTGGGCAGGTTGGCAATATACAGACGTGGGTAGAGTAGCTGGGATTTCAAATCATGTTGATAGAGATAAGTTTACAAAGGAAATTTTTATGTCAGAAGGTACTCAAATTCCAGATACAGAAAAACCAAAACCAGACGAGGAAGATGACAAAACAACAACTAAAAAAATAAAAATAAAATGGGGAGACACATTATCTCAGCTAGCTATAAAATACAACACAACAGTTGCGGAGCTTGTAAGGTTAAACAATATTCAGAATCCAAACTTGATATATGCAGGAAATTATTTAATAGTTCCTGTTAAAGGAGAAAATACAAGTAACACAACAATTTATACCGTTAAAAGTGGAGATACATTATCTGAAATAGCCCAAATGTTTAATACAACAGTTAGCAAAATTGCACAAGAAAACAACATACAAAATGTAAATTTAATTTATCCACGGCCAAAAGCTAGTTGTAAATAGTAACTGTAAACACGACTGTGGACATAAGTTATACACAGTGAGAAGAGGAGATACATTATGGTCAATTGCAAGAAGATACAACACAACTATAGCAAATATAGTAAGACTAAACCGTATACAAAACGCAAACCTAATATATCCACGGTCAAATATTTAGAATTTAATTCACTAAATTATGTATACCTTCATAAGATGTATTATGATAAATTTGAATTAGGAGGTACTTATGAAGGAAATATTGAAACTAAAGAATGTAAGCAAAAAGTACCAAGCGAAAAATGGTGAAGTAGAAGCTTTGTCTAATATTTCATTTAGTGTAAATGAGGGAGAATTTGTTAGCATAATTGGACCAAGTGGGTGTGGTAAATCTACATTACTTTCAATAATATCAGGTCTGGAACCTAAAACTTCTGGTGATATACAAATTGATGGTGGGCTTGGCTATATGCTGCAAAAGGATAGTCTTTTAGAGTGGAGAAATATTTATGATAATATTACATTTGGCTTAGAAATAAGAAGAAAAAAGACAAAAGAAAATGAAGCTTATGTAATAGAATTACTAAAAAAATATGGGTTATATGAATTTAAAGACAAATACCCAAATCAGTTATCTGGAGGAATGAGGCAAAGAGCAGCGCTGATAAGAACTTTAGCTATTAAGCCTAAGATTTTATTACTAGATGAAGCATTTTCAGCGTTAGACTACCAAACTAGAATTATGGTTACAAATGATATTTTTCAAATATTAAAAAATGAAAATATTACAGCTATTATAGTGACACATGATATATCAGAGGCAATTAGTATGAGTGATAGAATAGTAGTGTTAACCAAAAGGCCAGCAACAGTAAAAACCATTCATACTATTGATTTTGAAATGGAAAACAGAAATCCAATCAACTGCCGTGAAAGCCCTAAATTTAGTAAGTACTTTGATGCTATATGGAAGGAGCTTGATGTGCATGTATGATAAAAATATGTCTGAGGACAGAAAAAAATATCTAAGAAAAATAAGAAAAAACAAAATATCTGTTATTTTAACTCAATTACTTATCCTAATTATATTTATAATAGGGTGGGAATTACTTGCTAATAAAGGAATAATAGATAGTTTTATTACAAGTCAACCTTCAAGAATATTAAATACCTTTTTAAATTTATCAGCTAATGGACTGCTAACACACTTAGGAGTAACACTTACAGAAACACTAATAGGGTTTATTTCAGGAGTTATACTAGGTGTATTTATAGCAATTTTGCTATGGTGGTCTCCATTTTTTTCGAAGGTATCAGAACCATATTTAGTTGTATTAAACAGTTTGCCCAAAGTAGCTTTGCGGACCAGTTATAATCATCTGGGTAGGTGCAGGAATGGGAGCAATTATAACAATGGGTCTTGCCATTTCACTAATTGTAACTATATTAGAAATTCTAAATGGATTTTTAAATACAGACAAAGAACTAATAAAAATGGCACAAACATTTAATGCAAGTAAATTTCAAATATTAACAAAAATAGTAATACCTGCAAACATATCTACATTTTTCAACTCATTAAAGGTAAATATAGGCCTATCTTTAGTAGGTGTAATAACAGGAGAATTCTTGGTATCAAAAGCAGGTTTGGGTTACCTAATTGTATATGGTGGTCAGGTATTTCAACTAGACTTAGTAATGACGGGAGTAATTATTCTTGCAATAGTTGCTGCAATTATTTATGAAGCAATAGTACTTTCAGAAAAAATTGTTATGAAAAAAATGTCTAAAAGAACTTAAAAATAACAGATAAAAATGTTACTTATAGGAGAAAAGTATTATAAGTAACAAGAAAAGTTAAATAACATGCCAAAATACTTAAAATCTCCTTTGGCATGAATAGATTAGAAAGGAATGAAAAAACTTGAAAAAGTATTTGATTATTGTATTAGTTATTATAATAGTAGCAGCAGGAATAGCT
>FR889092.1:4157-5857 GCA_000435755.1 Clostridium sp. CAG:508
CAGGGTTACAAAAAATTCGTGTAAATGAAGTAACACGTTCTGTATTTTATGCTCCACAATATGTGGCAATTTCAAAAGGTTATTTTGCAGAGGAAGGTTTGGAGATAGAATTAACAACAGGTCAAGGAGCTGATAAAGTAATGACCGCAGTTTTAGCAAACCAAAGTGACATAGGCTTTGCAGGACCAGAAGCTTCAATATATGTATATAATGAAGGAAAAGAAGATTATACACAAGTATTTGCACAAATGACTCAAAAGGATGGCTCATTTTTAGTTAGTAAAGAAAAAACAGATAATTTTAGTTGGCAAGATTTAAAAGGAAAAACTGTTATTCCTGGTAGAAAAGGTGGAGTACCATACATGACTTTTGAATATGTGCTTAAACAAAATGGTCTAGATCCTAAAAAAGACTTAGTATTAGATGACAGTATTAAATTCGACTTAATGGCAGGAGCATTTGCAGGTGGAAATGCTGAATATGTAACATTATTTGAACCAACTGCTTCAGCAACAGAAAAAGCAGGTAAAGGATATATTGTTGCATCTGTTGGAGAGGCTTCAGGAGAAATTCCATATACAGCATATTTTACTAAGAAAAGTTATATTGAAAAAAATCCTAATATAATTCAAGGATTTACAAATGCAATATACAAAGGAGAACAATGGGTAAAATCACATAGTGCTAAAGAGATAGCAGAAGCAATAGTAGACTTTTTCCCAGATACTGATTTAAGTATGTTAGAAGCAGCTTTACAAAGTTATATAGATATTGATGCTTGGAGAGATAATCCAGTATTAAAGCAAGAATCGTTTGCATTACTTCAAAAGGTTATGAAAGAAGCGGGAGAACTTGAAAAAGAAGCTGACTACGGAAAAGTAGTAAACAACAGCTTTGCAGAAAAAGCTATTCAAAAGTTAGGTAAATAAATTTAAGGCGGAGAATAAAAACTCCGTCTTTTATTGTGTGCATTTTATAATTTATGATATAATAAAAAGCAGGGAGGAATACAAATGTTAAATAATATTGAAGTTTTATACCATAGTAGTATAAGGATAAACAAAGAAAAAACGATTTATATAGATCCATTTAAAATAGACAGAAATTATAATGATGCAGACATTATTTTTATAACACATGATCATTATGATCACTATTCAGAAGAAGAGATTGATAAAGTTATAAATGAAAACGCTGTTATTGTAATACCAGAAGAGTTATTAACAAAAGTGCTAAAAAAGGGAATAAATAAAAATGCAATTATTACTGTAGAACCAAATCAAAAATACATGGTGCAAGGAATTAAGTTTGAAACAGTACCAGCATATAACACAAACAAAACATTTCACCCAAAAGAGAATGGTTGGGTTGGCTATGTTATTGAAATAAATGGAATTAAATATTATATTGCAGGTGATACTGACATAACAGAAGAGAATAAAAAAGTAAAATGTGATGTTGCTTTTGTGCCAGTGGGTGGAACATATACAATGGATTTTAAAGAAGCAGCACAATTGGTAAATGAAATACAGCCAAAAGTAGCTGTTCCAATTCATTATGGTAGTGTAGTCGGAACAAAGCAAGACGCTGAAGAGTTCATAAAGCTATTACATACAAATATAAAAGGTATAATCCTAATGAAATAATTGAATACATATTCTTTATTTGCTAAAATTATGTAAATGTGCTAAAATATAAAT
>FR889093.1 GCA_000435755.1 Clostridium sp. CAG:508
CTGTTCCATTTTCTATTACTATTCCATCTTGTACTGCTGGAATATGCTCTCCTGTTTCTTCTGAGTTTGTATAATTATATGTTACTGCTCCTGTACTTGAAGTAGGATTATGTTCTAATATTTTAAATCCTTTTGGTATTGTTATTTTATTTCCATATGCATCTTCTGCTTTTGTATTTTTATCTACTACTTTTCCTACTAATGTTGAGATTTTAGGTGTTGTTGATGGATTGGCATCTCCTCCCGTTGTGCCTCCACCTGTGGTTCCATTTATTTTTCCGTCTATCCAATTATTTAGCTCATTTATTGAGTCTAAGTCATTTTGTGTTGCTTGGTCCATTTTGTTTTGGGCATCTTTTGCCCTTTTTATTATTCCATTTTCACTAAATATTGCATTTATACTCACTCCTGCAAGTATTAGTAAGACCACAATAGTTACTACTAATGCTATTAGAGTAATACCTGTTTGATTTGAGTGATTTCTTTTGTTCTTCGTTTTCATTTTTCTTTGTACCTTTTATATGGTTTATATACCATATCCCTTTCCTTTATTTATTTAAACTTTCTAAACTATATCCAGTTCTTTGTACTCTGTTCTATTATGGATATTTTTTGAGTACTTTGCTTTGCATTTTTAATGCTATATATTCTAATATTAAAGTCTGTTTTACATCATCCTCCTTCAACTTCAGGCACACCAAAAGGACAGGTACTAAATATTTTCATATTTAATATCTGTCCCTAATATGCTTAATAAAGCTAATTTCTTAGCCTGGTTATTATTTATTAATGTTGTGGCTCTCTCTACTCCTGCAAAGGTTTTAATTTTTTTCATTTTTTGTGCCTCTTTCTTACTTTTCTTTTGGATTTATTATGCATTTATAATACTATAACATTTTTTTATTTTCAATATTTTTTTTAATTTTTAGTAACTTTTTCCGACATCTTTTGAACGCTTTTTCTATTAAAAAGTCTTAACAGTAGCAACAAATTTGTATTATCTGTGTCTTTCATTCTTGTATTTTTCCCTATTTTATGGCATAATAGATGTGTGAGGTTAATTATGGAAGCGATTTTAAATAAATTAGAATATAATGAAATTATTGATGTTTTAGAGAAACATTGTAAAACATATTTAGGTAAAAATATGTGTGACAGTTTAAAGCCTAGTTTTAGCTTTGAATTAGTTGATGTTTTGCTTAACGAAACTAAAGAGGCTGATACTCTTTTACATCAAAAAGGATCTCCACCTTTTTATGAAACTGATGAATTAGAAAAATATATTAAAATATTAAAAAGCAATCAAACCTTGTCTATAAAAGGCTTACTTAATATTGGTATGCTTTTAAGAATTGCAAGAGAATTAAAAGAGTATTTTTATGATAATAACACATCTTCTTTTATAAATTTAGAAAAGTACTTTACACTTTTATACTCTAATCCTTCAATTGAAAAAAGTATTTTTGACAAAATTATTGATGAAAGCACTATTGCTGATAATGCTTCAAAAAAGCTTTCTAGTTTAAGAAGAAATAGAAAAAATTTTGAACAAGAAGTTAAAGATAAATTAAATAGCTATATTCATTCTAGCACTTATGCTAAATACATAATGGAGCCAATTGTTACTATTCGTAATAATCGTTATGTTATTCCCGTTAAAGAGGAATACAGAAGCTACATAAAAGGCTTTGTTCATGATACTTCTAGTAGTGGATCAACTTTATACATTGAGCCAACTAGTATATTTGATTTAAATAACAAAATAAATCATATAAAAATTGAAGAAGACTTGGAAATTGAAAAAATATTACATCAATTATCCGCTTCTTTATATGCCTATACTACAGAATTGGACAATGACTTAAATTTAATTGCTAACATTGACTTAATTTTTGCCAAAGCTCATTTTGGCATAGAAATCAATGGTATTACGCCTATTCTTAATAACGAAAAATTTGTAGATTTGCATAAAGCAAGACATCCTTTAATCGATAAAGATAAAGTTGTACCTATAAACATTGGCTTAGGAAAAGACTATGTTTCTCTTTTAATAACTGGCCCTAACACTGGTGGTAAAACTGTTGCTTTGAAAACTCTTGGTTTGCTACTTCTCATGGCATATTCAGGTATTCCTATTCCATGTAGTGAAGGAAGTAATATCTGCGTATTCACATACATTTTTGCTGATATTGGTGATGAGCAAAGTATTCAAGAATCACTTAGTACTTTTTCAGCTCATATGAAAAACATTGTAGAGATTACTAAAAAAGCTAATGATAATAGCCTAGTACTATTAGACGAACTTGGTTCTGGTACAGACCCTGTAGAAGGTGCTGCACTTGCAATTAGTATTTTAAGTTATTTAAAAAGCATTAATGCTTTGGTTTGCTGTACTACCCATTATCAAGAGTTAAAGGAATTTGCATTGGTTACAGATGGTTTTGAAAATGCAAGTTTTGAATTTGATATAGAAAATTTAAAACCTACATATAAGCTATTAGTTGGTATTCCCGGCAAAAGTAATGCCTTTGCTATTAGTAAAAAGTTAGGTTTAGACGAGCAAATTTTGAATGTAGCAAATGCTCATTTAAAAGAAGATAAAGTTTCAATTGAAGAATTATTGAAAAATATTTATGATAATAAATTGAAAGTAGAAAAACAAGTAGAAGAAACTGAAAAGAATTTAAGACAAGTTGAGGCTTTAAGAAAAAGTTTAGAAAAAAAGCAAGATGATGTCTTAGAAAAAAGAGCAAAAATGCTTGAAGACGCAAAATTAGAAGCCAGGGATATTTTACTTTCTGCTAAAGAAGAAGCAACTGAAATAATCCATGAACTCAGTGCTTCCGTAGACTTAAAACAAGCTAATAATTTAAGAAACAAATTAAATGAT
Organism: Clostridium sp. CAG:508; assembly: GCA_000435755.1. Classification (GTDB taxonomy): domain Bacteria; phylum Bacillota; class Clostridia; order TANB77; family CAG-508; genus CAG-273. The sequence goes on from FR889093.1 coordinate 2,891, forward strand.
AAAATAAGAAATATAAATTCTGTTCACTATAGTGGACAAGATAATAGCTTTGAGTCCATAGATAAGAATGATATAAAAGATGGATTAAATGTATATATATCATCTCTTGGCACAAATGGTATTATACTTGGAAATACTGTAAATAAGTCTAACGAAGTACAAGTTCAAGTTGGTAGTATGAAAATGAATGTTAAACTTTCAGATTTCCGAAAATTATCAAGCAATGTTTCTACCACCTCTAAGTCAACAGGTAAAGTAACAACTGAAAAATCTTCAAAGACTAAAGTTATTTCTCCTGAAATAAATGTTATTGGTCAAAATGTTGACGAAGCCATTTATGTTATTGATAAATATTTAGATAACTGTGCATCTGCAAATATTTCACCTGTCAGAATAGTACACGGTAAGGGTACTGGTAAACTACGTGAAGGTATTCACTCATTTTTAAAAAAGCATCCACATGTAAAAAGTTTTCGTATAGGAACCTTTGGTGAAGGTGAAATGGGTGTAACTGTAGTTGAAATTAAATAGTTAAAATTCTCCTAAAAAGGAGGATTTTTTTATGCAAAACACTGGACTTTTTTGTAGCTTATTGGTATAATTTGTTTTGCTTCTGATGTTTGATAATTATCATCATCATGTTAGTAAAAATTTAAAGAAGGTTTTATTATGAAAAAAGTATCAATTATAAGTGCATGCACTGACTTAGGTCTAAAAATTGATGGTGCTGAGCTTGGAGCACAAGTCCTAACAAATGACTTAAAATCAAGCAACATTTCTCACAATTATGTTTTGAAAGGTAACAAAAAAGATGAAGAATCTAACTCAAGTTCAGATTCTAATGACATTAACAGCTTTGTATCAAAGTTTGATGATTTGTTACTAGATATGCATGAAATTCATTTTGAAGAAAATATGAATGACGAGGAAAAAGATGCATATTACACAAAAATGCATAATTTAGTTTTGGCAGTTAAAGCGCTAGATTCAAAAAATGAGAAAAGAAACTTAGAAGGAATCAACGAATTTAATGAAAGGCTATATAACACAACTCGTAAAGTTATTCAAGATGGTGAATTTCCTTTACTTGTAGGTGGAGACCACATTGTTGCAATTGGTTCTAGCTTAGGTTCTATAAAAGAAAATAAAAATATGGGAATTATATGGTTTGATTCACATGCTGATTTCAATACCTACCCTACTTCTGTTACTGGCAACTTACACGGCTTACCTTTAGCAGTTGCTACACATTATGAAAAGAGCATATTATCAGATTTTCATGATGGTCCATTTTACAATTTTAAAAATGCTGTTATTGTTGGTGGTAGAGATATTGACCCATGGGAATGGGGTAATGTATTAGATGCGGGTGTTACTGTATTTTCTACTGAAGATATTAAAAAATATGGAGTTGAAGAAATTTGCAAAAAGGCTTTTGCTATTGCTTCAAATGGAACTGACGGAGTACATATTAGTTTTGATTTAGATTTAATAGATCCTAATGTTGCACCTGGTGTTTCTATTCCAGCTAAAAATGGTATCAATTTGGAAGAGGCTTATGCTTTAGCAGATGAGATTACAAAGTATAGTGATATTATTAAATCAGCTGATTTAGTTGAATATAACCCATTGTTTGATAAAGATAATGTTACAAAAGAAATTGCTACAAATATTTTAAATAAATGGATTGAAAAGTTTTAAAAAAGATTTGCTTCACTCTGTGAGGCAAATCTTTTTTATATTTTCTCGTAATGTGTCCACATACTTATTATTTTTACAGTTTGAACATTTTCTAGGATCTGATACACTAATCTGTGTTTTATATTTATTCTTCTAGAATATAATCCTTGCAAATCTCCTACTAATTTTTCATAAGGTGGTGGTGTTTGAAATGGATTATTTTTTATTATCTCAATTAAAGCCAATACTTTTTTATTCAAATTAGCACCTTTTAGTTTTTCAATATCTTTTATTGAATCTTTAGTATAAACAATTTTATACACTACCATTCCACCTCTTCTTCTGCAACACAGTCTTCTATTTTTGTTTCTTTTCCCTTTATAAGTTTTTCTTTCATTCCCGGTGTGTTTAATAAATATACTGTTTCCATTAGTCCGTTATAATCCTCCTCTGATATAACAACTGCATTTCCATTTTTAGTTGTAATATTTATTGGTTCATTAAACTTTATAGTTTGTTCTAATAACTCATATATATCTTTTCTAAAATTTGTAATATTTATATTCGTCATTTTTAATCACCCCTATATTTATATTATAGCGTACGTTTTAACGTATGTCAATATTTTATATATTTATTTTGGTATTTTTACTAAATATTATTCAAAATCTAGTATTTTTGCTCACTTTGTGGTACAATATATGTGCTAAATTTTAAGGAGGTAAAATTATGTTAGAACTTAAAAATGTTTCTTATTTTAGAGACAATAAACAAATTTTAGATAACATAAGTTTAAAAATAGATAACAGCAAGTTAGTTGCGATAACTGGTCCTAATGGTTCTGGAAAATCTACACTTGCTAAAATTATTATGGGTATTTTAAAGCCTGATTCTGGCAGTATTTTCTTTGATGGAAAAGACATTACTAATATTGGAATCACTGATAGAGCTAAACTTGGAATTGGCTTTGCTTTTCAACAACCTGTAAAATTCAAAGGTTTGACTGTTAGAGATTTAATAGAACTAAGTTCTGGTAACACTATAAATGTTTCAGAAGCATGTAACTATCTTTCTGATGTAGGTTTATGTGCAAAAGACTATTTAAACAGAGAAGTTAGTAATTCACTTTCTGGTGGAGAATTAAAACGTATTGAAATTGCTATGCTTGCAGCTAAAAAGTCGAAACTTACTGTATTTGACGAGCCTGAGGCTGGTATTGATTTATGGAGCTTTAATAGCTTAATTTCTGTATTTGAAAAAATGCATTCTGAAATTAGTGATTCTTCAATTGTTATTATCTCTCACCAAGAAAAAATTTTGAATATTGCAGATGAAATTATTTTACTTGTTGACGGAAAAGTACAAGCTGTTGGTCAAAAAGAAGAGGTTCTTCCCCTACTTTTAAACAACACTCAAAAGCCATGTAAAGTAATGCTTGAAAAAGGAGGTAACTAATATGAGTAATGAAATTGAAAATAAATTAGATGCAATTGAAAAAAATCTATTAAAAACCATTGCTGATATTGAAAAAACTCCAATTGGAGCA
>FR889094.1 GCA_000435755.1 Clostridium sp. CAG:508
ACTAGGAGAGGAAAGGAAAAAAAGATGATGAATAATACAACAAATTTAGATAAGAATGTTTTTTTAGAACATATATTGAGAGATTTTTTACATAGAAGCAAAAAAGGTGAACAAGCACAAGATTATATCGATAAGGTTTATGATGGATATAAGACATTGTTGGAAAATCAGTCAAAAGTATCAATGGATAGATCAGAAGAAATCAAGGATTTTTATGATATATTAGATAGAGTTTATAAAATGTTTTCGGACCCAGAAACAAGAGAACTAATAGTAAACTCTGGACTTGGAAAAAATGAACTAATGGAAAAGTATGCTTATAGAATATTAGGAGCTCAAAGAAAAGAAGAGGATGTAACAGAATTATTTAATGACGATTTAATTGAAACCGTAAGGACAAGCAATAAGAAAAATATACATTATAAATCAAATGAACCTGAAGCTCTAACGTATGAATTTACAGGAGATGACGGAAAAGTTGTAACTATTAAAAATGTTGGTGGACTATATTATAGAACTGCATTTGGAGTTATGAAAAATGTAAATAAATATATAATTAATAGACAAGGTGAAAACTCACCTGAGAAATCTGAAGAAGTTTTTTCAAACATTCTAATAGTATGTATGCATGATCCAAATTATAGAAATGCAGTATTATCAGGATTGTTAGGAGAAGAAAATATAGCTCGTTCAAAATCAAATGGATATGTTGGAGCAATATCAAAACAAAAAAATGCATTAAGAATAGGTGAGGAAGAATTGGAAGCAGGAGTGTACACATATAAGCTTTCAGATGAGTATTCAATTGAATATGATGCAGAAGATATGACAGCAGTTATGATATATCAAAATGAAAAAAAGAAAGATTTTGAAGCTAGAGATAAAGAAGAAAGATAATAGTACAAAATTTGTATATAGAGAGGTCATATAAATGTTAAAACATAGAAAAGAAAATCTAAATGCAATAAACTATACAAAAGCACACAGAAAGTCATATAAAAATGTGGAAAAACAATTATTGGGGCATAATACTTGGAGAAGTTTAGTACATGACTTAGATAAGGTTATATTATATAATTTTTTACCTTTTGAAAAAGTTAAAAATTTTCATAGAAAAACAGCAAGACATCATAAGAACAATTTGAAAAAAACTAGAAATGATTATATTGATATGATAATAGATTGGGAATGTGCAAGATTTACTAAGCCAGATAAACCTTTAAATGCTTATGATACTTTATATAAATTCTATCCGGAGTTTGAAGAACAAATACTACCAATATTAAAAGAATTTAAATTAGATCATCACACGCAGAGCAAGTGAATTTTGAAAGATGACAAGAGTGAGATGAATAAATTATATTAGTTATTGTAAAATATTGAATAAAAAATACTGGATTTGTAAAACAGTGATACGAACTATGTGAAATTATATTATATAAAAGATAATATTATTA
>FR889095.1 GCA_000435755.1 Clostridium sp. CAG:508
TTAGAAAATAATATAAATATTATTTATGGAAAAAATGAATCTGGAAAATCTACTTTATTAAATTATTTAAAAAATATTTTTTATGGAATTTCTAAAAATAAAAATGGAAAAGAAATCTCGGATTATGAAAAATATTTACCTTGGGTTGGTGAAGAATTCTCAGGAAAAATAAAATATCAATTAAATAATGGAAATACATTTGAAATTTTTAGAGATTTTAATAAAAAAAATCCGATAATATTTAATCAGGATTTAAGAGATGTTTCTAGTGATTTTAAAATTGACAAAAAGGATGGTAATCAGTACTTCTATGAACAGACAGGAATAGATGAAAAAACATACATATCTACTATAATGTCACTACAACAAGAGGTAGTATTAAATAATCAAAATCAAAACATTCTAATACAAAAACTCTCAAACATTATGGGAACAGGGGAAGACAAGGTGTCGTTTCAAAAGGCGATGGAAAGATTGAATAAAAAGTTAGTAGAGGAAGTGGGAACATCAAGAACTCAGGATAGACCAATCAATATAGTACAAAATAGGATGGAAAAAGTAGCTAGTGACTTAAAGACAAAAAAAGAAGTACAAAAAAACAAAGAGATGCTACAAGAGAAAAAAGATAATTTAATGGAAAAATTAAAATGTGAAGAGGAGAAAAATAATAATTTAAATAAATTAAATTTATTATTTAATAAATTTTCAATCGAATTGGAAAAAAATAATTTAAAAAATAAAATAAAAGAAGAAAATAAAGAAAAAATAAAAAATAAAATAGAAGAAAAAAATAATTTAATAAAAAATAGTACAAAAAATATTAAATTAAATTCAGAAAAAAACAAT
>FR889096.1:0-1902 GCA_000435755.1 Clostridium sp. CAG:508
TAAATAGGTGATTATATGAAATTAGGTTTATGTTTAGCACGGAGGAGGAATTAAAGGAGCAGCACATATAGGCGTACTAAAGGCTCTAGAAGAGGAAAACATACAATTTGACTATATATCAGGAGCATCATCAGGAAGTATAGTTGCTACTCTTTATGCATGTGGATATACGGCAGAGAAAATATATGATTTGTTTGCAATTTATGCTAAGAAGATAAAATATGTAGATTGGCGAAATATATTAAAACTAATTGGTGGGTTAATAATAACTAGAGAAGTCTGTATCGACGGTCTTAATAGTGGAAAAGTAATTGAAAATATAGTTAATCAAGCATGTAAGGCTAAAGGAATAACAAATATAAGAGATATTAACAAAAACTTATTAATACCAAGCATTGACTTAAATACAGGAGCAGTATACTTTTTTTCATCAATAAACGAAAGCAGAGGATATTCAGATAAAATAAGATATGTAAACGATATTGAAATTGGCAAAGCAGTAAGAGCAAGTTGTAGTTATCCAGGAGTATTTTCTCCATGTCCATATAAAGAAACAGTATTAGTAGATGGAGGGATTAGAGAAAATGTTCCATGGAAAGAGTTAAAAGAAAATGGCGTAGATGTAGTAATTTCAGTAGTATTTACCAAAGATATAAAATACAAGACAAAGAAAAACATATTAGATGTTATTGGAGGTTCTATTGATATTATGGGACATGAACTTTCAAACTATGAACTAGAAGGAGCAGATTATTTGCTAAAAATACATACAGAAGACGTTTCTTTACTAGATGCAAGTAAAATGGAATATTTATATAAAAGAGGATATGAAGAAGCAAAAAGGCAAATAAGAAATATAAGATGAAATTGATGCAGAAGACAACTAAGGAATATAGTGAATGTGAATAAAAAATAGAAAGTATGATTTTGAGTAAAAAATACGTTGAAATTAATAGAGCAAAGAAGGAAATAAATTATGAGTAAAGTGATATGGAAACCAGGAACTTTTATATATCCATTACCAGTAGTAATGGTATCTTGTGGTGATATGAATAAGAGTAACATCATAACAGTTGCATGGACAGGAATAATAAATACAGATAAACCCATGTGTTATATATCAGTTAGAAAAGAAAGATATTCTCATGATATAATAGCTAAAAACAAGGAATTTGTTATAAATTTAACTAATAAGCAACTTGCTTATGCTACAGACTGGTGTGGGGTAAAAACAGGAGCAAAAGTAGATAAATTTAAAGAGATGCATTTGACAAAAGAGAAAGGAAAATTTGTAAAATGTCCACTTATAAAAGAAAGTCCAGTATCTATTGAATGCAAAGTGGTTGAAATAAAAGAGCTAGGATCTCATGATATGTTTATGGCAGAAATATTATCAATTGATGCAGATGAAAAGTATATAGATAATAAAGGAGCATTTGATATAACAAAATGTGATTTAATCACATATGCTAATGGAAAATATTTCACTTTAGGAAAGCAAGTTGGGAAATTTGGATATTCAGTACAAAAGAAAAAAAGACGTAATTAAGGAATATTATGGTATAAGACCAACATATTAGGAAGAAAATTAAATATGACTCTATAAAAATATAGTATAACAAAAAAATACTCAAGAAAATCAAGAAAATGTGCCATAATAGTTGACATATTTAGAAAAACATGGTATGATATTTAAGCGTATGTAAGAAACATACGCTTAAAAAAATGAAATTCAAAAAAGCATAAAGCTGGAGGTGTTTTAGATGGCTACAAAAGGAGCAAGAGAACCAATTACATTAGAATGTACAGAATGTAAAAGAAGAAATTATTTAACAGAAAAAAACAAAAAGAACAATACAGATAGATTAGAAGTTGTTAAGTATTGCAAATTCTGCAAAAAAC
>FR889096.1:1931-4996 GCA_000435755.1 Clostridium sp. CAG:508
GCAAAAAACGTACAACACATAAAGAAACAAAATAAGCCTTTTAAGGGGGAAATTAAGATGCCTAAAAAAGAAGTATCTAAAAACGATAAAAAAGAGAAGAAAGAAAACAAACACTTTTTTAAAGATTTTAAGGCAGAATTAAAAAGAGTAATTTGGCCAACACCAAAGCAACTTGTTAATAATACTATTGCAGTTATTGTAATTGTACTTATTACAGCTGCTATTGTATTTGTGTTAGACTTAGTATTTGAATTTGCAAACAAACAAGGAGTCAACAGAATAAAGAAATTCGTAGAGTCTCATAGTGAACAAACAGAAAATACTAATCAAGATGCACAAAATGCTGTAAATAATATTCTAAATGAAGAATCTAACAATAATGAAACTAAAAACAATACAGTAAATGAATAATAAGGAGGCTAAAAATATGTCTCAAAAAGAAGAATTAGTGCCAAGATGGTATGTAGTACATACATATTCAGGGTATGAAAACAAGGTAAAAACAGACTTAGAAAAAACTATAAAAAATAGAGAGTTAGAAGAATACTTCTTTGATATTATAGTTCCAATGGAAGAGCAAATAGAAATTAAAGAAGGACAAAGAAAAACAAATCTAAAAAAAGTTTTTCCTGGTTATGTTTTAGTGAAAATGATTGTAACAGAAAAAACATGGTATATAGTTAGAAATACTAGAGGTGTTACAGGATTTGTTGGTTCTGGTACAGACCCTATTCCATTAACTGATGAAGAAATTAGAAAAATGGGATTTGAACAAGTTGAAGTTAATGTGGATTACAATGTTAATGATACTGTTCGCATAATGGATGGTCCTTTAACAGATTTCACAGGAACTGTTACAGAAATCAATAAAGAAAAACATAAAGTAAAAGTATTAGTTTCTATGTTTGGAAGAGAGACGCCGGTTGAATTGGAGTTTTCTCAAGTTCAAAAAATCTAATTTTAATTTATAACTTCGTATTACTTTGTTAACCATCACAAAATTTTCTTCAACATACACCAGTATAGTTTCAGAAAATTTTGCTCGGTTGCCTCGTACTACTTGTTCTAAATTAAAATCATAATAGTTTGTAATTTAAATTTTGATTTATGGCAATTATGTTAATACAAAAAAGCAAATGTAAGCGCTATAAATTAAAATTCTAGATTAATATACATATTACAAAACATTAAAAGGAGGTGCTATAACAATGGCAGAAAAGGAAGTAAGTAATATAATTAAATTACAAATTCCAGGAGGAAAGGCTTCACCAGCTCCACCAGTAGGTCCAGCAATCGGAGGAAGCGGAATAAACATAATGGATTTTGTAAAACAATTCAATGATAGAACAGCACAAATGGCAGGAACTATAATTCCAGTTGTTATAACTGTTTATAAAGACAAAACATTTGAATTTATTACTAAAGAACCACCTATGGCAGTTTTAATTAAACAAGCTGCAAAAATAGAAAAAGGTTCTGGAAAACCTAATAGAGATAAAGTAGCAAAAATCAACAAAGCACAAGTTGAAGAAATTGCTAAAAAGAAAATGCCAGACTTAAATGCAGCATCATTAGAAGCAGCAATGAGCATGGTAGCAGGAACTGCAAGATCTATGGGTGTAGTCGTAGAAGACTAAAAAATAAATTGGGAGAAGATTAAAATCTTCGTTTGAACCAAAGGAGGTAAAAATGAAAAAAGGAAAGAGATATCAAGAAGCTGAAAAGCTAGTTGATAGAAAAAAATTGTATAGTGCTAAAGAAGCATTAGAAACAATTGAAAAAATGCCAAAAACAAAGTTTGATGAAACAGTGGAATTACACGTAAAATTGGGTGTAGATTCAAAACAAGCTGATCAACAAGTAAGAGGAACAACAGTACTTCCAAATGGTACTGGTAAAACTCAAAGAGTATTAGTATTTGCTAAAGGGCCAAAAGCAGACGAAGCTGTTAAAGCAGGAGCTGACTTTGTTGGTGCAGAAGAATTAATACCAAAAATTGAAAAAGAAAACTGGTTTGAATATGATGTTATCGTTGCAACTCCAGACATGATGGGTGTTGTAGGTAGATTAGGTAAAGTATTAGGACCAAAAGGTTTAATGCCAAACCCTAAATCAGGAACAGTAACAATGGATGTTACAAAAGCAATCCAAGAAATTAAATCAGGAAAAGTTGAATACAGACTTGACAAAAGTAACATTGTTCACCTAGGTTTTGGAAAGGTATCATTTGGAGCAGATAAGCTATTAGAAAACTATGAAACTGTTATGAATGCTATTATAAAAGCAAAACCAGCAGCTGCAAAAGGTCAATACATTAGAAGTGTAGCAATATCTACTACAATGGGACCAAGTATGTATATTGATCAAAAATAATAAATATTGCCGAAGAAAGTAAGCATACACTTAAGTCTTACCGAGGTAAAGAGGAAACGGATTTATCCAATCAATCTTTGTCTTAGTAAGAATAGGCATTATTGATTGGATTTTTATTTAATTTGGGAGGTGAAAACATGGCAAGTGAAAACGTTCTAAAGCAAAAGGAAGAAGAAGTAAAAAAACTAGCTGAAAAACTTAAAGAAGCAAAAGTAATTCTTTTAACAGATTACAGAGGAATAAATGTTGCAGATGTAACTAAATTAAGAACAGATTTAAGAAATGCAAACAGTGAATACAAAGTTATTAAAAACAACATTATAAAAAGAGCATTAGATGCAAATGGAGAAAGTGGATTAGATGATTTATTAGAAGGACCAACAGCATTAGTAATTGGAACTGAAGATTATTTAGAACCATCTAAAGTAATTTACAACTTCTCTAAAAATAACGAATTCTACAAAATTAAAGGTGGAATTATAGACGGAAAAGTAATGACAGCTGAAGAAATTATAACTTTAGCAAAATTACCATCAAGACAAGAACTTATGGCAAAATTGGCTGGAGCTTTACTTGGAAATATTACCAAGTTGGCTGTTGCGCTTGATGCAGTTAGGGAGCAAAAAGCTAACGCTTAATTTTAATGAAAAACTTCGTCTTGCGTTGTCAAGCGTCGCATAAAAATCTCAGCT
>FR889096.1:5031-5909 GCA_000435755.1 Clostridium sp. CAG:508
AATTGAAAAGCTTCGTCTTGCGTTGTCAAGCGTCGCATGAAAATCTTTCGATATACACCAGTATAATCTCAAGATTTTTAGCTAGCTTTCCTAGCAATACTTGTTTTTGGTTAAAATTATAAAGTTTAGAATATGATTATTCTAAGTTGATTAAAATAAAAAATTATTAAAATTAAAATAAAGAAGGAGGTCATTTTAAAATGGCAAAAATTGATGAATTATTAGAGACTATCGACACTTTAACAGTTGTTGAATTAGCAGAATTAGTAAAAGGAATTGAAGAAAAATATGGAGTATCTGCAGCAGCAGTTGCAGCACCAGTAGCTGGAGCAGCAGCTGGAGCAGCTGAAGAAAAAACTTCATTTAATGTAGTATTAAAAGAAGCTGGAGCAAACAAAATCCAAGTAATTAAAGTAGTTAGAGATGCTACAGGTTTAGGATTAAAAGAAGCTAAAGATTTAGTTGACGGAGCTCCAAAAACAGTTAAAGAGAACGTAGCTAAAGAAGAAGCTGAAGAATTAAAAGCTAAATTTGAAGAAGTTGGCGCTACAGTAGAATTAGCATAGTTTTATACTATACGATAAACAAAAATAAACCTATAGACATTATAGGTTTATTTTTTTATATGCCTTCTTGACTTTAGTAAATATAAGTTATAAAATATAAAAGCATTCATATATTTTAACAATACAACAAAGTGTTTGAGATAAAATGCAAAAGGAGAAAAATAAAATGATAATAATATTAGATGCAATGGGTGGAGATAATGCACCTGATGCAACAATAAAAGGCGCTGTAAGGGCAATAAATCAAATTGAAGCAGATATTTTATTAGTAGGTAATACAGAAGTTATAAATCAAAAAGTAAAGGAATTTTA
>FR889097.1:0-5880 GCA_000435755.1 Clostridium sp. CAG:508
AATTCCCAGTCAAACTGGGAATTTTTTATTATAGACTTTTGAGTCTTTCTTCAACTTTTTCAAGCATTTCTTTGTATTTAGCAAGTTTTGCTTTTTCTTCATTTATTTTCGCTTCTGGTGCTTTGTTTACAAAGCCAGGATTTGAAAGCATTTTTTCTCCTCTTGCAACTTCAGAAAGTAGTTTTTCTCTTTCACCTTGTAGTCTTTGTTTTTCTGCTTCTAAATCTACCAATTCTTCAAATGGTATATATACTTCTATTCCATCTGCTAAAACTGACATCGCATTTTGAGGTATATTTTCTTTGTTTTCTTGTATATCTATTTCATTTGCAAATCCTAATTTTTGTATCATTGCACTTGATTCTTTTAGCATATCATTTGCTGTTTTAGTTACAAATATCAACTTAGATTTTTTACTTGGATGAACATTTAAGTTTGTACGTAAATTTCTAATTCCAACTATTATTGTTTTTAATTTTTCTATTTGCTCTTCTTCTTTTTCAAATGATAAACTTTCTGTATATTCTGGCCATTTTGAAATCATTATACTTTCGTCATTATGATATAGTTGCATATATATTTTTTCTGTTACAAATGGCATTACTGGATGTAATAATTTTAATGAATCTTTTAATACTTTGTTTAAAGTATATTGTGCAGCAAATTTTGTTGTGCAATTTTCGTCATATAAACGAGATTTTACCATTTCAATATACCAATCACAGAATTCATTCCAAATAAAGTCATATACTTTTTGTGTTGCAATTCCAAGTTCAAAGTTCTCTAAGTTATTAGTTACTTCTTTAACTAATTTATTTAATTTAGATAAAATCCATTTATCTTCATAACATAGGTTTGCTGGCAATTTATCTTCTGCTAATTTTGAGCCATTTTCTGGCATATTGCTTAAAACAAATTTTGATGCATTCCATAACTTGTTTGCAAAGTTTGATGCTGATTCTAATTTTTCAGGCATATATCTAATATCATTTCCTGGTGATATTCCTAAAACTAGTGAAAATCTTAATGCGTCTGTGCCATATTTTGCAATAATTTCTAATGGATCAATTCCATTGCCTATACTCTTAGACATTTTTCTTCCTAGGCTATCACGTACTATTCCATGGATAAATACTTTATCAAATGGTACTTGGCCTGTATGTTCTAATGCCGAGAATATCATTCTTGCTACCCAGAAGAATATTATATCATAACCTGTAACTAATGTACTTGTTGGGTAGAAGTATTTATAATCCTCAGTTTGCTCTGGCCAACCTAATGTTGAAAATGGCCATAATGCAGAACTAAACCATGTATCTAATGTGTCTTCATCTTGTTTTAAATTTGTGCTTCCACATTTTGTACATTTATGTGGCTCTTCTTTTGATACTATAACCTCTCCACATTCTTGACAATAATATGCTGGTATTCTATGTCCCCACCATAATTGTCTTGAGATACACCAGTCTTGAATATTTTCCATCCAGTTGTAATAAATTTTATCAAATCTTTCAGGTACAAATTCTACTTTTCCTGTTCTAACTGCTTCAATAGCTGGTTTTGCTAAAGGTTCCATTTTTACAAACCATTGCTCAGAAATATGTGGCTCAATTGTATGGTGGCAACGATAGCATTTTCCTACATTGTGATTATAGTCTTCTATTTTTACTAAGTATCCTTCTTTTTGTAATCTTTCAACTATTTTTTCTCTTGCTTCATACATATCCATACCTTTGTATTCAGGTACTAAATTGTTCATTTTGAATTCTTCGTCAAATACAGGTATAATTTCTAAGTTATGTTTTAAGGCTGCTTGATAATCATTTGGATCATGTGCAGGTGTAAGTTTTACGGCACCTGTTCCAAATTCTTTTTCTACGAAGTCGTCTGCTATAATAGGAATCTCTTTATTCATAATTGGTAATATTACAGTTTTTCCTACTAAGTCTTTATATCTTTCATCATCCGGATGTACTGCAATTCCTGTGTCTCCTAACATTGTTTCTGGCCTTGTAGTTGCTACTATAACAAATTTACCTTCTTCTCCTTTTACTGGATACTTAACATGCCATAAATGTGTTGGTTCTTCTTCATATTCTACTTCTGCATCTGAAATTGAAGTATTGCAATATGGACACCAATTTATCATTCTCTTGCCTTTGTAAATTAGTCCTTTATTGTATAGGTCTATAAATACTTCTGTTACTGCATTAGATAAGCCTTCATCCATTGTAAATCTTTCTCTAGACCAATCACAAGAACAACCTAATTTCTTAAGTTGGTTTAATATAGTTCCACCATATTCTTCTTTCCATTCCCATGCTCTTTTTAAGAAACCATCTCTACCAAGGTCTTCTTTTGTAATTCCTTCTGCTTTTAGTTTTTCAACTATTTTAGCTTCTGTTGCAATTGAAGCATGGTCTGTTCCTGGAACCCATAAAGTATTAAACCCTTGCATTCTTTTATATCTAATCAAAATATCTTGCAAAGTTTCGTCAAGAGCATGACCCATATGCAATTTACCTGTAATGTTTGGCGGTGGAATTACTATTGTATATGGCTTTTTGGTTTTGTCATCAGATGGTTTAAAATAGCCCTTTTCATTCCAATTTTTATAAATTTTCTCTTCAAAAGTTTGTGGTTCAAACTTTCCTTCTAATTCGTGCATTTTACATTCCTCCTTATTAAAACAAAAATCCTCGCCCTGAAATAAGGGCGAGCTATTATTCTCACGGTACCACCTTAATTTAACAATTTTATTGTTAACCTTAGTTACTTTTAACGCAAGTTATACGGATAAATTTACTACTATTTCAATTTATCGGCTCCAAAGCTACCTTCAGTTTTCTATACTATCAGAAGCTTACAGCCGGTGACTTCTGTTCTCTTTATAGTTAGTTAAAACTTACTTCTCTTTTTCTTTGCCTTTAAAACTATAATCTATATTACCACATTTTGGTAGCTATTGCAAGAGTTTTTTTAATTTTTATTGCTTTTGGTTATTCTTTATTGTTCACATGTGAAGCACACTTTGCTTCGCTACATACGCTATAATTTTGTGTCATCTATATTATCAAACAAATCTTTACATTCTTTCCAATTTGCTACTTTTATGTTTTCATATTCATTGCTTAATTTTTCTAATATTTGTTTTGTTTCATCTGTAGAATTTAGGTCAACTGCAATTATATTTTTTATATTTTCTTCTTTTCCATAAATTATTCTAAATAATGTTGTCCTTATAAAGCCTTCTATTTGGTTAGCTTGATTTTTTACTGCCACTATTATATATATTCCATTTGATTTTAAATTTGTATATGTATATGTGTAAATTATGGTTTTTATGAGTTCTATTAAACCATATATTGCTAATACCCACACTATTCCTTTAAATATAAAGTCTAACATTTGCACTTTCTCCTTTTGCTCTATTTTATGCCTTGTAATTTTTTTGGTTACTTTTTTGACATTGCATACGAAAAAGTGTATACTAGAACATATGAAAGAGATTATAGTTGATAAAAAATATGATGGAAAGAAATTGAATAGTTTTTTATTAGATAGTTTTGATGGGCTTAAGCTTAATACTTTATATAAAGCTTTGCGAAAAAAAGATGTTAGAGTAAATGACACTAGGATTTCTGATAATGTTATTATACATTCTGGTGATGTTATAAAAATATTTATTCCTGATGAGCAATTATTTAGTAAAAATAATTTTAATATTGATATTATTTATGAAGATGATAATATTGTGGTTGTAAATAAGCCTGCTGAAATTGAAGTAGTTGGTGAGAACAGCTTAACTAGTGAACTTTGTAAATATTATAACATTGCTTTTATTTTTCCTTGTCATCGTTTAGATAGAAATACTACTGGATTGGTTTTGTTTGCCAAAAATGAAGAAGCTTTAAATATTCTGTTAGATAAGTTTAAAAATCGTGAAATCGAAAAGCATTATAAGGCTTTGGTTTATGGTATTCCTCGTAAAAAAGAAGATACTTTAACAGCATATCTTTTTAAGGATGCAAAAAAATCTTTGGTATATATTTCTGATGTTCCTAAAAAAGGGTACGAAAAAATTATTACTTCATATAAGGTAATTAGTTGTAATAATAAGAATAACACTAGTTTGTTGGATGTTAATTTACATACTGGTAAGACTCACCAAATAAGAGCTCATTTAGCTCATATTGGTTATCCTATTATCGGTGACGGAAAATACGGAGACAGAGAAATCAATAAAAAGTTTGGATATAAGTACCAACAGCTTTGTAGCCGTTCTTTAAGGTTTTGTTTTAAAACTGATGCAGGTATCTTAAATTATTTGAATAACAAAAACGTGTCAATTTAAAGATATTGTATAAATAATAGGTGTTGATATAGTCTTATATCAACACCTATATTTTTTTATTTTATTATTTCTTCAAATTCTTCTGCTGATATAACTTCTTTTTGTATTAAAACTTCTGCTACAACATGTAGTTTGTCCATATTATTTGTTAATATTGTTTGTGCTCTTGCATATGCTGTATCTAGCATAATTTTAACTTCTGCACCAATTGCATCTCCAAATTTCTCTCCTAATAGTTGTAATTCATATGGGTCTTTTTCTGTATTTATTGAAATTGGTCCTAAGTTATCACTCATTCCATATTTTATAATCATATCTTTTGCAATTTGTGTTGCTACTTCAATATCGTTACTTGCACCTGTTGAAATATCATTTAGTACTAATTTTTCTGCTGCTCTACCACCAAGTAATGCAATTAGTTTCTCTTCCATTTCTGTTTTTGAAATATAGTACTTATCCTCGTTTGTTTTATACATTGTGTAACCACCTGCAACTCCACGAGGTATAATTGATACTTCTTTTATATCTTTTTGTGTTTCTAATTGACTACTTACTATAGCATGTCCTGCTTCATGGAAAGCTGTAAGTCTTTTATCTTTTTCTGATATTACTCTGCTTTGCTTCTCTAGCCCAACTGTCACTTTTTTAACAGCTTCTTCAATATCATTTTGAGTTATTGCTTCATGTTTTTTTATTGTAGCAATAATTGCCGCTTCATTTAAAATATTTGCAAGTTCAGCTCCTGTAAATCCTGCTGTATCTCCTGCAATATCTTTCATACTAACATTGTCTGCAAACTTTTTGTCTTTTGCATGGATTTTTAGTATTTCCTCTCTACCTTTCATATCTGGAAGAGCTATTGTAATTTGTCTGTCAAATCTGCCTGGTCTTAGTAATGCTTTGTCTAACATTTCTGGTCTATTTGTTGCAGCTAAAACTATAATTGTTTCTTCTGTATCAAATCCGTCCATTTCAACTAACAATTGATTTAGAGTTTGGTTATTTTCTGTTTCTGCTCCACTTCCACTTGTTCTTCTTGATCCAATTGCATCTATTTCATCTATAAATACTATACATGGTGCAATTTTTTTAGCTTTTTCAAATAATTTTCTAACTCTTGATGCTCCTAGACCAGCAAACATTTCTATAAATTCAGAACCACTCATTGAGATAAATGGAACTTTTGCTTCTCCTGCAATTGCTTTTGCAATTAAAGTTTTACCTGTACCTGGTTGTCCACAAAGTAATACACCTCTAGGAATTTTGGCACCCATCTCATAGAATTTTTTAGGTTCTTTTAAGAAGTCAACTATTTCTATCATTTCATTTTTTTCTTCATCTAAACCTGCAACATCATTAAACTTTATTTTTGACTTTGTTGTCTCTGCATCATAAACTTTTCCTTTATCACCTAAGCCTTGCATTTTAAATACTGCCACAAATAACACTAGTAAGAGTATTGTTGGCAATAGTGAAAATAAGTATTGGAAAGCTGTATAAAACACGTTTTGTTGCTTTTGAATTAG